>JBPCXB010000159.1:0-5160 GCA_051008935.1 Gammaproteobacteria bacterium | reverse complement strand
TTGCACTCTGGAAAGCAGCAGATGCGCGCGACCATAGCGTCGGTACCGTCTGGGACTCACCCTGGGGCAAAGGCCGGCCCGGATGGCACATCGAGTGCTCTGCCATGTCTATGGAACATCTAGGCTCTGAGTTCGATCTGCATGGAGGGGGGCTGGATCTTTTATTCCCCCATCACGAAAACGAGCTCGCACAATCCCATGGAGCGGGGTGCGCTTTTGCACGTCACTGGATGCACGTTGCACCCCTGCGCATGAGCCAAGAGAAAATGTCTAAATCTCTAGGCAACGTCATTGGCATTAAAACTGCTTTGGCACAATGGCACCCAGAAACCATTCGGCACAGCCTACTCAGCGCCCACTACCGCAGCCCACTCGATTTCAGCGAAAAACGCATCGAAGAATCCCGTGCGGTACTCAATCGATGGTACAGCACACTTGAAAGCAATCCACCCGCAAAAGCACCTCCGGCAGAGGGTCAGAGTCCCCCCTATAACGAAGAGTTGGAACAGACACTGCTGCACGATTTGAACCTACCGGCTCTGATGAGCCAGCTATCGAACATGGCGCACACAATCAACCGCAAGGGCGGCCAGCCCGCTTCCAAGGCCCGGCTGGCATCCGAACTGCTCTTCTACGGCCAGCAAATCGGGCTGCTCAACCTGGCGCCGCACCAATGGTTTCAAAATCTCGAGTCACACAGCCTTATCAGCCCTGAACGCATTGCACAGTTCATCATCGAGCGCAACAATGCGCGGATGGATAAAGATTATGCTGCTGCAGACCACATCCGGCAACAGCTACTCGATCAAGGCGTAGAGCTTCTGGATCGAACCGATGGCACAGATTGGCGTTATCTCAAAACATGATTATCCTGCTTTCGCCTGCTAAAAAAATGGGCTTTGACCAAACACTGACCACAGATGATTGGAGCTTGCCCGGCTTTGCGGATAAAAGCCGCATTCTGGCTGAGCGCATGCGCAAAATGGCGCCAAACGAGCTCAAAAAAGCCATGAAAATCAGCGACAATCTAGCCCTGCTCAACTTTGAACGATGGCAGAATTGGAACACGCCAGAAAAACCCGAGGCCGATTGCGCACAGGCCATTGCGGTTTTTCAAGGAGACGTCTATCAGGGGCTCGATGCAACCAACTGGACCGCTGCCGATCTGCAGCACGCCCAGCAAAACTTGCGCATTCTATCGGGCCTGCATGGGCTGCTACGCCCGCTGGATCTGATCAAACCCTACCGACTGGAGATGGGCACTCGGCTGGCAAACCCCATGGGCAAAGACCTGTATGCATTCTGGCGCGCCAACCTAGGCCAATATCTGAGCCAAGCCCTGCGAGAGCAAGAAGCACCCCAACACCAACCTTGGATCCTCAATCTGGCCTCTCGCGAATATGCTCAGGCAGCTGCTCTAGATGAGCTGGCACAGCAGGGCGTTCACATTATCAGCCCTTGCTTCGAAAACCAGACTCAATCTGGCTGGCGCACGGTCATGTTCTATGCCAAACGCAGCAGGGGCGCTATGGCTGCTTGGGTCATCAAAAACAACATCAAGCAACCACAACAAATCAATCAGTACTGCAACGGTGGTTATCAGTACCAGCCCAGCCTGTCTACCCCTGAGCAACCAGTGTTCCGAGCAGAAGCTCAGAAGGTGTAAGAGATTTCCCCGTAAAAGTAAGCGCCGTTTACACCAAAAGGAGCCGAGCCGCGCGAATATTGGAATACACCAAAGGGTGAATCGACAATTCCCGCAATAGTACCTGCGCGCGATTGAGAAATGACATCCTCTTCCGGATATACGTCAAATAGGTTGAGCGCACCGCCTGCCAGCCGCAAGCCATTGTCCCACTTATAACCCACACGCGCATCGACCAAGTCAGCACCATCGTATTCCTGACGCAACCCACTATCTACAACCGCATACTCGCCGTAACGTCGAAGAGAGACATTGACCGACAAGCTCTGGCGTTTGTAGTCAAAGCTGATCACAGTCTTTGAGCCAGGCTGCCAATCTTCAATGATCGAGCGGTCACGAGCCGTAAAGATCTGGTCCTCTTCAAAGGTCGACAGCAGGTTGGGAATGGCTACGCCAGTACGTATCTCAGTATCGGTGACATTGGTCGAAACCTTGAGAGTGTACTCCCCACCCAGACCTGTTTGCTTCCAAGTGAATACAGCATCTGCACCCTCTGTTTCCGTGCCGACAGCGTTCAAGAAGAACTGCGCAGCTGCAATACTGTTTTCAGTGTAGACCGTTTGTAATGACGTCAGAATGGTTTCAGCATCACTACCCATTACCGCATCATCCAGAGCGGCGGCAACAGTTGAACTTTCGATCTGCCCAGAGATTACGATACGATCATCGATATCGATGGAGTAGTAGTCCAGTGTCAGATCCATGCTGTCAGAGAATTCAAGCGTCAGACCCAGACTGATATTCTGAGACGTTTCCTCTTTCAATTCCGGAACACCAATACTCTGCACAAAAGGATGGTCATTGGGCAGCGTAGCTGTTTCCACTAACTCGCCATTGATACTGGCCGTGCTGATGGTCTCATAGTGCTGCTGTTGCAGCGAAGGAGCCCGCAGGCTATTACCTATAGAGCCACGCAGCCTAATGGCATCTGTGATGCGCCACAGCGCCGCTACCCTCAGGGTGAAGGCTTCACCAAAGTCCGAATAGCTTTCTAAACGCCCGGCAGCTGTTACATTCACAGCACCTGAATCAAAACCCATCTCCAGATAAGCCGACAGATTATCCCTATCGCCGCCTAAACCTTCTGGGCGCGGTCTGAAACCAGGAAAGCATTGCGCGCCAAAAGCTGCCGTGGCAGAAGCATCACTGGCACGCACAAAGTCATCAGCCGGACCTGCAGCATAAGAGAGAAACTCTCCGGGCTGGATGTTGTACTCTTCAGTACGGTACTCAGCACCGTAGGCAATCCCTATCCAAGGCCCAACTGTCAGCAGCCCGTCAAAATTGAGGCTGGTCTGGCTGTAGCGAGGGCCTCCAGCATAGAACTCAGTCGGCGAAGTAGACCCCAGCGAATGATTATGGGTGTTATGAACGCTGAAATCGTAAACATTTTCGCCTTGGCTAAACGACACATCGTATTCGCCCAAACCCGAAGACCAACGGTAACCAGCTGCCACAGAGGTATCTTCGATTTTGGTACCAATCAAAGGTAGATAACCATCAGGGTACAAATCTGGGTTCGTTCTATTGACGTCATCTGCTTCGCGGAAGAAGCAGCCCGACAGGTTGTCTCTTTCCGATAGAGTCGTATTCGCGTAAAACTCGCCCGAGCCCAGCTTAGTCACAAAATTGACCACAGCAGAGAGCTGCTCAGTATTCGGATCGCCTACACGGAAAGTTTGGCGATCTAGGGTGAATTCCCGTGGATCGCAATAAAAATTGGCCACAGCATCACAACCATTCGTCTCTTCGGCGTCTAGTTGCGCCTGCTCCGCAGCCGTTGGAGTGTACGAATCCGTTACCAGATTGTAATTACGAGTACCCATCAGACCCGCCCTGTTGGTTCGGTTGCGGTTTCTGGATTCTGCTGCCACAAAAATACTGGTGTTATCGCTAATTTGCTGTCCCCAAGCAAAAGAAAACCGGTTGGTCGCACCATCGCCTTCGCTGTACCCACCGTTGTGTGCACTGATGGTAGCACGCTGTACGCGCTTGAGACGTAAATCAATCACACCAGCAATGGCATCAGAACCGTAGATGGCCGATGCGCCGTCACGCAGCACTTGCACCCTCTCAAAAGCAATGGAAGGAACAGCATTCAGGTCAGTCCCTGCGGACCCTCTGCCGACACTACCGTTGACGTTGATCAAACCAGAGGTATGGCGCCTTTTACCATCGACCAATACCAGCACCTGGTCGGGCCCCAAACCCCTTAGCGTAGCAGGCAACAAAGAGTCTGTGCCATCCGCAATAGAAGTGTAAGAGTAGTTGAACGACGGCAAGGTATTCTGTAGCGCCAAGCCTACATCTGTATAGCCGGTCTCCAAAATTTCTTCACCCGATATAGTATCTACGGGCAAGGGGGTATCTTGGGCCGACGCAGCTGGGACCCTAGATCCCACAACAATTAGCTCTTCGACTATACCCAATTCTTTGGCCTCACCCTGCAAGGCTTCAGCAGTCTTATTGACTACTTGCTCAGCAGCATCAGATACCGTATTCTGTGCCATAGCAGGATTGCATGCTACTAAAAGCAGCATCGGCAGCCCTAGCCACCGACCTTCATAGTTCGTAAAAAATCTGTTCATGTTAGTGTCCTCTTGTCAATAATGGAATTGATGACCAATCTGGCGTACTGTATCGTCGAGATACCTTACGCATAAGCAGCCATCAAGTTTCCCAGTAATCTTTCTTTACGCCCAGCCCGTTGAAGCTGGCCTGTTTCTTGTTGCTATAAGCAGTCATCGCAGCAGTCAGATCCACACTGGACAGCATCGAAGCATTCCACAATGCAACATGCTCCAGCCCTTCAGAGACGCTGTGGTCCCGCGAGTAATTCATGACCTGTTTCACACCCGAGGTAACCAATGGCGAATGCTGGGCAATACGCTCGGCGACCTGTTCAACCTGCTCCATCAGTTCGGATTGAGTTTCCGCTACTGCGCTAAGCAACCCTAATTCCAGCGCACGCTGGGCTGGCAAACGATCGCCGGTAAAAGCCAACTCGCGCGCAATCCCGTCTGGAATAAGTTTCGGCAAACGCTGCAGAGTACCAACATCGGCAACAATGCCAATAGCTGTCTCCTGAACGCAAAACCAAGCATCTTGTGTCGCATAGCGTAAATCACAGGCAGTGGCTAGATCAACAGCACCACCGATGCACCCGCCTTGAATAGCGGCAATTACCGGAATCCGGCACTGCTCTAATGCACTGAGAGAATCTTGCAGCTGCATGGTGTTTCTAAAAACCAAATCTGCTCGGCGCGCATGATCCAGTTCTTTGCCGTCATGTGTAAACGGCGAACCTGCATTACTGAAATTCCCCAAATCCATACCGGCCGAAAAATGCCGCCCCGTAGAAGACAGCACAATAACCCGCGCCAAGGCTCCCTTATCAATCTGCCGAATAATATCCGGCAATTCACCCCAAAAAGCTTTGGTCATCGTATTGAGCT
>JBPCXB010000158.1:0-2219 GCA_051008935.1 Gammaproteobacteria bacterium | reverse complement strand
GTCAAGGTGAGGGCTAAAATATCTGCTGGTTGAGCAATTCGGTTGCAATGAGTGTCTAAGATAGCCAACTCAGCTGCCCAATCCACTAGAAAAATTTGTACTTGATTCGCTATCTGTGCTTGAATGTACGCATCCTGAACCTGGCGGAGCACGGTTTCAATACCGATAATTTCACTGTCCGGTCGGTATTCAATATCCCATCCTATAGGAAATCCGCCAATTTGAAAATTCTGATCAGGCTGCACCAAAGGGGGTAGAAGGCTGAGATCGGCCAGTTGTTGCGGGGTAATGACAAAGGGCTGGCGGTTTGCTCCCTGCGATTGAGTGAGGCCACAGAATTGCGGTTGGGTACGGAGATTCTCATTGAGCCCACCGTATCGACTGTGGAGTTGGCCGTATTGCTGAGAAGCAGACAGTATGGCATTGATCTGTGTAGCGACTTCGATCATATCGCCTTCTTCAACAGAGACCGTCAGGCTATTAAAGAGGGCGGTAAAGCCAATTGTCACACCTAATCCCAGAGCGACCACCAGTAGCACTTCAGGTAATGTGACCCCAGCTTGTCTCCACAAATGGGGTTTGTGGTTGGTAGTAGCCCGGCCTATGGGTGCGACTCGCATAGTGTATCCATGTCTGTATTCTATTTTGTCATAGCTTACAGGCTTTCAAGACCAAAGTTATTACTTATTACTAAAGGTTGCCCTATTTTTTCCTTTTCTCTAAAGGTTGCCTGATGCTGCGCGAAGTCGCAGTATCAGGCAACGTTGTGTTCTAGAAAGGCAGTAACTTTAAACACAGATTCCTGCTACTCCACTACGCGTCTTGAGCTTGACTCAAGACGCCTTTAGAAAAAGAGTACCAGTCCGCCTTTAGAGAAAAGAGTAAAAGTCACAAGTTCAGGCAACGTTGTGTTCTAGATAGCCTTAAACACAAATTCCTGCTACACCACCACGCGCCCTAAACACGATCTTCTCTACTCTACCACCAGCGCCCTGAGCTTGACGAAGGGCGCCTTTAGAGAAAAAGTAAAAATCGCTTGTCTCAGGCAACCTTTAGTAAAAAAATACCAGTCGCCTTTAGAAAAAAAGTACTAGTCCGCCTGATTTTTTTATTACTAAAGGCTGCCCGAAACTAGTTCGGTCAGCGTTGTGCTCTAGACGGCCTTTAACACTATCTATCTACACTATTTTAGGAGTTGAAGGTGATAGCGCAGGCTGTGTTGTCAGCTGCGATATCGACAGTACTAGCACTATTATTGTTGGGATTTTGATAAAAGGCTTGCACGGATGCAATAACGGTTGCGGTTGTTGATGCTGGGGTGATAGTGAGTATGAACTGGGCTGGGTTGGCAGGGTCAGCAGCCAGGTCAAATCTGGTGCCAAAAGGGTTAATTGAGCAGGATATATCCGCATCCAGAGCGCAGTTGAGGCGCTCGGGTATCAAAAGGGCTTGGCGTAGAGCGTCGGTATCTAGATTGGTAAAGTCGCTGCCGTTGGACTGTCTCCAACTGAAAGTCGCTGTTCGAATCAGATTGATATCTTGAAACAGCTGCACATTCTGGTTGCTCTGGATCGTCGACTGAATATAGGCGTATGAGGTTGCGGCAAGGCCAGCGATGATTCCCAGTACCAGTACGATTTCGACAAAAGTGAAGCCTTGTAATCTCATGCAGTACAAGCGTCGCATTTTTGTCTTTGGCTAGTATCTTCTCAAAACGTTTCTAACACACATCCATTCTACCCAGAGGGGTATTTCGCTAGGCTAGCGGGATGTTACCAGAATTGAAAAACAGGGAACCCCGCTCTTTTTGTCAGCGGTGCTTGACAGCAGATCCCTTTATCTTTCCAAGGTAATTGTGAAGGCAGTAGTACTTTCAACCACACCGATGACACCCTCTGTATCGGCGGTATAGCGGCTTGCCAGTGCAGCGATAGAAGCTTCAGCATCCGATCCAGGAGTAATGGTCAGCACATACTGGTTGGCATCTGCAGCGACAGCCAGTGTCCAGTTAATGCCAAAGGGGTTAGTCGCACAACCGACTTCATCAGCATCAGGCATTGCAACACAGTTGAAACGTCCCGGGGTCAGGCCGGCATCAGCCAGTTCCTGTGTAGATAGGCCGGTAAAGTCTCCGCCGTTGGACTGTCTCCAGCTCAGTACTGCAGTACGCAGGAAGTCGATATCTCGGTACATTCCGGCAGCTTGAGTGGATTGCTGGG
>JBPCXB010000157.1:0-1687 GCA_051008935.1 Gammaproteobacteria bacterium | reverse complement strand
CTAGCGCAATGCCTCGCCCCATTACGCCTACGCAATTAACCGTATTGACTAAGGCTTGCGCTGGTTCATCTAGTATGTTCCCCTGCTTGTAGCTGATCATGCGCTTACTCCCTCAGTAATACCAACTGGGCATTACTTCCAATTTTGCCCTATCTAAATCAGATGTAAGTATTTGATTTAGTTGATTAATTTTCTTATTATCAATAACTCCCACCCGCTCAACCAACCGCCATGGCACAGAGTGCTCCACCAAAAACTCCGCCTGCTTCTCTTCAATACAACTACGCCAGTCTCTTGCCCGCACTGCACGCCAGTTTATCCGATTGAATTTATCGAGATTATCAAAATCTGAAAAATAGCTTGACCCTGCATTCCGATCTGTAAATGCCCAGCGCTTACGTTGACTAACAGCCCAGCACACCATCTGTTGCAAACCAAACTCTAAATGAACAATAGAGTCTTGCCCGCCTGTATAAGCCACATCACGATGGTTTGCTCGGCTGATGATATACAGCATCACAGAACGTGGCGCAAAGTAGAAAGGCACGCATTGACCCACATGCAATCCAGGGTGGCTAGCCAACGGCAAGTGCAGCCGCCTTGTTTTAATGTGCTGCATTCCGATCAGCCCATTGCTGCCTTTACGCTTAGACATTAAGGCATCGCAATAAAGCCATTGATCTCGATAGATAGAAGCCAGTCTATCTATATGCGCAATATGATACAGCTTATCCAAAGTGCGCTTGGTCAAGATCGTTCTTTGGTACCTTCACGCTTTCGGAGATGGCAATTGTTTTTACCATCATCGCCTCTACTTTTCCGGCGGCCTTCATGATGGCTTCAATACGCGCATGAGCGATTGAGCTATTCCTATCAAAATAGGTTTTCAAATACAGATCGTGCCATTCGCTCTTTAGGCCCGCCCGTTCACAAACCAGCCAACAGACACTTTCTGCTGAAAACTCTCTCAATTTGCGAGCAGAGATCTCCATGCTAGGCAGCCGCCATTTATCTTTATGCAAATAAGCATATTCGGGAAGAGTCTTGCAAAATATATGCCCCAGAGCGCGTGCAATCGTGCAAAACTTAGCAGTACGCGAATAATGCTGATTGACTATAAGACGAAACCTAATACGCACTGATTTTTCACCAACCTTTTGCGTAACTTCTTTATGCGCATCGTGCTTCAAGAGGCCAGCCGCATCGGGTGCATAATCTGCCTCATGATAAGAAATGCCCACTCTGGGCAAATTAGCAACCAGCTGGTCAAACATCTCTGAAGGTACCTCACCAATCGGTTGAATAGGCTCAAACAACGCTTCAGGAAGAGGCTGCTCCCCTTGGGTATCGCTTACATCAAACACAAACCGCACTGGGCCAAAGGGGTGTAATATGATCAGGGGCCGCGCCTCTGGATTGACCCTGCGCTTAAACAGATACCCCCAGTCCGAATCTGACGCCACATAAGTGCTGCCGGGTTTTTGGGTATGTAGCAAATAGGCATTGAAAGGGGCCAGATTGCGAAACTTGATAACAAATAACAAAAAATCCCATAAATCTTGCGTACTTCTATACTGCCCCCCTCTAAGCCATAACTCATCCGGATTATTAGCCTCTTGTGGTAACGAACTCACTGCTCCCTCCTCTGTACACAACCCTAAACAACGGATATCTCAAACGGATACAC
>JBPCXB010000156.1:0-38222 GCA_051008935.1 Gammaproteobacteria bacterium | reverse complement strand
GGTCAAAAGCAGCGCAATGGAGCCTTGCTGAAGCGGAGCTTCTTGTAGAAATTGGCGACAAGCGCCCACCATGGCAGCAATACCAGATTTCATATCGGCAGCTCCGCGTCCATGCAGCCAACCGTCTCTAGCAGTTGCCGCAAAGGGTGGATAGTGCCAGTGTGACTCTGGGCCCGTCGGTACTACATCAGTGTGACCCAAGAAACAAAATAACGGTTTTGCCGTACCCAACCGCAACCAAAGATTATCGACGCGCTCAGCACCCTCTCCAAACGCTAACCGCTCTGCAATAAATCCAAGAGGCTGCAATTGCTCGATAATTAAATCCATACAACCGCCGTCTTTCGGAGTCACAGATTCAATGCGGATCAATTTTTGTGCCAGCTCCAGCGTGTCCATGTTCAGCGCTCCCAATTTAGTTATGGCTGTGTAGATCGGGGTTTAAAGAGACATCGGTCTGGTTTTGCTGGCATTCAATGGCACCTGTTATGGAATTGCGCCAGAACAGCAAATCATCGGCACCAGAAAGTTCTCTGGCCTTACATTCTTTCACCAGCTGACGCTTGGCATCTAACAGGCGGATCTTACTGCCCGCTGTAATATAGAGCCCCGCTTCTACCGTGCACCTATTGCCCAAAGCAATCCCCAATCCGGAATTGGCGCCTAGTAGGCAATCCGAACCCATGCTCACCAACTCGGTTCCGCCACCCGACAAGCGCCCCATGGTGCTGGCACTGCCGCCTAAATCGCTGTTTGATCCGATCACCACGCCAGCTGATACCCGGCCTTCTATCATGGCGGTCTGTTCGGTACCGGCGTTGAAATTGATACTACCAGAGTGCATGATCGTGGTACCACTGCCAATCCATGCGCCTAAACGCACCCGGGCTGTATCTGCGATACGCACTCCTTCTGGGATTATGTACTGGGTCAAAGGAGGGAATTTATCCAGAGAATGCACCCAGAGAGTACGCCCCTGTTCCAGTTCTTGCAGCCGAATCGAATCGACTTGAGACGGGTACAACGGCCCCTGATTGGTCCAAGCTATATTAGGCAAGGCAGCAAAAAGCCCCTCGAGATTAATGGAATTAGGCCGTACCAGTCGCAAAGAGAGCAAGTGCAACTTAAGGTAGGCTTCCGCCACTGATGTGATAGCCGCATCCTGTTCCAGAACGCAACAAATACGTTGGCGGCGGCCAACTGATGGCGGAATGGCAATGGGAGTATCCCCAGCAGCACTCCACAAGGCAACCTGTGCAGCCAATTCATCCGGCACATCGTCCAACACCCCTGTGCGACCATTGGTCAGCTGCCTAATCAGGCGCTCTTGACTACTGTCAGGCTGCAACAATACAGAGGGGTACCAGACCTCCATCCAAGATTGCGCTTGCATTTCAGCAGGCGCCGGAGTTGCCAAACCGATACCGATGGACCATATAGATGTCATAGAACAGATGCTCCTGCTGGCTGAATTAGTGGGAGATGAGAGTATGCATGCGCATGCCAGCCTGACGGCATGCCTCTAAATCGTCAACTAGCGCTAGACGCACAAAGCCAGCGCCCGGATTGTGCGAATTGGCCGAAGCATCAGGCGGGCATGCCAGATAACGCCCAGGCACCACTTCAACCCCTGCCTGAGTATATAAGTCGATACAAAAGGCTTCATCATCGCCATGCCAGCGCTCTGGAACTGGCATCCAGTAGTAAAAGCCGCCAGCAGGTCTAGGGCACCGCCACTGACCTTCGAACGCTGCATCAAAAGCCTCAAATTTAGCCCGATAAGTGGCTCGATGTACTTTGGTATGTGCATCGTCGTTCCAAGCTAGAACGCTAGCTCTCTGGATGGGAATGGGCAAAGAGACGCCGTGATAACTGCGGTAACTCGCATAGGCCTTCAAGATATCTGCATCCCCTGCAACAAATCCCGATCGAAAACCCGCCAGTGAAGATCTTTTCGACAGGCTGTGCAAGACAATACACCGCTCCAGATTTCTGCCCATTTGCTGACAGGCCTGCAACAGACTTGGAGGCGGCTGCGCTTCGTCGAGGTAGATATCGGCATAACACTCATCCACAACAACCACAAAGCCATATTGGTCGGACCATGCGAGAATCTGCTGCAGATCTTGCGTTGCCAATACCTCACCTGTAGGGTTGTGCGGATTACACAAAATCAGAATAGCACAGCGGCGCCAATCGTCCGAACTAACCTGACGCAAGCTCTGCATGCTGGCAGTAGCCAGGGTTTGGGTATGCATGCCAGCCAATAGACTGGAACCTTCATACATTTGATAAAAAGGATTGGCGAATAGCACGGATCGCCCCGGCTGCGCCAAAGTCTGCACCAGCGAAAAAATGCCCTCGCGCGTACCAGCTACAGGCAAAATATTCTGAGCGGTATCCAGCATGGAATGTGGTAGCTGAAAGCGCCGCTCTAACCAGCTAGCGGCAGCCTGGCTCAGCTCAGGGATGCCACCTATAGTCGGGTATCTGTTGAATTCTTGAAGATGCTGTTGCAAACATGCAAGAGCGGGTGGAAAAGGCACTTCTCTGGGCTCACCCGCGGCAAGCGATATTGCAGGCCTATCAGCAGGCGGCTCCAGCCCCTGCAACAGTGCACGCAAACGTGTAAAAGGATAGGGTTGCAGAGATCCCAGGCGGGGGTTTAATGGGAGATCAGACATGATCTAACGGACTCAAGGAGGCGATTCGTGCGTTCTAAGTGTCAAAACTTCGCAACCCAAGGCGGTCACCAGTAGCGTATGTTCCCACTGGGCCGAAAGCCTGCGATCGCGTGTTTTCACAGTCCATCCATCTGCCAATTGCTGCACATGATGGCTGCCTGCATTAATCATAGGCTCAATGGTAAAGCACCAGCCTTCTTCGATGACGGGACCCGAATCAGGCACACCGTAATGAAAGATTTGCGGGTCGGTGTGAAAAATACGGCCGATGCCGTGACCGCAGTAATCACGCACGGAACTGTAGCCATGTGCCTCGGCATGGTTCTGGATCAGATAGCCGATATCACCCAGCCGCACTCCAGGTTTGACCGCTTCAATCCCTAACCACAGACACTCTCTGGCAACTTGCACCAGCCGCTCTGCGTGCGGACGGCATTCGCCAACCAGACACATGACACTGGAATCTCCATGCCAGCCATCTTTAATGACAGTGACGTCTATATTGATAATATCGCCTTTATGCAATTTTTCGCTGCGACTGGGAATGCCATGGCACACCACCTGATTGATAGAGGTACAGATGGATTTTGGAAACCCTCTGTAATTGAGCGGGGCCGGGACGGCATCCAGTTCTTCTACTATATACTTGTGACACATTGCATCCAAAGCTTCTGTGTCTATCCCTGGGCGCACCTGTTCTGCAATCATTTCAAGCGTCTGAGCAGCCAATCGGCCAGCCAAGCGCATTGCCTCAACCTCCTGCTCATTTTGGGGAAAAGCATCTCTATCTGGACTGATCATAGAAGCATCGCTACAGCGCTAAATTCAAGCCAGAATGACTCTGTGCCTGAGCTGGTTTATGGTGTATATTATTATTACTTATTTGGGCTTCAGTACAGGCTCGAAACACTTTAAATGCTGAAACGACCTTGTATCAATATACCTCTGAAGATACCGATCTCGCTCTAGAACGGGTTGCACAGTTCAAAGAACAGACGCAACGCTATATGGCAGGCGCGCTGAGCGAAGATGAATTCCGCCCGCTACGGCTCATGAATGGCCTCTATATCCAGACCCATGCGCCCATGCTGCGTATTGCCATCCCTTATGGCATGCTTTCCAGCGCTCAGCTGCGTGCACTGGCCGATATTTCAGACCGCTATGACCGAGGCTACGGCCATTTCACTACGCGGCAAAATATACAGCTGAACTGGGTGCGTCTGGAACAGGTGCCCGATCTACTAGAAGATCTTGCTCAAGCAGGCATGCACGCCATCCAAACCAGCGGCAACTGTATCCGCAACGTTACAACCGACCACTTGGCTGGGGCAGCAGCCGATGAGATTGCAGATCCCCGACCTTGGTGCGAGTTACTGCGCCAATGGTCTACCTTTCACCCAGAATTTTCGTTCTTGCCGCGCAAATTTAAAATTGCCGTCTGCGGCACTAAACGTGACCGGGCAGCAACCCTAGTACACGATATCGGCATTTTCCTGCGCGCGCATCCAGAACAGCCACAAAGCATCGTGGCCGATGTTTATGCGGGAGGCGGTCTGGGGCGCACCCCTCATATAGGTAGCCTCATCGGCGACGGTATCGAGCAAGAACACCTGCTACGCTTTTTGGAAGCGACCATGCGCATCTACAACCTGTATGGGCGCCGCGACAACAAGTTCAAAGCACGCATCAAAATCTTGGTGCAAGCCTTGGGCGTGGAAGAATTCACCCGTCAGGTTCTCGAAGAATATCAACAGATTTGCCAGAGCACCCCTCCTCTAGAAGCAGAATACTTTGCCCAAATTGCACGTGACTTTGAGCTGGAATTGCCTGAAGCTGAAGCAGCCCACGAGCTGGATACGCAAATCAAGCAATTTGCCAGCTTTGACCACTGGTATCAACAGAATACTCAATCCCATCGCTCCGAGCTTCACAGGTGTGTCTATCTGTCCCTCAAACCTCTGGGCGGCGCCCCTGGCGACATGGACTCCAAACAAATGCGCGCCGTAGCAGAGCTAGCAGACCAATACAGCGCAGGCGAAATTCGAGTCAGCCACACCCAGAACCTGATTCTGGCACATGTACCCAAAAACAACCTGTATGCGCTTTACCAGCAGCTTGATCAGCTCAATCTAGCACGTAGCAACATCGACAGTGTCAGTGATATCATTTGTTGTCCCGGGCTAGATTACTGCGGATTGGCCAATACCAACACCATAGGAGTCGTACAGCAGATTGATCAACACTTAGTACAGGCTGAATTGCACGATCGGGTAGGAGATGTCAAAATCAAAATCTCTGGCTGCATGAATGCCTGCGGCCACCATCATGTCGGGCACATTGGTATTCTGGGCGTTGAGAAAAAAGGCGAAGAATGGTACCAAATCCAGCTTGGTGGCTCGGCTGAACGAGATGCGAACCTCGGTAAAGTGCTGGGGCCTGCGGTGCCCAAGGCCGATCTACCTGTTGCCATCGAGAAACTATTGCGGTGCTATCTGCACCAACGCCAGGAAAATGAGACCTTTCTTGGCACCTTTAACCGCCTAGGCAATGGGCCTTTCAAAGCCGCACTGTATGGCAACTAAACTACTGCTAACCCTAGGCAACGGGCAGCTCAACGATACTCTCTGGCACGAGGAAGATGGCGCAGAGGCACAACAGCCAAACGATCACCTGTTGCTGAACCCAGACCGCTTCCGCCAGCAGATCGAACAGGGCGGCACAGCTGTAGTTGGCTTACTGATCACCTCTGACACCGATCTAGAAGCAGTTTCAGATCTGGTCAAGCGGGCAACGACTGTGGCACTGCACTTTCCTACCTTTACGGACGGACGTTGCTTTAGTCACGCGAAACGACTGCGTAGCCAATACGGATACCGCAATACGCTCATTGCAACCGGGTATTTTCTACCGGATCAGGTCTCTTTTTTGAAAAGATGCGGCATCGATCAAGCGCTTTTCGACAATCAAGAACGCGCCACACAAGCTTGCAGAATGACGCAGCCTTTTGCACGACCCTATCAAGTCTCTCTAAACATAGAATCCAAAAGCTAGCAGTAATACATCTGTCTCAGGCTGTGGCTGCGTTTGAGACATCTCTGCAAATATCTGTTGCCCCTTTCTGTACGTGTAGCCGTCATCCAACGTCCCCAATAAGGATGACTCTGAAAGCGCTGTTGGAACGCCTGATAAAACTCTTCCACACGCTCGAGCCCCCCTTGAACGAAAAGGTGCGGCAACCAACCGGCCATATCTAAGCGCCACAGAACCCAACCCCAGCCCATATCGGCTGCATCCGGTTCCTCCGCTTCAAACCGAGGATGAGGATGTAATGCGAGTTCTTCATTGAACCAGCGCAAGTAGCCGAGCATCGCCACGCGATTGTTACGCAATCGGGTGCGCAAACGGATATTGGAGAACAACCAAGGGAGATAGTGCAATCTGGCCTTAAAACAAAAAAGCGCCTGCCGGAAACAGCCTTGGGATAAATAAGTGCGCATAAGCGCCCTAAATGACCCTGTGCGCGCTATAGCCGCTACAAGGGGCAAGGCCAGAGCGATACTGGAATTGCCGGCATGACCATCAGGCAGTTTGGCTGCATCCAGCCAATGGGCCATCTGTTGCGATCGATTGGCGCTGCTGTCCTTAAACACAGCAGTGGCCAGATAACAACTTAAAGCATCCATGTGGAACAGTGATTTACGATGACGGCTCATAAGATAGACGAAAGCTGATTAAGGGAATAGCTCAACGATGCCGGCGGTTCGAACGGCGGCTTTTCTTGCGAACAGTCTGCTTAAATTCGGTTTCCATAATCTGCCGCAATTCACCAGCGCTGATCTGGCCATCGGCATTTGTATCAAAGCGTTCGAACGCTTGTTGCGTAGTACGTACAAATTCTTGTTCACTCAATTTTTGATTGCCATCCACATCCAAATGTTGAAACAAATACCTTTTATTGACTTGGGCAACTCGGTACAATTCTTCCTCATCAAGTTGGCCGTCGCTGTTTATATCGGCTAGACCAAAGATGCCTTCCTGCCTGGACCCGCGCGCAGATTCTGAATAATTCGGGTCATGCACATCTCCAAACAACGGGAACAGCCTCGAATACAGGCGCCGAAAATGTGCCTGGCGTACTACCCCGTGACGAGCTGACTGGTTAATCCAAACCATAAACTCACTCCTGCTAACCTGCTGATCCCGATTAGTGTCAGCCTGATGCAATAACCGGATATTACGAGCCGCCTGCTGCAATTGCGCAAATTCTTGATTACGCAACCTGTTATTATGGTTGGTATCAAGAACATGAAAGAGCCGTACGGCCGGAGCGGCATACTCTGCCCTACTGAATCGGCCATCTCTGTTGGTGTCCAGCTGTTGGAATAATATGCGCAGGCTTGATTTCAAGGCTGAATTTGCCTTCGAATTAGCACCAGAAGGTACAGGTAGATACAGCGCGCCTATCGCAAACAAGATGCTCCACAAAAGGGCTATACGCTTGGAGGATGAAAAATGGATCTGCAACATGAAAACCCTCAACAAATATACTGGACCAAAATACGCTACTTGAGACTGCCAACGCAGGCGATTAGTTCCCCATTATCCATAAATATTTTCCGGCTATCTGCCTATGACTGTCTATACCTGCCTATGACTGTCTATATCAGGCGGTAGGGCTTGGAGTCTATAGAGGGAAGCTCACCAGCTATCAGACTGGATAACAGCTCGGCAGAGCCTGGAGCTGTGGAAAATCCATCTCTGAAGTGGCCGCAATTGAGCCACAGATTGTCATTGTAGGGGCAGCGACCAATTAACGGCACGCTACGGCCAGGTCGCAGCCCGGTCCAATGACAAACAGGCGTAGCTGAAACTAACCCCGGCATCATACGAATAGCCTGCCGAGCCAATTCATCGTAAGCAGAGCGCGTCGGTAGTACGTTAAAGCCGCTGTGCTCCAAAGTACTGCCCACTAGAACCTGACCATCTGGGCGCAACACCGCATAGTAGCCATCGCAAACTATGCTGAAGCCGGGCAACAGGTGCGCATTGGGCAAAGGCTCAATGACTCGGTAGGCCAATATCTGGCCCTTTATAGGTTCTATACCTGTTAGCAAGCCTGCATCAGGCGGGGCAGATAGACGGTACAGCCTCTCGCTCCATACGCCCGCACTCAACACATAATGATCGAAGGCATAGCCTCTGGCTCCAGATGCCTCAGATGCTTGAGTATGCATAGCTGAAATGCGCCCTTGGGAACAAGTGAATCCACACAACGGATCGTATGGATGCAATTGAAAATGTCGGCTTCGGAGCAAATCAGACAGTAAAGCTCGGCATAAGTCAGCCGGCTGAACCATAGCTGCTGAGGCAATATGAAGTACCTGTTCATACGCATCTAGCCCACCCATCAACTGTGCATAGTTACCGAATAAAGACTGACAGTCTGCAGCTTGAAACCAATGTGCTGTTTCCGGCTTGCTCTCTCGTAGCCACACCTGCAACTGTTCCAAAAATGGCGGCAAAACCAGCATGCCTTGTTGCCGAAAGCCAATATCAACACCAGTAGATTCCTGAAGCTGCATACTGAGTTTCTGGTAAACATCCAGCACATGGACCCGCAATGCTTCCAGATCAGGCTCTGGATGCCAGGGAGCCAAAGACCCCAAAATACCTGCTCCCGCCCAAGAAGCCTGCGTACCCGGATAATGCTGATCGAACATACAAACGCTGAAGCCTGTATTCAGCAAAGCGCGTGCCGTCAACAAACCGACAATTCCCCCACCTATGATGCCAACATCCGCTTGATGGCTAACAGAATGAAATCGGCTCAAAAATGGACACTCAATAACACAGCCTAGCGCAGTAACTCTGTGTACTACCTCACTGAAGCTATATTTTCATTGAAACAGTCACCCGCCGCCGCACCAAATTGCGAACGGAATCACTGAATCAGATGGCATATTCAAGAAAATTCTCAACAAATAAGCACAGACAGAGCCTTGCCAATGGCTTCCAGACCTCTAGGCGGCCCCCAAAAGACAGCAGGCATGGCCCTGATCGAAATACTAGTCAGCCTGTCGATACTGATGCTGATGGCCGTTACAACCTATCCGCGGCTGGATCACTGGCGATTTAAAGTACAACTGGAATTGGATTACAACAGGGTCATCCAACTCATGCAATGGGCCCGAAATCGAGCTCTCACAACATCTAGCTGTTACCAACTCTGCATTCTTGGCGACGAGCCCTGTCAGGGCCCAGGCAGTCAAATCAATTGGCAAGATTGCGCCGGCAATCGCATCCAGACTTTCGACCTCAAAGCCGGACAGGTCAGATGGAGGGGTTTTTTATCGGAAAAAGGACTGGGATTTAATCGTCTGGGGCAACCGCTCAGCATCACCGGTAGCCTTTATTTATGTGCCGATGCGCAAATCAGCCATCGATTAATCGTCAACCGTTCAGGGCGCGTGCGCAGAGCAGATGCCGACGAACTCAATACACATTTGTCAGCTGATTATTGCTAGCCGTGCCATTCAAAATACCGCAACAGCACCCGCTAAAACTGCAGGCAGGAACTGCGTTGATCGAAGTAATACTGGCTATGAGTCTAGCAGGGTTATCTCTGGCTCTGTCTGCGCAAATGACTCAGGCCCTCCAGCAGCGTACGGAACATTTGAGTGCATTAATCAGAGCGCAGATACGCATGTCCAACCAAATCGCAGGCCTAAGCGGTTGTGATCTGGCTGGTAACTGTACAAATTCCACCCCGGACGCGTATCTCTTAATCCCATCCGAATTGGGGTGTACCCTTGAGGCCAATCCTCTTGGGTTCGAGGAATCAGAAATACACCCTCCTGCACAGACCGTGATCCTGTGTCAATGAAGATCAACCGATGTAAAGGAATCATGCTGCTTGAGACTCTGGCGGGCTTAAGCTTCACTACTCTGCTTTTAGTCATTATCATGGCTTGGCCCATGAGTTTCGCACGCCCTTGGAAGCTGATGAACGACCGGATCGGACAAGGCGCAGCGATACAAATTCTTGAAGCTCTTCTAAAGCACGAAGTACAGCATGCAGGATTTTATGGTTGCGGCACTAGTATTAGCGCACCTCCTCCATTGCTCGTGCCTGGCTTAGCCATCTACCCACAGACTACTACCGGTTTACCAAGCTGGCAAACTGAAGCACTCAACAGAGCCAGTCCCGGTACCCCTGTCCTTTTGGTCCAGTACCTGAATCCAGAACAACAATGGTACGCCTCACCAACACACATCCAGTGGCTATCCGATACCCAACTCGAATTGGCCTTGGCGCATCCGCTAGATGCCCTAGAGGTTAATCAGACTGTCATTCTGTCAGATTGCGATCGGCACTTGAATTTGAACATTCAATCCGTTCAACTCGGTGCCACTTGGTTTACGCTCACAGCATCCGCACCAGTTGCCATGGACACCCAGCAAGCCTTTACAGCCGCCAACTTTTCTACAACACCTGTACTGATTGCGCTACCAGTACAGCGCATGTTCTACCTGGCGCGCAGCTCTCTGACCGATGAAGCAGGCTCTAAGCTTTCGCATCTCTATGTAAAAGACTATGATCGCTCTGCCAGTGCTATTATGGACGGCATTGAGGCCTGGGAATTAAGCCTGCAAACCAGTCCAAGTTCAGCTTTTCAATTACTCAATATTCGAGCTGCATTGAAAACTTACACAGGGGGTTCCGAAACGGTAGACTATGTTGCTGCGGCCTACCATCTGTAAATATTCAGGCACTGCACTGCCAATAGTGCTGATGACTATCGCAATATCTCAGCTATTTTTCAGCGCACTTGCGCATTCACTAAGCTCGGAAATTGCTTTGCAATCCGACCTTCAACAGGCGCTCGAAACACAACAGCAGCTACTGGCGTGTGTAACGCAACCCCATCAGGATTGGCAAACGCTGGACGGTCATATCGAGTCCATCAGCTTACAAGTATCGGCTTTATCTGAACAAAGCATGGAACGCGCGTTGTTGCAGCAACTCGATCTGACTACAGGCGAACTCTTCATTGTTGAATGCAGCCTCGGGTCACACAGTACCCAAGCAGGTTGGCTGAAAGATGCAGCCGACAATTATCAATTGACTTTTTTACTGGCCCTGCAAACCCCCTGAAGCGACCGCAATGCATACACAAAAAACTGGTTTTATGGGCGCGGATATACGTGGCTTCAGCCTGATAGAGGTGCTGTTGGCGCTTAGCCTAGTGGTGCTCATAGTCGCGCTTTCCGTTCCCAGACTTACGCAGCCGCAGCAGAAAATAAACCGCATCAGTATCCAGACCGAGCTTATGGAAATCACGCACGAGCTGGGGCTCAAACTCTATCGCACGCCAATGACTTCAGAGCAAATCGCCCTCTGGCTTCCAGAAAAAATCGGCTATAGCAATGATAACAGCGGCGAATACCTGTATTCATTGCATTATTACAGTACCGAAACCGGTTGGTATCTGGCTGCCTTTCCGGAACCCGGATCTTATAGACAAGACCCCATTGGCCTATTCATGGACTGGACCGGGCACTGTTATGAAGATTCAGACGCCAATCGGCAATTAGATCCTGAGGATGATGCCTGCTACTAAGTCCTTCTCAAGCCCTCAGCGATTTAGGCAAGGCAAAAAATTCCGTTTCCTGATTTTTGCCAACCTGCCCTACAATCTGCGCACCGTTTTGCTCCAGCCGCTGAATGATTTGACTTACCAAAGATTCGGGAGTGGAAGCTCCGGCAGTGATTCCCAGTCGGTCAACTTCTGCAAACCAACGCATATCCAATTGCTCAGGTGCATCTACTAGTTTTGCTTGAACTCCACAGAGCCTGGCCAATTCGCACAGCCTGTTTGAATTGGAACTATTAGAGGAACCGACCACCAGCACCATGTCTACTTCGAGCGCCAACTGCTTGACGGCATCTTGACGGTTCTGGGTGGCATAGCAGATATCCTGCTTAGCTGGTGCAACCAGTGCCGGGAAACGCTGGTGCAGGATAGTACGGATCTCGTTTGTATCGTCTATTGACAAAGTGGTTTGAGTCACCAAAAACAACTGCTCTGGATTTTGAACCTGCAGCTGCCAAGCCTCTTCCTGATTCTGTACCAAATGCATCTTGGCTGGGCTCTGCGTCCCTACACTCGAAGCGAGCTGACCTAAGGTACCCTCAACTTCCGGGTGTCCTGCATGACCGATCAGAATACCCTCTAGCCCCTGTTTGGAGTAACGTTGAACTTCTCCATGCACTTTCAGTACCAAAGGGCAGGTGGCATCGTAATAGCTGTACGCACCCTGATCCGCTTGCTTATAAACATCCTGCCCGACACCATGCGCACTGAATACCAGCGGCATGCCTGGCGGTACTTCGTGCACTTGCTCGACAAAAACAACCCCTCTGGCTTCCAAGTTTGCTACCACCTGCCTGTTGTGTACCAATTGATGGCGTACATAGATAGGCGCACCTTGAGTTTCTAGCAAACGCTCAACCATCTGCACAGCACGCACAACACCTGCGCAAAAGCCTCTTGGGTTGGCCAGAACAATCTCCATCTTGCTCAATTTCCCAGTTACTTGCATCAATTTATTAGGACGTTAATAAGTTTGCCGTATCGGTAACTGATTGGCGCAAACCATTATAAAAACTCACTCTACTATTATAAATATCAAATTAAATGCCCTTCTCAGAGGATCTACCACTGAGCGATGCGTTTTTATTGGGTTAGAGCGCTTTTTTTCTCAAGTTGCTCTTTTACGCCTACCGATTCTCACTCAGCCTCCTGGACTTCAATAGAAGGCGCCGTGCTACGCCAACTACTGGGGAGCCAGGATGGAAACAGTTCATGGATCAACAACATGATAACTGCCAGTGTCAAGGCCACATCCGCCAGATTACAGACAAAAAGAGGATAGTAATACAGTTTGAAAGACAGGAAGTCCGTGACTTCACCTAGCAGGATTCGTTCTAGTGAATTGCCAATAGCCCCTGCAAGAAACAAAGACCAACCCATACTCTCCCAACGGCTCAACTCTGGATTCAGAATCTGCCAAAAGACAATAACAATGATCATCGCGCCTATCAGGATAATGGCCGCGGAAATAAATGCGCTACCGCCTGCCAGCCAACCAAATGCAATACCGCTGTTGTAGACCAATACCAAATCCAGCAGCCAAGGAATCAGCGACACACTGCCTTCAAGCCACGAACGCGCTCCGGCTTTGCTGATGATATCGAGCGCCAATACCGTCAATACTGCCGCCAGACGCCAACGAATCTGCGCCACCCGAATCCCGCCCATCAGCCGTTCGGCTAGCAAGTGCCTGACTCGTTCCACCATAGATCCTTCAGGCATACTGTCTGTATTCTCCGGGACCCGATAGGTTGGATTGGCACCTGCTACAGACAGGCGGATCTTCTTGCTGTGATTCAGCTAGCTCTGATTCGATTACATGCCAGCAACGGGGGCATTTGCTACCCACTGCAGGCCGAATAAGCACGGCAGGATCTGCGCCTCTTTCGCCAGATTCTGCGTATTCAACGCCAGATACCAGCAGAATAAACCGCGCTTCTTCTCCAAATGGTTCCAACGCTTCGATTAACTCGGGGCTATAGAGGGTTACATGAGCTGCCAGCGAACTACGGATGCGTTTTTCCTGCCGCGCCTGCTCAAGGTATAGGTTAATCTGCCGACGCGCACCTCGAACCCTGTCCCAGTCGATATTTGATGGTGATTCAGGCACAGGGATGCTGTGCCAGACCTCTGCCAAAACGGTCGGACGCTTCGCCAGCTGATTATGCAACTGTGCCCAGACCTCTTCTGCAGTAAACGAAAGAATCGGCGCCATCCAGCGAATCAAGGCCTGCAACACATGGTGCAGAACAAACTGGGCCGAACGTCTGGCGTGGCTATCAGTGGCACAGGTATAGAGCCTGTCTTTTAATATATCCAGATAAAACGCCCCCATATCTTCCGCACAGAATTCGTGCAACAGTCTGCTGGCTGTATGCAGTTCATAACTGGCATATGCATCTTGAATGCGGCTCTGAATGGTTGCGGCACGCTGCAGAGCCCATTGATCCAAAGGCAAAAGCCCAGCCGCCTGAACAGAAGCAGCGTGCTGTGCTGGGTCAAAATCATACAAATTGCCCAACAAAAATCGGAGTGTGTTGCGCACTCTGCGGTAAATATCCGCGGTATTTTTTAATACCGATTCCGATAACACCATTTCGCGCCGGTAATCTGTTGAAGCCACCCAGAGCCTGAGGATATCGGCACCCCACTGATTGCAGATCTCATCGGGCAATAGGCCATTGCCTTTCGATTTCGACATTTTGTTACCCTGGCTATCGACCAGAAAGCCATGGGTAATAACGGTTTTATAGGGAATTTCTTTGCCCATTGCTATTGCGGTCAGAGCTGAAGATTGAAACCAACCGCGATGTTGATCGGAACCCTCAAGATAGACATCTGCAGGACTGAACAGACGTTCATCCCTATCCAAAACGCAATAATGGCTGGCACCGGAATCAAACCACACATCCAGCACATCGGAACACTTAACATAGTCTTTCTGGTCTGCCTCTGGCAGATAGTCTGCAACCGATATCTCTTCCCAAACCTTGATACCCTGCTGCTCGATCCGATCAGCGACACGCATCAGTATTTCAGCTGTATCTGGGTGCGCTTCCCCTGTGACGCTATGCTGAAAAAGTGCCAAGGGCACCCCCCAAATCCTCTGGCGCGAAATACACCAATCCGGTCGCTCGGCAAGCATCGAGAGAAATCTGTTACTGCCGGTATCAGGTACAAACTGCACGGGTTGCACGGCTTCTAATACATCCGACAGCAGGCCAGCTTTTTGCATGCTGATAAACCATTGAGGCGTAGCCCGAAAAATCAGAGGCATTTGATGCCGCCAACAATGTGGATAGCTGTGTTCATAGGATTGGGCGCACAGAAGGGTGCCCTTTTGAGCCATCAGTTCCAGAATGACCGTTTCGGCTTCCCAGATAGACAGGCCCCCTAAAGTCTCGAGGCTATCGATATACGTGCCGTCGGCTGCGACTAGCTGCTCTACCTTGAGACCTGCAGCCTGACCGAGGTACCAGTCATCTAGACCGTGAGCTGGTGCTGTATGAACCGCTCCTGTACCTATATCCAAAGTGACATGGTCCGCAGTCAAAATTGGCACCTCGCGCGCCTGAAACGGGTGTTGAACTCGGATACCTTCTAATTCACTGCCTTTGAGGCTAGCACTGAAACCAAAATGCTGCCATTCCAATCGTTGGGCAATTTGCTCTTTCAGCTCTGCAGACACAATGACAGCTTTTTCAAGGGGCTGATCTGTTTCATTCGGGTCATTCGAGTCATCAGAAGCAGGCCAGATGGCGCAATATTCATAGTTGGCGTGCACACACACCGCTTCATTAGCTGGCAGGGTCCAAGGTGTAGTGGTCCATGCAGCCAAAGCGACGCGCGTGTTTTTAGGTAAGTGAAACAGGCGCGCCAATGCACCCGAGGCATCTTCAAACCCTACATCGACAGCTGTCGAATGATGCAAACTGTATTCCACCTCAGCTTCCGCCAGTGCGGATCCACAGGCAGTACACCAGTGTACTGGTTTAAGCCCCTTGACCAAGTGCCCACGCTGTACAATCCGCGCTAAGGCACGCAACTCATCGGCCTCATACTGGCTATGCTGCGTTAAGTAGGGCCTGTGCCAATCACCCCATATCCCCAGACGCACAAAATCTTTTTTCTGGCGGGCCACCTGTTCTTTTACGTACTCTCGACACATATCCTGAAAATGCGCAGCGTCCACTTTGCGATCGCCTAGCTGCTCTTCGATTTTCATTTCGATCGGCAGGCCATGACAGTCCCATCCCGGCACATAGGATACGGACAGCCCATCAAGTAGGCGGCTTTTACAGATCACATCCTTGAGGATCTTGTTAATGGCATGGCCTGTATGTATATCGCCGTTAGCGTAAGGGGGGCCATCGTGCAGCAAAAAAGACCCCTGCCGCCCTACCATAGCCTGTTTGACCTGATCCTGCATCTGTTCGCTCGCCCAGAAAGAGCAGATGGCAGGCTCGTTTTTGGCCAAATTGGCACGCATCGGCAAAGCTGTTTGAGGTAAATTCAGTTGTTGTTTCGCATCTTTGCTCAATGCAGTATTCCCCGAGCACGTGTAACGTCATGGGCAATTTGCTGTTTTAATTGCTCCACATTCTCAAATTTCTGCTCAGCACGCAACTTCTCAATAAAGCTGACCCTGAGTCTGCGTCTGTACAGATCGCCTTCAAACGCCAATAGATGCACTTCCAGCAAGGGCTTAACACCGTTGAAGGTGGGGCGTACGCCGGCATTTGCAACACCTGAATACATGCGATTATCTACTGGATGATGCTCGGCATCGCCTTGAATCTGGACTCTGACGGCATAGGTACCAGAGACAGGTAAGCGGTTTGCAGGGAGGCGGATATTGGCGGTGGGAAATCCCAGTTGACGACCCAGCTTGCGCCCTGAAATGACCCGTCCACTGTAATGCCAGGCACTACCTAGTAAGCGGGCGGCTTCGGGCAACTGACCTTGTGTCAGCAAAGCGCGGATACGCGTGCTACTGACGCGCTCATTGTCGATATCGATGCAGCCAATTTGCTCTACGCTGACTTGGTTTTGAGACCCCCACTCTTCAAGATCTGCATAGCTACCGCTGCGCTCAGCACCAAAACGAAAATCATCGCCTACTGAGAGATGTTGTATGTGTAGCGGTTTAAATACCCGATGCAAAAATTCCATAGGTTTTAGGCTGCTGATACGCTGATTAAACGGCAACAAAACAGCTGTATCCAATTTAAGGGAGCGGATTTTTTCAAATTTTTCACGCCAGGTATAGAGCCGAAATGGTGCCCGTGCGCCCTCAAAAAATTCTCGTGCTTGTGGCTCAAAGAATAGGGCCATTGTTTTGAGTTTGCTACTGACAGCACGTTGGTGCAGCTGCTGAAAAATCTTCTGATGCCCCAAATGCACGCCATCGAAGTTACCGATAGTGGCAACGGAAGGAGGCAAAGTATGCAACTGCCTGCTCCAGCTCAGATCAGAAAAGGCTCGGATCAATAACATGCTTCAAAGCGCGACAATATCCAACGTGGCAACTGCTGCCGACTTCTTGCATCGCGGCAGCTGTTGCCCATTTTAAAGCTTCTTGCGCTTACTCCCAGTAAGAGTGATGCCCATGCTTTTCAGCAAAGCAAAATACACGGATACGGCCACAACAATCTCCGTCAGAATCAATAGCGTAAGAGGCAGCCAAGATGCCAAAAACGATCTAATTTGAATCACTACCAACGCCATGGCGCCAGTAGCGATTGCTACCAAGAACAACATACGCAACCAGTGACCGACGTCTGGCCGCCACTGGCTGCGATAGATTGAAACAGCCATGAGACAGAGCGCCAGAGCAACTGTGCCTAAGCTACTCCCTAAGCCAACTCCCATTGCTCCTAAACCTGCATGAATCGCCAATGTCCAGGTGGCTACACTCAGAGTCAACATACCGCCCAGCGCACAGAAAAAAATGACGCTATATTGCTGCCGCGAATAGTAACTGGTATACAGGATTTGCACCACCATTGAAAAGGGGATAGCAATCAACATGGAATAGATAATGATCAGTATTTGCGCTAAATCCTCTTCATGGATCTCGCGCCAAGCAAAAAGGACATGCAACAGCTGGTCACTGATCAACCAGAGGCCTACAGTAGCAGGGATGCTCAAAAGCGTAGCTGCCTGAATACTCCAATCAAGCGTTTTGGCGAATATTTGCGAAGCATTCTGGCGCGTCAGTACTGGCAAAACGACAGTGGCGATGGCCATCCCTATCACTGCCATAGGCAAATGAATGAGGCGTTCGGCCAAATACAAGCGGCTCGGGGAGCCCGGTTCTATAGAGCTGCCGATGCCAAAGCTGATCCAGATCCCAACCTGTTGCGGCATGGTGATACAAACGACCAGTACGATTCCTCTTAACAGTGACAGGAGTGCAGGATTTTTCAAAGAGAGACCGATAGCTGGGAGGGCATTCAAGCGTTTCAGTACGCCCAAAAGGAGTAATAGCTGCAAGACAGCACCAGCTACCATGGCTCCGACAACTACCAGATGTGGCGGACGTACCCAACCGACCAATACTAAAACAGCACCTGCGATACTCAGATTAACGATGACCTGCATATAGGCTGGTGCCAAATAATGACTGCGGCTGTTCAATATCGCTGCACAGTATCCGATCATCGTGGCTAAAGGCAAATAAAACAGAATCACTTCAAGCAATTGGACTGCCAACGCACGCTGGCTGTCGTCAAAACCTGGAGCCAACAAAGGAGCGATCCAAGGCAGTAACAGCCAGACACACAATGTCACTCCGCTAATGGCAACCAAACTGCCCCAAAACGTCTGGGCAATATAATGCGCGGGGTCACCTGCCTTGATCAGCCTAGGGATCAAAAGGCGTATAAATCCCCCTTCAATGACAAACCGGTAAAAAACGGCGGGCAAGCGCAACGCCAAAACCAAGGCGTCCATAGCAGGTGAAATACCTAGAAAAGTAAACACCATAATGTCGCGCAACAATCCAGTGATCCTGGATGTTGCTGTTCCGGCTGATACAGCCAGAGCCTGTCGGGATAATTGATCAGCAGAAGGATCTGGTTGATCCAAATGGCTCAAGTGGTTCCTTGAATAATCTGCTCAGCAATCGTACTAGGCGTTACCGAGTACTGTCGGAACTCCATCGAAAAAGTGGCTCTGCCCTGAGTTTGAGAGCGCAGATCGGTCGCATAACCAAACATCTCGGCCAAAGGCACTTCCGCCCGGACAATACGAGATGACCCCGCTTCTTCCATGCCTTGCACCAGCCCTCTACGGCGGTTAAGGTCACCCACAACATCCCCCATGTATTCATCTGGAGTTACCACTTCTACCTGCATGACCGGTTCTAGTAAAACCGCACCAGCTTCAGTCGCTCCTTTGCGCAGGGCAAGCGACCCAGCCATCCGAAACGAATTATCACTCGAATCAACATCATGGTAGGAGCCATCGTACAGGGTAATTTTTACGCCCTGCAAGTTGTATCCCGCAATAATGCCATTTTTTGCTTGCTCTCGAATGCCTTTCTCGACTGATGGAATAAATTCTCTAGGCACTACCCCGCCGACAATCTCATCTACAAATTCCAGACCTTCGTTGGCATCTGTCGGCTCCAACCTAAGCCAGACATGACCGTACTGGCCGCGGCCACCACTCTGGCGAATGTACTTGCCTTCTACATTAACCTTACGGGTCAGGGTTTCACGGTACGCCACTTGAGGTTTGCCGATATTGGCTTCCACATTAAATTCGCGGCGCATACGTTCGATCACCACTTCGACGTGCAGCTCGCCCATGCCCGATACGATCGTCTGGCCTGATTCTTCATTACTGCTGATGCGAAATGAAGGATCTTCTTGCCCTAGTTTGCCTAAAGCAATCGACATTTTGTCCTGATCGGCCTGGCTTTTTGGCTCCACAGAGACTGAAACTACCGGTTCCGGGAAGACCATACTCTCAAAGATGATTGGGTTTTTCTGGTCACACAACGTATCCCCGGTGACGATATTTTTCAAACCAACACAAGCGACAATATCGCCGGCCATAGCCTCTTTCAATTCTGTTCGCTTGTTGGAATGCATCTGCAGCATACGCCCGATGCGTTCTTTACGCTGACGAGAACCGTTATAAATCGCATCTCCAGCTTTCAGAGTCCCAGAATAAATACGAATGAAGGTCAAAGCACCTACAAAAGGGTCGGTTGCCACTTTGAAAGCCAAAGCTGCAAAGGATTCATTATCGGTGACTTTGCGTACCGGCGGCTTATCTTTCCCTTCTGCCCCTTCTGCAACGCCAGTGACACTGCCAATATCTTTAGGAGAGGGTAAATAATCTAATACGGCATCTAGCACCAATTGCACGCCTTTATTGCGAAAGGCAGAGCCACAGAACGCCAGAATAATCTCGCCAGCGAGATTACGCTTGCGCAACCCTGCTACGATCTCAGCGCGCTCCAAAGTACCCTGATCGAAGAATTTCTCCATCAGTGCTTCGTCTGCCTCGGCAGCTGCTTCTACGATTTTCTCATGCTGTTGCTGAGCCTGCTGTTGCATGTGCTCCGGGATTTCTTGAATGTTGAAGCTATATCCCTGATCTTCTTCGCTCCAATAAATAGCACGCATGCCAACCAGATCAACAATACCCTTGAAGTCATCCTCCAAACCGATGGGAATCTGTAAGCTCAAGGGATTCGCGCCTAAGCGCTCCTGGATCTGGGTAAGTACCTTGTCATAGTCGGCGCCTACACGATCCAGTTTATTGATAAAGACAATACGTGGCACCTTGTAGCGATCGGCCTGCCGCCACACTGTTTCCGATTGAGGCTCCACACCAGACACACCGCAAAAAACTACTACAGCTCCGTCCAGTACGCGCAGCGAACGCTCAACTTCAATGGTGAAATCAACGTGCCCTGGCGTGTCAATGATATTGATACGGTGCTCGGGGTAGCCTTTTTCCATACCCGACCAAAAACAGGTAGTGGCCGCAGAAGTGATGGTAATGCCCCGTTCTTGTTCCTGTTCCATCCAATCCATGATAGCAGTGCCATCATGGACCTCGCCGATCTTGTGCGACAAACCGGTGTAAAAAAGAACCCGTTCAGTAGTCGTGGTTTTGCCGGCATCGACATGGGCACAGATGCCTATATTACGGTAGCGCTCCAGTGGGGTTGTACGTGCCATATTTCAGTTCAATAGCCTCATGTAGGGTGAATTAATAGCGGAAATGAGCGAAGGCCTTGTTGGCTTCTGCCATTTTATGAACCTCTTCACGCTTTCTAACAGAAGTTCCAGCACCGTTAGAGGCTTCAAGCAGTTCATTGGCTAGACGGGACGTCATGGATTTTTCGCGTCTTTTGCGCGCCGCTGTGACCAGCCATCGCATCGCCAAGGCGGATTTGCGAGCAGGTCTCACCGGGACAGGTATCTGATAGGTAGCTCCTCCGATGCGTCTCGACTTGACTTCAACCATAGGGCCTACGTGCTCTAACGCCTCTAAGAATACTTCTAGAGGTTCCCGTTTGGTACGATCGCCAATAATGTCTAAGGCATCATAAACAATCTTCTGAGCCAGTGATTTTTTTCCTCGGTACATGAGGTTGTTGATAAATTTAGCTAGCGTGCCATCACCGTATTTAGGATCAGGCAAAATGCTCCGAATTTGCGGCGCTCTACGTCTGGACATAATTCATGCTCTTTTTACTCATTGTGTAATCTGCAGGTTTGAACACCAGATCATTGGGAACGGCGAATCTTGGTACCGTATTTGGAGCGCCCTTGCATACGGTTTTCCACACCTGTGGCATCCAAAGCACCTCGAACGGTATGATAACGCACACCAGGCAGGTCTTTAACCCGGCCACCTCGAACCAAAACTGCTGCGTGCTCCTGGAGGTTATGGCCTTCTCCACCGATATAGGCAGTCACTTCATAGCCACTGGTCAAGCGCACCCGGCACACTTTCCGCATAGCAGAATTGGGCTTTTTGGGCGTTGTAGTGTAGATACGAGTGCAGATCCCACGCCGCTGTGGGCAACCGTTTAAAGCGGGAACATCGCTTTTAACTCTTTTACGGGTACGGGATTTGCGGACTAATTGATTGATTGTCGCCATGGTTATTTCACTTCCTGCTCTATATCCAGAACTTCTTTGTCCCCCTCTGCTTCACTGGTCGCCTCACTCTGGCTCTGAGTAGCCGCAGCCAGCTTCTCTGCTTGGGATTGCTCGGCTTCAATATGCGGGTTGAAGCCAGTACCCGCGGGGATCAAACGCCCAATAATGACATTCTCCTTCAATGAATTCAGAGTGTCTCTGCGCCCCATCACCGCTGCCTCTGTCAGTACTTTGATGGTTTCTTGGAAGGATGCCGCAGAGATAAAAGATTCAGTCGCCAAAGCGGCTTTTGTGATACCCAGTAAGCAGCCTTGGAGCTTAGCTGGCTGCTTGCCGTTGTTTTTCATCAACTGATTCTTGTGCAAGGCATCTTTAAAGTTCACCTGATCGCCAACGACCATGTCTGTATCGCCACGCTCCAACACCTCTGCTCTACGCAACATTTGCGACAGGATGACCTCAATATGCTTGTCGTTGATATCAACGCCCTGCATACGATAGATTTCTTGGATTTCCTGGCAAATATAATTCGTCAGTTTCTCAACTCCTTGCAAGCGCAGAATATCGTGAGGATCCACCGGGCCATCCGCAATGATTTCACCCTTGCGCACTTCCTCTCCTTCAAAGACTGCCAGAGGACGGGTTTTGCTCAGCAGTAATTCCCAAGAGGGTTCATCATCCGATGAGGGCGTGATCACCAGTCGACGCTTCATAAAAGTTTCTTTGCCGAAACTGATGCGTCCCGTGATTTCTGCCAGTATTGCGGGCTCTTTAAGCTTGCGCGCTTCCAGCAATTCGACTACCCGAGGTAGACCACCGGTAATATCCCTGGTGCGCGAGCCACTATGAGGAATTCGGGCCAGCACATGACCCAGCTCGATCTCAGCTCCTTCCTGCAAATTCACCGAAGCACCGTCCTGCAAATAATAGATAGCGGGTACGTTACCTGCCATCATGATCGGGTCGCCTACAGAATCAACAATAGAGACAGCTGGTCTCAGCTCTCTACCGGATTGCGGCCGGTCACCCGCCTTGATGACTTGGCAAGAAGACTGTTGTGTATCTTCATCGAACTTGCTGGTAATCGTGATAGATTCTTCAAAGTCTTTGAATTTCAGCCAGCCTTTGGCCTGCGCAATAATCGGACGGACATGGGGATCCCACATGGCAACCACCTGGCCCGATTTCACTGCGCTACCGTCGGCAACCAAAATACGGGCTCCATAAGGCACTTTGTAACTTTCACATTCTCTGCCCTGCGGGTCGACTACGGACAGGGAGCCAGAACGGGAAATGGTGACCACTTCGCTCTCTGAGATAGAGACGAAACGGAATTCGCGGTAATGTACAGTACCGTCTTGACCAATTTCAATGCGGTCATCTTCCGAAGAGCTCGATGCTGCCCCACCAATATGGAAGGTACGCATAGTCAGCTGTGTGCCTGGTTCGCCGATCGATTGCGCAGCGATCACACCCACTGCCTCACCGGCTGTGACTCGACGTCCTGTAGCCAAATCACGGCCATAGCATTGCGCACATACGCCGGCTTTCAACTGACAAAAGATCGGTGTGCGCACCTTAAGCTCGAGGATGCCATGCCGATCGATTTCACCGATATTGCTCTCACCCAGTAGCACACCTCTTGCCAATATTTCGTTACCGTCCGCATCCTTGATGGGATCAGCAAGGGTACGCCCCAAAGCACGCTCTACGAGCGAGTGAATAATGCGCCCCCCACCTATAACAGCACTAATCGTCAGACCATCTGTCGTGTGGCAATCGTCTTCTAGAACAACGACTTCATGAGCCACATCGACCATTCGCCGCGTCAAATAGCCCGAATTGGCTGTTTTTAATGCGGTGTCTGCTAAACCTTTGCGGGCTCCGTGTGTAGACATAAAGTACTCAAACACAGAAAGACCTTCGCGGAAATTAGCCTTGATAGGTGTCTCAATGATAGAGCCATCCGGTCTGGACATCAAGCCACGCATACCGGCCAACTGACGCATCTGGGCAGGGGAACCCCTTGCGCCCGAGTCAGAATACATATAAACGGCGTTGAAAGAATCTTCCAACACTTCCTGGCCTTCTTTGTTGAGTACTGTTTCTCGGCGCAGGTTATCCATCATGGATTGCTCGATACGGTCAGTCGCCCGACTCCAAATATCGACTACTTTGTTGTACTTCTCGCCGCCTGTCACCAGCCCTGTTCTAAACTGATTATCAATTTTCAGAACTTCAGCATCAGCTTCTTCAATGATCTGATGCTTTTCATCCGGAATAGCCATATCATCTAGGGCCATTGACAGCCCGGAACGAGTAGCGTACTCAAATCCTAGATACATGATCTGATCTGCAAAGACAACGGCATTCTTCAGCCCGGATTGCAGGAATACAACTTTAAGTAACGAACGTATATCCGAAGACCTGAGCGTTTCGTTGTACACATCAAAGCTGACAGCATCAGGAACAATGTTACGCAACATGATCCTGCCCGGGGTTGTTTCAAATATCCGCGTCTTTTCCGGATCCCCCAAAGACACATCGGTCAACCGGACCTTGACTTTGGCATGCAAGCCAACAGCATTTGATTCATAAGCCAAAAGGACTTCATCTGCGTCTTTAAAGATGGCTCCTTCGCCTTTGCCATTGGTGCGCGCACGCGTCAGGTAATAGAGCCCAAGCACCATATCTTTAGAAGGCACGATAATCGGCTCTCCATTAGCAGGCGACAGAATGTTGTTGGTCGACATCATCAACACCCTAGCTTCCAACTGAGCTTCCACAGTCAAAGGGATATGGACGGCCATCTGGTCGCCATCAAAGTCTGCATTGAATGCCGAACAGACCAGCGGGTGTAACCGTATCGCTTTACCTTCTATGAGCACAGGTTCAAAGGCTTGAATACTCAAGCGGTGCAGGGTTGGGGCCCGATTCAGCAATACCGGATGCTGGTGAATGATGTTACCCAGCGCATCCCAGACTTCAGGAGTCTGCTTGTCGATCAGTTTTTTGGCGTTGCGAACGGTACTGACTTGTTCGGTTCTCTGCAACTCACCCATCACAAAAGGCCGGAATAGTTCCAGAGCCATTTGTTTGGGCAGACCACACTGATGCAATTTCAGCGTTGGGCCTACCACAATGACGGAACGGCCAGAATAATCAGTCCGCTTGCCCAACAAGTTTTGCCTGAAACGACCTGTTTTACCTTTAACCATATCCGACAGAGACTTCAAAGGCCGGCGGTTAGAGCCGACAGCCGCACGCCCTCTGCGCCCGTTATCCAGAAGCGAGTCAACAGCTTCCTGAAGAAGACGTTTTTCGTTACGGATGATAATGTCTGGGGCATTAAGCTCTAGCAAACGCCCTAAACGGTTGTTTCGATTAATAACTCTACGGTATAGGTCATTAAGGTCCGAAGAAGTAAAACGCCCGCTGTCGATGGCAACCAAAGGACGCAGATCTGCTGGCAATACCGGTAATACTGTCAGCACCATCCATTCAGGCTTGATCTCTGCTCGGCGCATCGCTTCCAGAAGCCTCAGTCTGCGTGAAGCTTTCTTGGTGCGCGCTTCCGAAATACTGCCTTTCAACTCTTCATGCAGTCTGATAATTTCAGCCGGCAAATCGATGCTCTTCAGTAATTGCTGGATGGCTTCGCCGCCCATTTTTGCAACAAAACCACCGCTGTGTTCGTCGAGCGCCTTCAGATACTCTTCATCGCTGAGTAGCTGGCCTTTCTCCATGCCGGTCAGACCCGGATCAATGACCGCATAGGATTCAAAGTACAGTACTTTATCCAGTTGCGCCTGGGTCATCTCCAGAACCAGCGCCATCCGTGAGGGTAACGATTTCAGAAACCAAATATGCGCAACTGGGGTAGCCAGCTCAATATGCCCCATACGTTGGCGCCTGACCTGACTTCGTGTGACTTCCACTCCACACTTTTCGCAGATTACCCCGCGATGTTTAATGCGTTTGTATTTACCGCAAAGACATTCATAATCCCGTACCGGTCCAAATATCTTGGCACAAAATAAACCATCGCGTTCTGGCTTGAAGGTGCGGTAATTAATGGTTTCAGGCTTGCGAATTTCGCCAAAGGACCAACTACGCACCATAGCAGGCGAAGCCAGCGAGCACCTGATAGCAGTAAATCTGGTCGCTCTTCGGGTCGCTTTAATTTGGGCTAAGAGATTTTTCAATCCAACTCTCCGGTACTGTTAAATTTCAAGACTCAGGTCGATCCCTAGCGCTCGCATCTCATTAACCAAAACATTGAAGGATTCAGGAATTTCTGAGTCCAATCGATAATTGCCATTGATGATATTGCGGTAGATAGCTGCCCGTCCTTGTATATCGTCTGATTTGACTGTCAGCATTTCACGCAGAGTGTGAGCCGCTCCATAAGCCTTCAAGGCCCATACTTCCATCTCACCAAAGCGCTGGCCACCCAGCTGTGCCTTGCCGCCTAACGGTTGCTGTGTAACCAGACTGTATGAACCTGTTGAGCGCGCGTGCACCTTATCCTCAACCAAGTGATTGAGCTTGAGCATGTACACTTGACCGATTGTCACTTTATGATCGAAAGCATCGCCGGTGCGGCCATCATACAGGGTCACACGACCGTCTTCGGGCAATCCTGCCAGCCTGAGCATTTGACGCACCTGTTCTTCGCTGGCACCGTCAAAGGCAGGTGTAGCTATAGGAATTCCAGACCGCAGATTGTCTGCCATTTCTAGCACTTCGCTATCGTTCAGTTCCTCTAAGCGCGCTGGTTCCGTACCAGCTACCTCATAAATCTCATGAAGGTAGCGGCGTATATCCTCGGTGCTCTTTTTCTCATCCAGCATACGCCCTACATTTTCGCCCAGCTTACGCAACGCCCAACCTAGATGCGCCTCGAAAATCTGCCCGATGTTCATGCGCGATGGGATCCCCAAAGGGTTCAGCACAATATCGACGGGTTCGCCGTTTTCATCGTAAGGCATATCCTCAATAGGCATGATGGCGGAGATGACCCCTTTGTTGCCATGGCGACCAGCCATCTTATCGCCAGGCTGCAAGCGTCTGCGAATAGCCAGAAAAACCTTGACAATACGGATCACTCCGGGCGCCAGAGTCTCGCCGCGCTGCAGCTTCTCTTCGCGATCACGGAAGGTGCCGTCTGCAACATCTCTGTGCTTTTTCAACGCCTTTTTGGAACTGGCGAGAAATTTATTGACTGACTCTTTTTCTACTCGAAAGTTAAACAACTTTCCTGCCACAGCCTGATCCAACATCTCCTCTGTAATGACCGTTCCTTCTTGGTAACCAGAGGCTTTGACTATCGTCTGCCCAAGCAGTTGTGCTTTGGCGTGCTCAGACAAAGCCTGACTGAGAATTTCCAGACGGTCGTCCAAATTTTTGCGCAGTTTAGACATCTGTGCCGATTCGATATCTACGGTTCGCGGATTCTTTTCTGTACCAGGACGGGTAAGTATCTGTACATCTATGATGGTACCCTTGGCACCATGGGGCACATAGAGCGAAGTATCTTTAACCTGCGAGGCCTTATCTCCAAAAACCGTCTTTAGCAAGCGCTCTTCTGGAGACAGCTGCGTTTCGTTTTTTGGAGTGACACGCCCAACCAGAATATCTCCTGGCTCGACTTCAGCCCCCAAATGCACAATGCCTGACTCATCAATTTTCGCAAGTTGGGCATCGCTGACAGTGGGAATATCCGCAGTAATTTCCTCTTCGCCCAGCCGGGTTTCACGCGCAATGCACGTCAACTGCTTAATGTGGATAGACGTAAAGGCATCGCTGTGGGCCAATTTCTCGGAAATAAGAATGGAATCTTCAAAGTTATAGCCATTCCACGCTAAAAATGCAGCACGCACATTGCAACCGAGAGCCAGTTCTCCTTTATCCACGGATGAACCGTCGGCCAAAACATCACCGATTTCGACCTGATCGCCCACTTGCACTAGCGGCCTTTGGTTGCTACAGGTGTCCTGATTGGTGCGTTGATACTTGCAGAGGTTATAGATATCTGCACCTGCTTCGCCACCAGTTTTACTGGTGTCCACATGGACACGAACAACAATTCGCTCAGCGTCCACCTGACTGACACTTCCTTTGCGCCGTGCTAGTACACAAGCTCCAGAATCACGGGCAACCTGTGCTTCCAACCCCGTACCTACCAAAGGTTTTTCGGACACCAGAGTAGGAATAGCTTGCCGCTGCATGTTGGAACCCATCAAAGCGCGGTTGGCATCGTTATGCTCGACAAAAGGAATCAAAGCCGCCGCAACCGATACAATCTGCTGAGGCGAAATATCCATAAACTGGACTTCCTGCGGTGCGCGCATGGTGAATTCTTGCCCATAACGAACAGGAACCAATTCCTCTGCCAGCTTCGAGTTTTTATCGATCTGGGCGCTGGCTTGCGCAATCACCTTGTCGTGTTCAGCTAACGGAGATAGATAGACTATGTCATCCGTCACCTTGCCATCTTCCACTTTGCGATAGGGCGTTTCTATAAAGCCGTATTCATTGACCTTTGCATAGCAGGCTAAAGAACTGATTAAACCTATATTGGGTCCTTCAGGTGTCTCGATTGGGCACAGTCTGCCGTAATGGCTGGAGTGCACATCGCGCACTTCATAACCCGCTCGCTCTCGCGTCAAACCGCCTACACCCATAGCGGATAAACGCCTTTTGTGAGCAATTTCTGACAGTGGGTTATTCTGGTCCATGAACTGCGACAACTGATTGCCGTTAAAGAATTCACGGATAGCAGCACTGACCGGCTTGGAGTTGACCAAGTCCTGTGGCGTCAACTCTTGTGCTTCAAATGAGCCCAGACGTTCGGCAACCACTTTCTCCACACGCGCAAGGCCTGTACGCAACTGGTCGGCTACCATTTCGCCTGCGGTGCGCACCCTTCTGTTACCTAAGTGATCAATATCATCGATTTGTTCTTTACCATTGCGGATAGCCATCAATTTCTGCAATGCTTTGACCACATCCTCTTTCTCTAGAATGCGCTTGGTCTTGGGACGGTCTGCATCGCCAGCGCCCTGCCCTAAGCGCAGGTCGATTTTCATACGCCCTACACTAGCCAGATCGTAATTGGCAGCGTCGAAAAACAGAAACCTAAAGAATTGCTTGACCTGAACAACAGTCGTTGGCTCACCCGGGCGCATGATGCGGTAAATTTCGACCAGCGCGTCATCCTGTGTGCGCACATCGTCCAGCGCCAGAGTATCTGACATGAACGGCAACCTATTGACATCATTAAAGCGCAGAGTTTCGACTTGCTTGATCTTATGCGCAACGATATCATCGACGATCTCTTGGGTAATCCTATCATTGGCTAAGGCCAAAAGTTCGCCCGTGCTGGCATCCACCAAGTCTTTCGCTAAGCGCTCATCCAGCAAATAGTCAGCTGAAACCTTCAGTTGCTCGATCCCTGCTTTTTTCAAGCGGCGAATATGATTGCCCGAAACCCGACGACCGGCCTCTACCAACACATTGCCCTTTTTATCCTCTACAGTAATGCGGAATTCTTGACCGGTCAGCTGATCCAGATCCAGTTTTAGATCAAAGTTGGCACCGTCTTTAGACAATTTGTAAACATTAGAGTCGTAGAAAAAGCCCAGTATCTCTTCATCTGTATAACCTAAAGCGTGCAAGAACACGGTGGCCGGAACCTTGCGCTTGCGATCGATACGAACGTGCAGGATGTCTCTGATATCAAATTCGAAGTCTAGCCATGGTCCGCGATGGGGCACAATACGAGCCGTGTACAGGGGTTTTCCCTGAGCATGGCTACGCCCTCGGTCACTATCAAAGACAATACCAGGCGACCGACGCAACTGCGACACAATCACCCGTTCTGTTCCGTTGATAATGAACGAACTCCGGTCGGTCATCAAGGGGATTTCACCCAGGAAAATCTCCTGTTCCTTGACGTCCTTTATTTTGTGGGGATCTTTATTCTTGGCTGTCGATGGATGGTAGAACACCAATCGCACTTTTACACGCAAAGAGGCAGCATAAATCGTGGCATACATCCGACATTCGTCGGGATCGTATATTGGGTCTTCCAGTCTGTAACTGACATATTCCATCACCGCTGTGCGCGTGCGATTCTGAATCGGAAATATCGATTTCAGTACAGCTTCCAGTCCCCGTTCTACTGCCGCTGAACCCTGCTCTTTGGGAGTTTGCAAAAACTTTGCATAGGGCTGCAGCTGCCCCTCTAGAAGGTAGGGGATAGGCACACTCTTCAGAGAACCAAAATTCTTTCTGAGTCGCTTGCGTTCAGCGAAAGAATAAACCATAAATACCTCTTGGCAGAAATGCCTGTAAGCTGTTCGATAAGACCGGTTAGAGCGACTATTTCAGCTCAGCGCTACCGCCAGCTTCTTGGATTTGTTTGACCAATTCCTCAGCCTCTGCCTTCTCGATACCCTCTTTGATGGCTTTTGGAGCAGCATCAACGAGATCTTTAGCCTCTTTCAATCCCAAGCCAGTGGCCGCACGGACTGTTTTGATCACGGCTACTTTTTTGTCACCAACACCAGTCAGAACCACATCAAACTCTGTTTGTTCTTCAGCCGCAGCACCAGCACTCTCCCCGCCAGCTACTGCCGCTGGAGCAGCCATAGCCGCAGCTGAAACGCCAAACTTCTCTTCGATGTCTGAAACCAGATCTACTAGTTCCATAACGCTCATACCTGAAATCGCTTCGATAATCTCTTCTTTTTGCAGACTCACTGAATTTCTCCTGTCATTTAGATGTTTGTTTTCGCAATCTGTTTTGTAAAAATGTTTCGTTTAGTTTGTCAACTGCTCTCTTTCTGAGCTTTCACAGCAGCCAGTACCAGCGCAAGGTTTCTAGGCACTCCCGACAAGGCTATCGCCAGCTTCGTTACAGGCGCCTGCAACACCGACGCCAACTGCGCCAAGGCTTGTTCCCGAGACGGCAAGGCTGCTACCTTTTTGACCTCTGAGGCATCCAGCAAATCGGTTCCAAAACTGATGCCTTTTAATTGCAGATTCTCTGCTTCAAATTTGTCTAGAGCATTAGCCAACGATACTGGATCGTCGGTGGACCATGCGAACATAGTTGGCCCTTTGCAAAGGGCACCCAAGCAAGAATAAGGAGTGCCTTCTATCGCACGCAACGCTAGTCTATTGGGCACAATCTGAGTACGGCCACCCGCTGCACGAATGCGCACCCGCAATTCACCAGATTCGGCGGCCGTCAAACCACAGGCATCGGCAGCAATCACCGCTTTAGCTTCGGATAGCGAAGTGTGCAAAGCCTCTACTACGGCTTTTTTCTGAACAAAAGATAACGGCATAATCAGTCTATCAAATCTGTTGTATCCACACGAATCCCAGGCCCCATAGTGGAAGACAACGAAGTCGAGCGAAAATAGATCCCTTTGGCAGTAGAAGGCTTGGCTTTGCGCAAGCTCTCACACAAAGCCTGCAAGTTTTCTTTGAGCGCAGCAGCATCAAAAGACACCCGGCCAATGGAGCCGTGGACCAGTCCATATCGATCGGTCTTGAAACGAAACTGCCCGGCTTTCACTCCAGCAACCACCGCACCCAAATCAGCTGATACAGTACCATCACGAGGGCTGGGCATCAAACCTCTAGGGCCAAGAATAGGACCCAAACGCCCGACTACTTTCATTGCCGACGGTGCGGCCACCACGACATCAAAATCAAGTTTTCCATCTGTTATGGCCTTCGCTAAATCATCCAGACCCGCCGGATCTGCACCCGCTGCTTTGGCCGCTTCCAATTCACTTCCTTCAGCAAATGCTGCGACACGAACTACTTTGCCCAATCCATGCGGTAACGCCACGGAGCCACGCACTACCTGATCAGATTTTTTAGGATCTATACCCAAACGAATAGACACATCGATAGATTCGGGGAACTTGATCGTGGAATGATCCGCAATAAGCTTGAGCGCTTCTTCCACAGGATACAGCCGCTCTTTATCTATCTTTTCTCTGAGCGCTTTAATGCGCTTGCCCGCTGCCATTAGTTCTCTACCTCAATACCCATACTGCGCGCAGTACCCGCCAAAGTTTTGATCGCCGCATCTAGATTGCCGGCATTTAAATCTTTCATCTTTACTTCAGCAATTTGCTGCAACTGCTCTCTGGTCAACTTTTGCCCTACCTTATTCAGATTGGGCACACCACTACCTTTGTCAATTCCTGCCGCCTTGCGCAATAACACCGAAGCAGGAGGGCTTTTGACCGTAAAGGAAAAACTACGGTCGCGGTACACTTCAATCACTACTGGAAGCGGAACCCCTGCTTCTAATTCTTTTGTCTGAGCATTAAATGCGTTGCAGAATTCCATGATATTCAGGCCATTCTGGCCCAGTATCGGCCCCACAGGTGGAGCAGGGCTAGCCTGACCAGCAGGAGCCTGCAACTTCACGACAGTCTTTATTTCTTTTTTTGCCACCAGTCTCTCGCCATATTAATCATTTCTAATTGCTCTCTAATGCCTATCGTGCGTAACGCACCTAGCATCAGACACTACTATAAAACAGCCCCCGCACACCAAATCAATCTCTCACCACCTGATTAAACCCCAGTTCAGTGGACGTAGTGCGCCCAAAAATACTGATGGCGACCCATAACCGCCCTTTGGTATAGTTGATCTCTTCAACAGTGCCTGAGAAATCAGAGAAAGGCCCTTCGGTTACACGCACTGTTTCACCTATATCAAATATAGTCTCTACTTTAGGCGCGCTGGTCTTGGACGTTTCAAACCGATCTAGAATCGCAACCGCCTCACTATCACGCAAGGGGGTTGGTTCGTGCTCTTTGCCGATAAAGCCGCGCACATGGCGCAGACGCTTAATCAACTGCCAGCATGCCGAATCCATAGCCATCTCAATCAAAATGTAACCTGGATAGAATAACCGCTCCACTTTGCGTTTCTTACCTGACTTCAGCTCAATCACATCTTCAGAAGGAACCAGCATACGACCGAACTTGTCCGAAAGCCCAAATTCTTCGATACGACGCTTGAGCTCATCGCGGACTTTCTTTTCATAACGCGTGCGCGCATGAATGACATACCAATTCATGCCAGAGCGACTTTTATATTGAGAATCAACATCCCCCGAAGTCGCGGGCGCACCCAATCGAGAATCGCCTTCCATCAATTTATCTGACATCTATATTCAGCAACCTTATCTAGCCAAGAATCCAGGAGATCGCCCACCCCAACAAATAATCCAATGCCCAGAGCAAAAGCCCAAGTACAGTAATCACCAGCATCACCAGCAGAGTCATCTGCCCTGTTTCCGCACGGGTCGGCCAATGCACTTTGCGCAGTTCGTCTCGAGAATCGCTCAGCAAATTGATCAGGGCAACGCCTTGAGTCGTCAAAGCCAGAATGCCTGCAATGACCAACGCGCAGCCCGTAAGAGTCAGCACACGATACAGATTGGACTCCCATTCCAACATAGCATCGGACACCAGCACAACTCCTGCCGCCAGCATTGCAAGTGCCCACAGAAAATAATCTCTGCTCATGTGTCATTCAAACCATCTGTCATCTGTCTGTTATCTATACTGCCATTACCGTATTGTCATCACTATCGCCTGCACAAGACAGGCACACGCCTGCATCTGGCCAGTCATCCTCTATCTATTGCTACTTCTAATTAACCAGAATTTCGCCATCTCTGGCACGTCCGGTCTATCTTGCCTATCTGAACCCGCATCTCGCCTAGAAAACAGCCACTGTTGGCAGGCCAGGAGGGAATCGAACCCCCAACCTGCGGTTTTGGAGACCGCTGCTCTGCCGATTGAGCTACTGGCCTGATAAGCAATACCAGAGACCGCTAATACTAGCTGCTGACCTTAGAGATCACTCCCGCACCCACAGTTCTACCCCCTTCACGAACCGAAAACTTCAAACCGTCTTCCATGGCTATGGGCGATATCAACGATACTTTCATAGACACATCATCTCCAGGCATCACCATTTCTACACCCTCTGGCAGCTTGATAGTACCTGTAACATCTGTGGTGCGAAAGTAAAACTGCGGCCTGTAGCCATCAAAAAAGGGCTTGTGGCGACCGCCTTCTTCTTTGCTCAACACATATACCTGACATTCAAATTCAGTATGTGGGTGGATACTGCCGGGTTTGGCCAGAACCTGACCGCGCTCGACTTCTTCTCGCTTGGTTCCTCTGAGCAATACGCCCACATTTTCCCCAGCACGCCCTTCGTCTAGCTCTTTCCGGAACATTTCTACCCCTGTGCAAACAGTTTTAGCTGTATCCTTAATGCCAACGATCTCAATTTCATCGCTGACTTTAATAATACCCCGCTCAACACGACCTGTCACAACAGTTCCGCGACCGCCAATAGAAAAGACATCCTCTATAGGCATCAGGTAAGGCTTATCGATATCACGCTTGGGTTCCGGGAAATAGCTATCCATTGTTTCCACAAGCTCTTTAATGGCAGGCACGCCAATGGCGCTGTCATCGCCCTCTAGAGCTTTGAGCGCCGAGCCTTTGATGATAGGCAAGTTGTCACCATCAAAGTCATACTGGCTGAGCAGCTCGCGCACTTCCATCTCAACCAATTCCAATATTTCTTCATCGTCGACCACATCGACTTTGTTCATAAACACGACAATGTTTGGCACTCCAACCTGCCGCGCCAGCAAAATGTGCTCTCGCGTTTGTGGCATAGGGCCATCTGTAGCACTTACAACAAGGATCGCACCATCCATCTGGGCGGCACCTGTAATCATGTTTTTAACATAGTCCGCGTGGCCTGGGCAATCCACATGCGCATAGTGGCGCTTATCCGACTGATATTCCACATGCGAAGTCGAAATAGTGATTCCCCTGTCTTTTTCTTCGGGCGCATTGTCAATGCCATCAAAGGCAACAAACTCACCGCCCCAAGTGTCAGCGCAGACTTTGGTAATAGCCGCAGTCAAAGTAGTTTTACCATGGTCCACGTGACCAATCGTACCTACATTTATATGTGGCTTATTCCGTTCAAATTTAGCTTTGGCCATCTTCAGATTACCCTCAACATTCCATTAGTTTTGTTACGTGTTTTACTTTCCTTTGGAGCTCATAATCGGATTTGAACCGATGACCCCTTCCTTACCATGGAAGTGCTCTACCAACTGAGCTATATGAGCCGATAACTTTTCAATACCGCCACTGCTCTCAGCAAGCAGTGATGTTTTGCTCTCTTCCTTCATTCCTGCCTTCTTACAAACCCTACACAACCTCATGCGCCCAATCAGATTGCTCCAATTGCTCCAACCGCATACAGAGATGCATCTTGGACACTGCCACATCTCTAAAGGCTCACCATAAGCCTACCCAAACCCCTTTCCAAATCCGTCGAGTTTTACTCTGCGCATTTCAGCCCAATCTGCTGTGCCAAACTTTGCACAACCTATGCTACTAGCATAGGTGCGCAAAAGCGCTACCCTGGAGCGGGCAGCGAGAATCGAACTCGCATCATCAGCTTGGAAGGCTGGGGTTTTACCACTAAACTATGCCCGCCATTGAGCGTATTTTACTGCCTGTAGCGCCAGCAAATCAATATTATAGAATCTATCTGACAACTTAGCCAGTCTTTCAGCCCGTTGCAATCCGAAACACCCGCCTCAACTGATGCCCAGCAAGCCACCGCGGCGCAAGCAATCATATCTTATCAAAATATACATCACAGCTTTACTAGTAACCGAAAATATCCGAAAAATGCTGGCACTATTAATTCTCTGAAGAGCTTTTCTTTAGACATTTTTGCCAAAGAAACTCTGTGCCTGATCGGACCGAGCGGATGCGGAAAAACAACGGCGTTGCGTATCGCCAACCAAATGCTGCTGCCGTCACAGGGGCAATACTTCTTCCAACAAAAACTGGGCAGTTCATTCGACCCGCTCATCCTGCGCAGGTCTATGGGATACGTGCCTCAAAAAGCACAATTGCTACCGCATCTAACCATTGAACGCAACATAGAGTTGCTACCAACACGCGTGCTAGCAACTGCTCCGGACCAACTCCCGGCCCACCTGGGGTCGATGGCGGATATCAAAAAACGCACACTGGAACTTCTAGAACTGATTAAATTACCCACTGACGCCAGTTTCCGGACACGATACCCGGGCGAATTATCAGGAGGACAGCAACAGCGCATTGCTATCGCCCGCGCACTGGCTATGGACCCCGCCTGTCTGTTGATGGACGAACCGTTCAACGCCCTGGATCCTGAAACGACCGCTCAGTTACAGAATGAATTTCTGCAGTTGCGAGGCCTGCTGCAAAAAACTGTGCTATTGGTGACCCATGATTTGAATGAGGCCTGTTTACTCGGTGACCGCATCGCCATCATGCGCTCTGGCCAGATACTGCAGACAGGCACTGCTGACGATCTGCTCGAACGCCCTGCAAACAGTTTTGTAGAGAACTTTATGCGTCACCACACTGCAACTAGCTTTTGACTCTGACATGATTGCATCTCTTTTTAGGCCCGCTTTCCTCGCTTTCCTCGCTTTCCTACCGCGCCTGCACAAGACAGGCTACTGCCTTGCATTGCTGCTGTCTCTGTGCGCGCCCCTCAATGCCCAACAGACGCAAATCGACCGAGAACATTTAATTATTGGCAGCAAAGCGTTTACCGAAAGCCGATTGCTTGCAGAAATCATGGGGCAACTGATTACGGCAAGAACGGATATTGAGGTCACGCATAAAGTCAATCTGTCTGGGAGTATTGTCACCTTTTCGGCTATTCGGGAGCACGAAATCGACATCTACCCGGAATACACTGGCACCCTGTGGTACGGCGCCAATATCCTAAACATCCAGCGCGCCCCGAAAGATGCCCTAGAAGCCTATGCAGTCAGCCAAGAACAGGTATTTGATAAATGGGGGTTGCAGCTGTTACAACCCTTCGGGTTTAACAATACCTATGTGCTGGGTGTACACCCGGAAGTAGCACGCAAATTTGATTTGAAGACCATATCCGACTTGCACGATCATCTACAACACATCCGACCCGCTTTCTCACATGAATTTACACGCCGAAACGACGGGTGGGATGCACTCATCAAGCACTACGATCTGCCTGCTGTACCCACGAAAGGGATCGAACACGGATTGGTGTATCAGGTTTTGGCCAACCGCGAAGCCGATTTGATAGACAGCTACAGCACCGATGGCAAACTGCTGGACTACCCAGTGGCCCTGTTGGAAGATGATCGCAACTTCTTTCCACCTTATCAATGCGCACCTATAGTATCAGAACTAGCTCTGCAAAAATGGCCTCAATTGCGCCCGGTGCTGGCCGAATTAGGCTTTCGCATCAACGACAGCCTGATGCGAAAGCTCAACCATCAGGCAGAAGTAGATGGGGATTACAAAGGAGTAGCTGCCAACTTTTTGCACGAACAAGGACTGCTGGAATCTGACACCTATGCAACCGAGCAGAACAACGCCACTGATACCAATCTGGAACAGCTAAAGAGCGACCTGAACCGCCTGCGGATCAAAATGACGGAGCACCTGCTACTGGCAGGCATCAGCATATTGCTGGCTCTGGCTATTGCTGTACCTCTGGGGCTCTTCCTGTCTCGCCACCTGCATCTGGCTGGACCAGTCATCTGGGCCGTTGGCATGTTGCAAACGATTCCATCTTTGGCACTTCTAGCTTTTCTGATCACGGTACCCTGGTTCGGATTGGGCACCGCCTCAGCTATCACTGCTATCACAATCTACGCGCTGTTACCGATACTCAGAAATGTGTTCGTCGGCATTATGGAAGTGGATGCACAATTGATCGACACCGCCTACGCCATGGGTCTGCGCAATCTAGATGTTCTGATATATGTGGAGTTGCCGTTGGCAGTGCCAACGATTATGGCCGGAATACGCACAGCCAGCATCATCTGCATTGGCACGACAACCCTGGCGGCATTTGTGGGAGCAGGCGGGCTGGGCGAACTGATACTGACTGGGCTGCAATTGGTAGATGCTGAGTTGATTCTGTGGGGCGCACTGCCGGCGGCGGCACTCGCCTTGCTTACAGATATCCTGCTAGGACGCCTGGAACGCTGGATAGCCCCTTACGGAAGCCGGACCGACTCCACCCTAGCAGACTGAGCATGGGGCCGCACCACTCGAGGCACCATCGAGCAGCTATTCAGGATCTAGTTTTCAATGGCGTCGCGGTGCGTTATCGAGACTGGATTGAAGAATTCCACCCCCAACAAACAATAACAAAAGCCCTACATAACGTCGCAGGCGATCTGTGATGGAATTGCATGAGGCAATGGCACAAGTACCAATTGTCATTGTCTAGGTCTCAAAACCCCTAAGTAGTGGCAATACATGGACTCAGCCTGCTATAAAAAAGGGGTTTTATGCCAGATATGGCTTATTTATTGCCATAAATTGATCCACTATTGTTTTCCTAACTAACCAGTACCGCTTTCTTTATATAAGTCTTGTCAGATATCTGGTTGCAAAGAGAGGACGCTACATCTAATCTGCTCACACTATTTGACCGCAATTGACTGCCCATATGATGGCCAATCTCTTGCTTATCAGATAGGATTGCTGGTCGCACTATCGTCCAGTCTAAATCACTGGCTGTGATATAGGATTCTTGTAGGTGATGGTCCTTAAATATATTTCGTAATAGCGTTTTAAACATACATTTAGAGAACCAGTTAATGGCCG
>JBPCXB010000155.1:0-1521 GCA_051008935.1 Gammaproteobacteria bacterium | reverse complement strand
GATGTTGCGCAGGGTAGAGGCGAGAGGGGCGGGATGCAGCGGCATTTCTATGTCGCTCAGGTTGCTTTTGAGGGCTTGCTTGGTATTGTTCATGTGATTTTCTCAAGAACTGGGTGTGGGAGGGATGAGCGGTTGAGATCAGACATTTATTAGTACTAATAACAACCTGTGGAAATCCTATTAGAAAATTCTGGATCACTTGTTGAGTGTTTTCGATTATATCTAAAAATTTAGGCTTGTGGCTCTATGTGCAAGCTTATATATTAAACAAATATTAAAGAATATCAAGTGCTTACGTGTGTTTTCTCGGTTTTTTCCCATAGCTTGGAGCATTCTAAGCGGCATTGGAGTGAGCAATGCCATCAGCGGTTCTTACCAATATATTCAAATTCCCCACTGTGTCAATAGCTTAGATTTTTCACCCTCGCTTAATCGGGCTCCCCAGTTTTGCACGCAGGTCGCTCCAGCAGCACAACCCCATTTGGCGGCTTCTTCAAGCGAATGGCCTAGAGCTAGTGCGGTCAGCAGTCCACCTGCGAAGGCATCGCCAGCTCCAAGGCTGTCTATAGCCACAACAGGTTCCGTTTGGTAGTGCCACACCTTATTTGATGTAGCAAGAAGGGCACCTCTTTCAGACAGGGTGATTGCCACTTGCGGGCTAAATTTCGTTAGAAGCGCCAGAGCCGTTTGCGGATCTTCGCAGTCGCAGGCAGCGCAGGCCTCTGATTCGTTGCCGATGACCAAATCGACGCCATTTTCGAGCAGTCGTTCCAGACTTTTGTACTCGTTTTTCGCGATCAGCGCTGATGAAAGCGTCAAAGCAATTTTGGTCTGGTGTTGCAGCGCCCATTTTTGTGCGTCTTCCATAGCACTCATAGAGTCTTTGTTGGCGAGTAAGTAGCCTTCCAGAATGAGCCAGTCGCTGTTAGCGATAGTGCTACGTGCATCTGGTGTTTGCGTCAGTTGGGGAGAGATTTCTTCGTTGCATCCTAGATAAGTAGACATGGTTCTTTGCCCGTCCCCAGTGATGACGGCTAGGCAATTGCCCGTTTGCGCCACGGCTTCGGTAGAGGTAACCAGTTCTACCCCAGCTTGACCTAGGTCATTTCGGTAATTACTACCCTCTGAGTCAGCGCCCACCATAGACACGAGGGTACAGTCGACGGGTGCACAGGCTGCAACCACCAGTGAGTTGGCAACAGAGCCACCAGAGCAGAGGTGGGGGGTACCAAAAGCTTCTTCCAGCGTCTTGCGTCTGTTTTGTTGTTCGTTCTGTGAAGCTAGCAGAGTGTCGCCAGGTTCCAGATTTAATTCTTTCAAGATGATTTTGCTGCCTTTGAATTCTAAATCGCAAAGCGCATTGCCCAATCCGGTAATGTGGGGGCGTGATTGGGGGTTAGAACTGGAATTGGTCATGATTTCATCTCCTTGAAACAGTTGTGAACCGCTGTCAGTGTTTGTTCTGTAGTAGAGGCATTGTGTGCAAGAGACACAAACATCGATTCGTAGGGGGAAGGGGGC
>JBPCXB010000154.1:0-23336 GCA_051008935.1 Gammaproteobacteria bacterium | reverse complement strand
GTCCTTCTGCTTCATTGAGGGATGCGCGACGGTTTTCTTCTGCCAGCTGACAGAGGAGGGTGTCGCTTGCCACTTTTTGGCCAGCGCGTACAGGGGTATCTGTTACTATTGCGGTGATACGCGAAGTAACTATGACTTTGCGTTCAGCTTCGGTACTTGCTCGGATGCGGATTGGTTTGCTGAAATCAATTGCTGTGCTGCTTAATACCTGTACCGACTGCAGTTCAGGTGCGGCGACGGTATTGATGGATGAGGTATGTTCTGTGGGATTGAAAACCCCCAGCAACATCCAGACAGTCAGTAAAGACAAGATGATTAAGGCTTGGTATAGAGGACGCATGCAGGGCAGGGGTTTGGTTTATGCAGGGCAGATATTTGCAGATCCAATGACGGGTTTCTAGGTTGAGCATAGAGCAGGTCCGGTCGGGGGACACTGCGAAACTAAAGAAACTGTCCGTTCAAATAGGTTGTTGGACTTGCGATTAATAGGCTTTCCAGTTCTCTTATGTATTATAGAGGCTAGGAGCGAAGTCGGGAATGCCAGAATCGTTTCATGGATCTGAATCGGTTTTTTGGTAAGAGGCCAGATCCTTCTGATAGCGGATGAATTGCATGAAACGGCGTTGAAGCTGTTGCTGCGAACCTTGCAGATTATCTGTAGCGCTTCGGAAAAGTTCCAAGAAGATCTGTGCCTCTTCGGTATCAATCCCTATCGAAGACAGTTCGCTGTAATCAGGTTGCCAATCGCCTTGATAATCTACAGGCTGCGTATGGATTTCTGTCATCCAACCTTTGCGCACCCAGCTGATAAAACGGTATCCCCAGTAGTCCATGCGATGCCGCTCTTTCCAGTAAATTCGGAAATTTGGCAGCTGTTTTTTCCAGAAAGCATCGGGGATTTGTAAGTCTGCGAGCATTTTCAGCACATCTTCTGATGGAGTCCAGTCCAGAGTCATGTAGCTGGCTGGACTGGCTTGATCTTTTTGTTCTGGCCAGAAAGATTGCGGTAATAGCCGTAGAGGGATGCGCCCGCTGCCGCCTTTCCCTTGTTCGATCAACTTATGGCGCGTCAGCGTTTGCAGGGCTTGAATAATCTGATTGCAGTTTAGAAACGGCAGTGCCCGCTCGAGCTCTTTAAGAGATACCAGATACTCTTGCTGTGTTTGGAAAGAGGAGGCCAGGTGCGAATAAACGCAACTTGCCTCAAGTCCTAACCGAGAAGTCAGTTGGATATGAAGCCGCAGCCAGGGATGGTCTGGGTGCCGATGCGTGGGTTTAGAGGTCAGTTTTTTGCGCCCAGGTATTGGCCAGTAGCTCTAGTGTTTCTTCCGTTTGCTCCCAGCTGATGCAGGCATCAGTAATGCTCTGTCCGTAGGTCAAAGGGCGGTTGGCAATGTTTTGGTTGCCGCCGACGATGAAGCTTTCAATCATCACTCCCCCTAAGTAGGGTTGGCCTTCAAGCACTTGCTGGCACAAATCTTTGATGATCACGGGTTGACGGCCGGCATCTTTTTGGCTGTTTGCATGGCTGACATCGACCATGATTTTTGTACACAGCTGGTTGTTTTCTAGCAATTTTGCCGCCTGATCGATATGCATTCTGCTGTAGTTGGGTTCGGTACCTCCTCGGAGGATCAGATGGCAGGCGTGGTTTCCGGATGAAGTGAGAACAGCTACTTGACCCGAATCTGTGACTGCAAAAAACGTGTGGCACCCTTGTGCCGATACAATGGCATCCACAGCTTCCTGTATGCTGCCTTTGGTGGTGTTTTTGAAGCCAATGGGGCATGAAAGCCCTGACGCCATCTGGCGATGCACTTGGCTTTCGACTGTGCGGGCGCCGATGCAGCCCCAGCTGACCAGCTCTGCAATATACTGCGGAGTGATAGGCTCTAGAAATTCTGTGGCGACTGGTAGCCCGAGTTCGCCGATATTGATCAGCAGCTGGCGCGCTGTGTGCAGGCCTTGGTTGACGTTGTAGCTGTCATTCAGGTTGGGGTCGTTAATTAATCCTTTCCAGCCCGTTCGGGTGCGGGGTTTTTCAAAATAGACGCGCATCACCAACTCCAGCTGGTCGCTGTATCGTTGCCGCAATTGCAACAGGCGTTGTGCGTAGTCCAATCCAGCCTTTGGATCGTGGACAGAGCATGGGCCGCAGATGACCAATAGTTTGTTGGTTTCGCCTGTCAGTATAGATTCGATGGAACGGCGGGTGTTATAGACCACCTGTGCGACCCGGTCTGTCACGGGTAGCTCGGATTGCAACTGTTGAGGAGTTACCAAACTCTGTGTTTCAGTCAAGCGTACATCTTTGATTAGTGGGTTATTCTTGTTCATTGGGATATCTGGGTGGGTTTAAGCGGTATAGACAGCCTCTAGCTAGGCAATGGTTTGTCTGTAGCCCTAAGGGTTGGCTGCATCTACATAGCTCTCTGCTTGTGTCAAATTATAGGATTCTAGTACGATGAGTAAACTAGAATACCAAGATATCTGGAAATACCCCGCTCACAGCAATGCCGACTTAGATGCTGCTTGCGCTGTGATTGGTTTCGCTTTCCTACCTGAGCCTGTTGAAATCCATATATGGTGCAGCAAAAAATCGCAGAGTTTATTTCAACTTGGTTGACGCAGAAGCTGCACGAAAGTGGCTGCAAAGGCTTGGTAGTTGGTGTATCTGGAGGTGTGGATTCGGCTCTGACTTCTACGCTTTGTGCGCTTACAGGTCAGCCAGTGCGGGCGTACTCCATGCCGATTCATCAGAAAGAAAGCGAGGTAGATCGTGCCCAAGCGCATTTGGCGTGGTTGTCGGCTAATTATCCCAATGTTACAGCAGATGTTCTCGATCTCACGCAAGCTTTTGACGCATTCAAATCGGGTCTGACAGCAGTAGAACCAGACGAATTGGCGCTGGCTAATACACGTTCTAGATTGAGAATGGCCGCTTTGTATGCGGCTTCTGGTACGTATCGGATGCTGGTTTGTGGCACAGGTAATAGAGTTGAGGACTTTGGTATTGGCTTCTTTACCAAATATGGCGATGGAGGAGTGGATGTAAGCCCCATAGCCGGCTTGATGAAAACAGAAGTGTATCAACTCGCAGCTCATTTGGGTGTCTGCGATAAAATTTTGCAAGCTTCTCCTACAGATGGCTTGTGGGAGGATGGCCGCAGCGATGAGGAGCAGATAGGAGCAACCTATGCCGAAATTGAATGGGCCATGCTCTATGATGTCAGCGAGAGTAGCGCCCCTCTTTCTGAGCGCCAACAGGAAGTGCTGCAGCTCTACAATCGTTTTAACCAGAATAATTCACACAAGCTCTCTCCTGTGCCCATTTGTATTATTCCCGAAGAGCTGAAACCATTGATTTCTGAAACCGAATCTTAAGCGAACAACTCATGACTATGCAGACGATCCAGATTGACCCTGATGCCCCCAGAAAGCGCCAGTTGCGAGCAGCCGTAGAAGGTATCCGAGAAGGAGCATTGGTTGTGTATCCTGGTGATTCAGGGTATGCCATCCTCTGTAGTCCAGAGCTTCCCAAAGCTGTTGATCGGATGCGATCTGTGCGCAATCTGCCCCGTACCCACCACATTACACTGCTCTGCAGCTCCCTGAAAGATCTAGCGGATTGGGTGGTGGTTGAGACCCCTATGTTCCGTGTGATCAAACAGCTGACGCCCGGTCCTTTTACGTTTATTTTTGAAGCAGGCCCCCGAGTTTCCAAAAAAATTCTCTTTGGAGAGAAAAAAACAGTGGGTCTTAGATTTCCGGCTTCGCCACTTGCAGAAGCGCTTCTCGATCTTTATGGAGGGCCTTTGATGACAACTTCCTTGACTTTGCCTCCGGATCAGCAACCTGCTGAGGATCCGGAAATCATACAGAAGCAGATAGGGCATGCCATCCAATTTTTGTTTACTGCGGGTGAGCGGGTGAGCGAGCCTAGCACCGTGCTAGATTTGCGGCAGATGCCCCCTGTGCTGCTGCGTCAGGGTGCGGGAGATGCCAGCCAGTTGGTGCGCGAGTAGCTGTTACACCTCATTTGCAGATGAAGCAACAAAGGCTCCAGAAAATTCTGGCTCGTGTATTGGGGATATCGCGCAGAAATGCCGATGCATTGATCGTTGCTGGCCGTGTGGCAGTGGACGGTCGGCCAGCTCAGCCTGGTGTTGCCCTACAGTTTCCAGCTAAGGTACCGATTCACCTCGACGGTGAGTTACTGACTGTACCTGCTGGGTTATGGCACGACCCGGTCCGGATGCTGCTGTATCACAAAGCGGTAGGGAGTGAATGCAGTTATCGCCCTGCAGATAATCGTAAGAGCATCTTCGAAGGCCTGCCTGAGCTTAAAACAGGGCGTTGGTTTTCGGTAGGGCGTTTGGATGTTACCACTTCGGGCTTGCTGGTATTTGCAAACGATGGCGATCTGGTGCACCGCATGATGCACCCATCGTATCGGTTTGATCGCGAGTATATGGTGCGCGTGCAAGGAGCAGTATCCCCTGACCATCTGGATCTTTTAACAGAGGGCATAGAGCTGGAAGATGGCATGGCCCGATTTTCAGATCTAGTGCCGGGAAGCAAGGTAGGCGGGGTCAATTGTTGGTATTGTGTGACCTTGATGGAAGGGCGCAACCACTTAATTCACCGCCTCTTTGCCGCTGTAGGGCATCGAGTCAGCCGCATCCATCGGGTGCGTTTCGGTCCGCTTTGGCTACCGGATCGGTTGAGAAAAGAGCATTGGCTGGATGCCAGCCCACGTCAGCTGGATCAGGTGCAGCGCTGGTAGCCTATCGGTGCGTGTCTGTGAGATTTGCGAACTGTGCGAACTTTTCGATTAAGGGCATCAGATCTAAAGGCGATTCTGCCCAGAAATCGCACTGGTCTTTATCGGTGGCTGTCAGGCCGTAACCCCAACCGCAACCAACAGTAGCGACTCCGGCGGCCTTTCCTGCCTGGATGTCATAGGGATGGTCGCCTATGTAGAGGGCTTGTTCAGGAGACCTTTCTAGTAATTCCAGCGCGTGCAACAAAGGCTGTGGATGCGGCTTAGGGTGTTCGGTATGCTCCGGGCAGACCATGCAACTGGGGTAGATGCGCAGTTGACGCAGAGTTTGTTCAGCGAACACTTGCTTTTTAGCGGTGACAATACCCCATAACATGCGTTGGCGTTCTATAGAGGTTAGTAAAGGATGGATGCCTGCAAAGGCTCGGGTGTTGAGTTGCTGGCCTTGTTCATAGTAATGGAAATACTCTTCTCTGAGCTGTTCTGATACTTCGGAACTCTCGATGCCGAGCCCTAAACCGATCAGGTGCCTAGAGCCATGGGAAGCCAGATCGCGCATCTTGTTTTCGGCGGGTATGGGCATTTGGCGTTTGATCAGCATTTGTTTTAGGGCAGTGATGAGATCGGGTGCTGTATCAGCTAGGGTGCCGTCCAGATCAAACAATACCACGGGTACAGGGGCAGCATCAGGCTGTGTAGTTTTTTTGGCCCCGTGCGCTAGTTTTTGAGTCATAGTTTCTGGAATACGGCTAGGTAATTCACTGCAACATCAGAATTCAGGCGCGCCTTACCGGTAAATGGGTTGTAGCTAAGGCCGCTGATATCTTTAAGTGCCAATCCAGCATTGCGACCCCATTGAGCCAGCTCTGCCGGTTTGACGAGCATTGCATAGCTATGGGTGCCGCGCGGCAGTATCTGCAGCAGGTATTCAGCGCCCAATATTGCAGTGACAAACGCACGCGCGGTGCGGTTGATGGTGGAAAAAACAGCAACGCCACCGGGTCTCAATAAATCGGCGGCACATTGAACCAGTTTTTCAGGCTGTGGGCTATGCTCGATCACTTCAAGGCAACAGACCAGATCGAAGTGTCGTTGCTGTTCTGGCAGCAGATCTTCTGCCAGAGTATGGCGGTAGTCGATAGTAGCTAGATTTTGATTCTCGCTATGTGCTTTGGCTACCTCTATCAGGTTCTCGGCAGCATCTATACCAGATACTTGGGCGCCTTGACGGCACAGTTCTTCGGTCAGAAGGCCACCTCCACAGCCGATATCCAGAGTTTTTACGGCTGCAAGAGGGAGTGTTTGCTGGCTCTGGCTCTGGTCGTTCCAGCGTTGCCAGTGCTTCAGAATGTACTCAGTGCGCAGCGGGTTGATATGATGCAGAGGGCGCATTGGGCCATTCGCATCCCACCATTGATCGGCAAGCGCTTTGAATTTTTCTTCCTGTTCCTTATCGAGTGTTGAGGACATGAAGCTCTACTGTGCTGTACGCGGTGTTGCACTCGCTGTTGTACTATGCGCTTTCATGGATTGATGCCCACGTATCGTCATCGTCTATTAATTAGACAAATTCAGCAACTGCAGCCGCAACAGCAGGCACTACACTTCGATCTAAGGCGTTGGGCAGGATGTAGTCCGGGCTCGGATTGGAGACAGTTTTTGCAAGAGCAATAGCTGCTTGCGCTTTAGCACGGTCGGTGATCGCTCGCGCGTTGGCGTCCAGTGCCCCGCGAAAAATACCCGGGAAGGCAAGTAAATTATTTATTTGATTCGGAAAATCGCTCCTTCCGGTACCTACAATAAAAGCCCCACCTTTGTGGGCTTCATCAGGGGTGATTTCCGGCACAGGGTTCGCCATAGCAAAAATAATAGGCTTTCCTGACATCGTTTGCACCATTTCAGCGGTGAGCAGGTTCGCTTGGCTGACACCGATAAAGACCTGGGCCCCGCGAATGATTTCTTTCAGCGAGCCGTCTTTGTGGTGGGGGTTTGTGTACTCTAATGCCTTTTGTTTGACGCTATTCAGGCCCGTACGGTTGCGACTGACTGCTCCTGTTGAATCGCACAGGATGATTTCTGGCGGCCTTGTGTTGAGCTGTTCGCACAAATGTGTATTGTTCAGCAGTCGGCTGATAGCAATTCCTGCAGCCCCAGCTCCATTCATGATGATTTTTAAATCTTCCAGTTTCTGTCCTGTTAGCCGGCATGAATTAATCAGTGCAGCAATGGTGACGATGGCCGTTCCGTGCTGATCGTCATGAAATACCGGAATGCCTAGATCCTGAAGGCGCTCCTCGACTTCAAAGCACAGAGGTGCCGCTATGTCCTCTAGGTTGATGCCGCCGAAGGAAGGTGCCAGCGCCTTGATAGTGCTGACCAAACTGTCGGCATCCTGTAATTCGAGGCAGATAGGCCATGCATCAATTTGGGCAAATTCGCGCATCAGCAGGGCTTTGCCTTCCATGACGGGCAGAGCCGCCAGAGCGCCTATATTGCCGAGTCCCAGAACGGCGCTGCCGTTAGTGACAATGGCAACCGAGTTGCCTTTGATTGTCAGGTTGCGTGCTTCATCGGGGTTTTGTGCAATGACGCGGCAGGGCTCTGCTACTCCGGGGGTATAGCTGATCGATAGATCCGCTTGAGACGATATAGCGATTGGGCTTGCAACCTGCAGTTTTCCCCGATACTTTCGGTGAAGCGCCATGGAGCGCCTATTCCATTCTTCTGTGCTTACATTTTCTGACATGGGGAAATACTACTAGTTGGGGGGTGTTGTAACAAAAGCTAGCAGGAGAGCGTGAATAAAGTTCAAACTGAACCCTATAGCTCTGTTGCCGATATTAGGAAAACACCACCTAGCTGGAGGGTGTTATGACAGGCTAGCATGTCGGATAGGCACATCCTTAGAGTTCGACCGGAACCCTATAGGTGGCCTTTACTGACGTAATCCTGAAATTATAGTGACTTGCTAGTAAGGTAGCAAAATACAACAAACAAGTTGTAAAAATGCACAGATACTGGCTTTGAATCAGGGGCTGATGCTTCTTACCAGCGCATTGAGCCTGCTTTTTTGGCGATCGGCATGGCGTTTTTTAATACAGCCTTTGCCAGATTTTCGATCAATCAGGCTAGTCATAGCCTGATAGGCATTCTTGGCGTTGGTATAGTCTCCCTGACTGACGGCAGTTCTGACTTTTTTGATGGCAGTGCGAACCTCTGCCCTCTGACTGGATCTCAGCAAACGTCGCTGGATGTTTTGCCGAGCTCGTTTGAGCGCAGAGGGAGAGTTCGCCATTGGGGGTATGAATAAAAAAGATCTAATCCAAAAGGATTTTACATCATGCCGCCCATACCGCCCATGCCGTCCATGTCTCCAGCACCAGGCATAGCCGGTGCCGCAGGCTTGTCGTCGGGCGCTTCGGTGACCAGAGCTTCGGTCGTAATCAACAGACCGGCAACAGAAGCAGCAGCCTGAAGAGCCGTTCGGGTGACCTTAGTTGGATCCAAGATACCTTGCTCAATCATGTCGCCGTAAATACCAGTGGCAGCGTTATAGCCTTGGCTTTTCTCCATATTGTTGACTTTTTCTAGAACAATAGCGGATTCCACACCAGCATTGGCCACAATCTGGCGCAGCGGAGCTTCCATGGCACGCAATGTCAGCTGGATGCCAACATTCTGGTCGGGGTTGTCGCCCTTGATCTTGCCGATCTTGTTGCGAGCACGGATCAAGGCAACGCCTCCTCCAGGGACCACGCCTTCTTCAACCGCCGCACGAGTCGAATGCAGGGCGTCTTCCACCCGAGCTTTCTTCTCTTTCATTTCGACTTCGGAAGCGGCACCTACCTTGATGACAGCAACACCACCGGATAGCTTGGCAACCCGCTCTTGGAGTTTTTCACGGTCATAGTCCGAGGAAGTCTCGGCAACCTGTATGCGGATCTGTTCGATGCGGCTTTTAATTTTGTCAGTCTGCCCTGCACCGTCAATAACAGTAGTGAACTCTTTGCTGAGCAACACTTTCTTGGCACTGCCTAAGTCTTCCAGAGTTGCACCTTCCAGAGTGAGCCCTACTTCATCCGAGATGAGCGTGCCGCCAGTTAGAGTGGCAATGTCTTCCAGCATGGCCTTGCGTCGGTCTCCAAACCCAGGCGCTTTGGCAGCTGCGATTTTCACAATGCCGCGCATGTTGTTGACTACCATCGTTGCAAGGGCTTCCCCCTCGACGTCTTCTGCTATCACCATCAGCGAACGGCCTGCTTGAGCTACTTTTTCCAGCAGAGGCAAAAGCTCTCTGATGTTGGAAATTTTCTTATCGAACAGTAGTACAAAGGCGTTGTCCAATTCCGCCGTCATGTTTTGCTGATTGTTGATGAAGTAGGGTGAAAGGTAGCCACGGTCAAATTGCATCCCTTCAACCACTTCCAGCTCGTTGTCGATACCGCTGCCTTCTTCACAGGTAATGACACCCTCTTTTCCGACTTTGTTCATCGCTTCAGCGATGATGCTACCGACAGCAGCGTCTGAGTTGGCCGAGATCGTACCTACTTGTTGGATAGCACCGTCCGTGTCGCAAGGAATAGACATGCCTTTGATTTCGTTAACGGCTGCTGTTACAGTCTTTTCAACACCGCGCTTGAGATCCATAGGGTTCATGCCAGAGGCTACAGCCCGAAGGCCTTCGGTAAAGATTGCTTGAGCCAGTACCGTGGCAGTAGTGGTACCGTCCCCGGCCTCGTCTGAGGTTTGGGACGCCACTTGCTTGACCAACTGTGCGCCCATGTTTTCGAACTTGTCTTTAAGTTCGATCTCTTTGGCAACAGATACACCGTCTTTGGTCACGGTGGGAGCGCCGAATGATTTATCGAGCAATACGTTGCGACCTTTGGGCCCTAGGGTTACTTTTACGGCATCTGATAAGATGTTGACGCCTTTGAGTAGTTGCTGGCGCGCTTTGTCGCTAAAAAGAATTTGTTTGGCAGCCATCTTTTGAGTTCTCCTGCTGGTACGATGGAATGTGTGGTAATCGCGGTATTACGATTGATGTAGGCTATCTAGTTCGACAAGACGCCCAGAATATCGCTTTCAGAGATAATCAACATATCATCTCCATCGATTTTCAGAGTATTGCTACCGGCATATTGGCCGAATACGATTTTGTCACCCGCTTTCACTGCTATTTTGATCAGCTCGCCTTTGTCGTTGGTCCGACCTGGGCCAACGGAGATTACTTCTCCTTGTGTCGGCTTTTCTGCCGCTGAGCCCGGTATCACGATGCCGCCACTGGAACGAGTCTCTTCATCGGTACGACGAACCAGTACATTATCTTTTAAAGGGGTGAATTTCATCGATGCATTCTCCTGTCAATTCGCTTATCGCGAGAAATTTGTTGTGCAAAATAGGGTATCTGAAGACAGTGCTACTTCTCAGCACAGAGGTTATATGGGGATGCGTTTTTATTTTTCAAGTCTAGTCCGTGCAAGCAGTTGGGATGAGGCTTGGTTCTGTCTAGATGCATCTTGCTCTGAGAATATGCGCTTTCAAACCGCTAATAGCCTGCTTGAAAGGCAGATAGGAAGGCCAATTGGAAGCCCAAGGAACACAGGTATTATGCAAAACCGCCACCAACCTGCCCATTGCGTAGAGTTGGTTTTAACCTAACAGGGGAATGGACATGTTTAAAGATTTACTGGTTTTTGACAAACAACGCAGCATACTGCAAGCAATTGGTTTTCATCTGGCTTTTCTTGTTTTGGGTGGGGGTATAGCAGCTCTGTTTGCGCTGTTCTTTGCTGACGACTTTGCTGCGCCAGACAAGCATAGACTGTTAGGGAAACCAGAGTGAATTTGCGCCAGACAAGCATAGACTGTTAGGGAAAGCATAGTGAATTTGCGCCAGACAAGCATAGACTGTTAGGGAAAGCATAGACTGTTAGGGAAACCAGAGTGAATTTGCGCCAGACAAGCATAGACTGTTAGGGAAAGCATAGGAAGCCCCCAAAAGCGAAGACAGCAATGGCAGCTTTGAACGTATATTTAGATAGGCGCATGCTGTGGGTGTTGGCTATTGGCGCGCTCAGTGGGTTCCCTTGGGCCATTTTCTCCAGCTTGGTCACACTCAGAATGCAAGATGCTGGTATTTCAAAAGGCGAAATCGGTCTTTTTGGGTTGGTTGCCCTGGCCTACACCCTGAATCTGCTCTGGGCACCTTTGATTGATGCGATCCGTTTGCCGCATCCAAAGTCTTTAGCCAAACTGGCCGGGCGCAGAAAGAGCTGGATATTGGTATTTCAGCTGCTGGTGTTAGCGTTGGCGCTGGTTCTTGCAAGCCTGCCGTTTTCAGAAGAGTTCCTGTGGTGGATTGCCTTGGTTTGCGCTTTGATGGCCTTTGCAGGTGCGACGCAAGATGTTGCCATTGATGCGCTTCGCATTGAATTGATCGGCCCTACAGAAGGAAATAAAGCTGCTGCAGCTGCTGCAATGGCAACCACAGGTTGGTGGCTGGGCTACAGCGGTCTGGGAGCGCTGCTGGTGCTGACGACAGGGCGGCTGGAGACAGCAGGTGTTTCGGACCCAGTGCAGGTTGCCCTCTATCTATCAGCTCCTCTAGGTTTTCTTATTTGGTGGGTGGTCGCGCTTTGGGTTCCTGAACCTCAGCAGGTAGCAGCGATGCCCCGACCCTCGGAGCAATCTACTGCCGCGCCCAAGGGTGTTGCGGCGGCATTTGGCGTTCTGTATCGGCAGATGCTTAGCGTTTATGGCCAGCCTGTGCTCCTGTTCCTGCGTCAGTATGGATGGCGGCTCGCTATAGGTCTGTTGGTGCTCATCTTTCTCTTTAAATCCGGAGAGGCTTTTTTAGGGCGTATGTCGCTGGTTTTTTATCGTGAGCTGGGTCTGGATTATCAGCAAATTGGCTGGGGCAAGCTGGCCAGTACCATCACTGTTGTCGTATCTTCCATACTAGGAGGCTTGATCACAGTGCGGTGGGGGCTTGTCAGAGGGTTGCTGATCGGGGGCGTGCTGATGGCTGGTACCAATCTGCTTTTTTCTGAACTGGCGCAAAGAGGCCCGGATACAAGCTTTTTTCTGTTCGCTGTTGTTGCTGATCAGGTCACTTCTGCGATTGCCACTGTCGTGTTTGTTGCTTTCATTTCGCAGCTGTGCAATCGAGCCTATGCAGCTACGCAGTATGCAGCTTTGGCATCCCTTGGGAATTTATCCCGTACCAGTCTGGCAGCGTTTAGTGGCTATCTGGTGATGGAACTGGACGACGACTGGTCGGTATTTTTTATCATTACTGCCGTCATGGTCTTGCCCAGCCTGATACTACTAATGAGCCTGTCCAGACGTTTGGAGCGCATCTTTCGGCGCTGAAAATATCAGGGATGTACGATGCGGTAGTCGATGTGCAGAGGCCGCAGCTGTTTGAGATACACTTTTTGGTAGCTTCGGAATTCAGCTTGGAGTGCAGGCTCGTGAGTAGCAATCTGTGCAATAGTCTGTTGGTTTAGCGCCATGATCCTGAGTATTTGACCTCTGATGTTGGCCAGAGTCACGTAATCTTTGATTTGCGCTTGATCCATGGTTGCCAATTGATCGTTCAGATTCTTGATACGACTTAGATTGTCTAGCAGTAAAGCGGCAGAATAGCTGTCTCCAGTGGACACGGCTAGATCAATCAGGCTTTGTTGCCGATTTTGCTGCCACTGAAGGGTCAGATCGGCCACCAACCTTCTTTGCCTGCTGGCAATTGAACGTAATTCGCTTTTAATTTCATTAATGATGTAACGATCTTGAAGGGGCGACAGCCGCAGTTCCTGAAGCTGCTCTCTGAGATGGATCAAGCGCTCTTCCAACTCTATCATCTGCCTCCTCTGTTGCGTTTGGGCAGTCTGAAGCAGCTGGGTTACCATGTGTTGCTTTGATGTGGCGATTCTGCTGCGGATGTCTTGAGCCCCTGAGTTTTCGGTTCCCAGATAGAACTTCAGACTGTAGCCATGGATGGTTTGTGCATTGCCCGGCGCGCTGAGCAGAAGGAATAAGATAAGGGTGAAATAAACTTGAAGCATCGAATAGGTTGTTACTTTGTACGGCGTAGTGCAGCCGGGCTCATTATGTTAAGTAGATTCAAGAAATGCATTATTTGCAAACAGGCTGTCGTAGAGTTGGGACCGTACGGTCACCGGAATCCGCTTCTTAGAGCAGCGCAAAGCGCAAAAAGTTCCCTGCGCACCCCTCAAATATCTAAATTCTGGAGTCGGTTCCTTTGGACTTATCATTAGCCGCCGTCCTATTTTGCCTTGCAAGCGCATTTGGGGCTGCTTTGATCCATGGCAGCACGGGTTTGGCAGGGGGACTGATCTTACTGGTTTTGCTGACCCAAGTGGTAGAGATCAAATTGGCTGTTTCGGTTGTATCCTGCGCTCTTCTGTTCAGCCACGCATCTCGGATCTTTATTCATATCAATCAGTTAGATTGGGCAAAATTTGGCCTGCTGATGTCTGGCGCTTTGCCGACAATAGTGTTGGGTGCGTGGATATTCACTTGGCTTTCAGGGCAATTAGTCGCAACCTTTATGGCGTTTACGTTGTTAGTCTCCATTCCCATCAAACAGTGGAGTAAGGCGCGTCAGCTCAGGTTGAAGAGCACCCTGCTTCCCCCTGTAGGCCTGTTCTGGGGCATCGTAGCTGGTAATACCATCGGGCCAGGTTTTTTGCTGGCCCCTTTTCTACAGGGAGCGGGGTTAATCAAGGCATCATTAGTATCGACCATGGCGGCTATTGCTCTGATAGTCAACATCATCAAAGTGACGACTTTTAGCCATACCGGGTTATTGGATACTGAATGGTTGGCATTAGGCATTCTGATGGGGCTTGTGTCGATCCCTGCCAATTACCTAGGCGGCAATGTGCTGCTCAAGATGACAGATCATCAGCACGAGCAAATCATCAATTGGATGACCTTGGCCTTGGCTTATTATTTTCTGTACTTGATGGTGACTGGTACTTTTTAGACTATTACTTTTTTTCTAAAGGCGTTTTGAGTCAAGCGACTATTTCTCTTTTACTAAAGGCGCCCTTCGACAAGCTCAGGGAGCGTAGTAGAGTAGCAAGAACCTGTGTTAAGGGCTATCTAGTACACAACGTTGCCTGAGCCTGTGACTTTTACTCTTTTTCTAAAGGCGCCTTACTTTTCTCTTTACTAAAGGCACTCCTCGACACGCTCGGAGTGCGTAGTGGAGTAGATGGAATTTGTGTTGAGGGCTGTCTAAAGTTCTACGTTGCTTGAGCTTGTCTCAAGCAACCTTTAGAAATAAAAAAATAAAAATCCCAACGTGCGCCCCCCACCGCATCATTCTGCGCGCAGTGAAACGAAGTCGCAGAATGATTTTTTCTCTTTCTCTAAAGGCGCCCTTCGACAGGCGACTTTTACTTTTTCTCTAAAGGCACTCCTCGTCAAGCTCGGAGTGCGTAGTAGAGTAGATGGGTTTGTGTTTAAGGCGCGTAGTGATGTTAGAAAAGTTTGTGCTCAGGGTGCGTGGTGGCGTAAGAGCAGTTAACGCTCAAGGCTTGCTAGTGCCCAACGCTGACCAATACTGCGACTGCGCGCAGCATTGGGCAGCCTTTAGAAATAAAAAAGTAAAAAAAGCCCGCGTGCATTCCCTCCACCGCGTCATGCTGCGCGGAGTGAAACGGAGTCGCAGTATGATTTTTTCTCTTTCTCTAAAGGCACTTCTCGACACGCTCGAAGTGCGTAGTGGAGTAGACGGGTTTGTGTTGAAGGCGCGTAGTGATGTAAGAGACGTTTGTGCTCAAATCTGAGCTAGCTAAATACTAGATAATATAGGTATTGCAAGAGACCCTTGGGTCAGTGTATGGGGAGAAAGCAACAATGGATTCAATAGCTAACAACAACTACCGGTTTAGAAGCCTGGTATCAGGTACGGTACTATTCCTGATGGCCGCATTTGTTTTAGCAGCCTGTAGTAGCGGTGGTGGAGGCGGGGGCGGTGCCGATCTAGTGATTGAACCAACCGATGAAGGTTGGGACTTTCAAGTCACCGCATCGGTCAGCAGCGCTGCTGTAGTGGCTGGCGAAATGTTCACACTGACTGCTATGGTGAAAAATGCCGACGATGCTGGTGCGTCAGCACCGGCCAGCACCCTGACCTATTACCAATCGAGCGATGCAACCATCTCCTTCAGCGATAGTCAGATAGCTACGGATCCAGTGTCTAGCTTGGCTGTGGGTGAGTCGTCCACTCAAAGTTTCAACGCAACGGCACCAATGATTGCTGGCACCTACTATTACGGGGCCTGTATGCCTGCCGCCTTAGGTGAAATAAATCCCACGGACAACTGCAGTGCCGGGGTGGCCGTTACCGTTACCGGCGATTGGGATTTTCAAGTCACCGCAATGGTCAGCAGTGCTAGCGTAGCGGGTAGTACCCCTTTCACGCTGACTGCTATGGTGAGCAATGCCAGCGGTGCTAGTGGGCCAGCACCAGCAAGCACACTGAGCTATTACCAATCCACCGATGCCACCATCGATTCAACCGATACCTCGGTAGGCACGGATCCAGTGGCCAGCTTGGCTGCGGGCGCTTCGTCCACTGAAAGCATCGACCTAACGGCGCCAGCAGTTGCTGGCACATATTATTACGGGGCCTGTATGCCTGCCACCGGTAACGAATTGAATGCAACGGATAATTGCAGTTCCGGAGTGGCCGTCACTTTTACCAGTGGTTGGGACTTTCAAGTCACCGCGTCGGCCGCTAGTGTTGTATTGGTTGGCGAAGCTTTCACGCTGACTACTGTTATTAGCAATGCCGGCATTGCCAACCAAGCATCATCTGCCAGCACACTGACCTATTACCAATCGACCGATGACACCATCGACTCAACCGATACCTCGTTGGGCACGGATGCAGTGGCCAGCTTGGCGGTAGGCGCTTCGGACACTCAAGATATCACCCCAACGGCACCAATGACTGCTGGTACTGCTTATTACGGGGCCTGTATGCCGGCCACCAGTAGCGAATTGGTTGCATCGGATAACTGCAGCGCCGGGGTGGCAGTTACTTTTTCTAGTGGCTGGGATTTTCAAGTCACCGTATCGGCTAGCAGTACGAGTGTAGCGTTTGATGACACTGTGACGCTGACTGCAATGGTGAGCAACGCCGACGATGCTGGTGGGCCAGCACCTGCCAGCACATTGCGTTATTACCGATCGGATGATGCCACCATCGACTCAAGCGATAGTTTTATAGGTATGGATGCAGTACCTAGCTTGGCGGTGGGCGTATCGTCGACCCAAAGCATCAGCAGAGTGATTAAAGATATTCCTGGCACATACTATTACGGAGCCTGTATGCCCGCCACATCTGGTGAAGCAGACGCAACGGATAACTGCTCTGGGGTAGCCGTAACCGTTGAGGGTGGTTGGGACTTTCAAGTCACCGCATCGGTTAGCAGTACCAGTGTAGAGGTTGGCGACACTTTGACGGTGACTGCTGAAGTGAGCAATAATGCCAACATTGCTACTGCACCAACAGTTGAAAGCACATTGACCTATTATAGCTATGATGTACAGAACGATTCTTATACCACTCTAGGCGTGGATACAGTGCCTGTATTGGCTGTGGGCGATTCGTCCACCCAAGATATCGACGTAATGGCTCCAGCGACTGCTGGTACTTACTTGTACCTCGCTTGTATGCCAGACGGCGGCGATGAAGTAGACCCGGAGGATAACTGTAGCACTACAAATTCTCAGCTTGCTCCTACTGTCACGGTCACGGCAGCTAGCGGTAGCTGATGACTGGCACTCTTTCTACTTTTACTCTTTCTCTAAAGGCACTTCTCGACACGCTCGAAGTGCGTAGTGGAGTAGATGGGTTTGTGTTGAGAGCTGATTGGGGTGTAGATGGGATTGTGTTAAAGCCTGTCTAGTACACAACGCTGACCGAACTCGTGACTGTTTCTCTTTCTCTAAAGGCGTCTTGAGACGAGCTCAAGACGCGTAGTGGTGTTAGAGAAGTTTGTGCTCAGGACGCGTGGTGGAGTAGATGGAATTTGAGCTCAGAGCTGTCTAGTGCCCAACGCTGACCGATACTGCGACTGCGCGCAGCATTGGGCAGCCTTTAGAAATAAAAAAGTAAAAAAAGCCCGCGTGCATTCCCTCCACCGCGTCATGCTGCGCGGAGTGAAACGGAGTCGCAGCATCAGGCAACCTTTACTCAGGTTACGCTTGCATAAAATGCATCGTATCTTTTGCTTGACTGGTTCTTCATATAATAGGTATTGCAAGAGGGCCTTGGGTCAGTATATGGAGAGAACAACGATGGATTCAATAGCTAACAACTACCGGTTTAGAAGCCTGTTACAAGGTACGGTACTATTCATGCTGGCCGCATTTGTTTTAGCCGCCTGCAGCAGCGGTGGTGGCGGCGGGGGCGGTGCCGATCTAGTGATTGAGCCAACCGATGAGGGTTGGGATTTTCAAGTCACCGCATCGGTCAATAGTGCTAATGTAGCGGGTAGTACCCCTTTCACGCTGACTGCTGAGGTGAGCAATGCCAGCGGTGCTGATGGGCCAACACCTGCCAGTACACTGACCTATTACCAATCCAGCGATGCCACCATCGATTCAAGCGATACCGAGGTAGGCACGGATCCAGTAGACAGCTTAGCTGTGGGCGCTTCGTCCACTGAAAGCATCGACCTCACCATTGCATCAGCTACTGGTACTGTTTATTACGGTGCCTGTATGCCGGCCGCCTCTGGTGAGGCAAATGCAACGGATAATTGCAGTGCTGGGGTGGCAGTCACTTTTACCAGTGGTTGGGATTTTCAAGTCACCGTATCGGTCAGCAGTGCTAATGTAGATGTTGGCGAAATGTTCACGCTGACTGCTGTTATTAGCAATGCTGGTATTGCCAACCAAGCAACATCAGCCAGCACACTAACCTATTACCAATCGAGTGATTCGACCATCGACTCAAGCGATACCGAGCTAGGCACGGATGCAGTGGCCAGCTTGGCAGTGGGTGCTTCGGACACTCAAGACACAACCCCAACGGCACCAGCAGTTGCTGGCACATACTATTACGGGGCCTGTATGCCGGCCACCGGTAGCGAATTGGTTGCATCTGATAATTGCAGTGCTGGGGTGGCCGTTACCGTTACCGGTAATTGGGATTTTCAAGTCGCCGCGTCAGTCAGCAGTGCTAGCGTGGCGGGTAGTACCCCTTTCACGCTGGAGGCTGTGGTGAGCAATGCCAGCAATGCTAGTGGGCCCACACCTGCAAGCACGCTGAGCTATTACTTATCGACCGATGCCGCCATCGACTCAACCGATACCCCGCAAGGCACGGATCCAGTGGCCAGCTTGGCTGCAGGCGCTTCGGACACTTACAGCATCCCTCTAACAGCACCGACCACTGCGGGCACCTACTATTACGGGGCCTGTGTGCCGGCCACCGGTAACGAATTGAATGCAACAGATAACTGCAGTTCCGGAGTGGCCGTAACTGCAACCAGTGGTTGGGACTTTCAAATCGCCGCGTCGGCCGCTAGTGTTGTAGGGGTTGGCGAATCTTTCAAGCTGACTGCTATAGTAAGCAATGCTGGCGTTGCCACTCAAGCATCATCTGCAAGCACACTGACCTATTACCAGTCGACTGATGCAACCATCGACTCAAGCGATACCTCGTTAGGCACGGATGCAGTGGCCAGCTTGGCGGTGGGCGCTTCGGACACTCAAGACACAACCCCAACGGCGCCAATGACTGCTGGTACTTCTTACTACGGGGCCTGTATGCCGGCCACCGGTAGCGAATTGAATGCGTCTGATAACTGCAGCGCCGGAGTGGCAGTTACTGTTAGCAGTGGTTGGGATTTTCAAGTCGCAATATCGGCCAGCAGTACGAGTGTATCGGTTGATGACTCTATCACGCTGACTGCTGAAGTGAAAAATGCCAGCGATGCTGGTGGGCCTGCACCTGCCAGCACACTGAGCTATTACCGATCAAATGATGCGACCATCGACTCAAGCGATAGTTTTATAGGCATGGATGCCGTGCCTAGCTTGGCTGTTAATGCTTCGTCTACCCAGAGTATCGGCCAAACCATTTCTTCGGTGCCTGGCACTATCTATTACGGCGCCTGCATGCCGGCCGCCACTGGTGAAGCAGATGCGACGGACAACTGCTCTGGGGTAGCAGTTACTGTTATGGGCGGTTGGGATTTCACAGTCAGCGTATCGGTCAGCACTACCAGTGTAGAGGTCGGCGAGACTTTCACGGTGACTGCTGTAGTGAACAATAGTGCAAACCTTGCTAACGAGCCTACTCCTGGCACGACACTGACCTATGATGAATACGACGGTAGCACTTATACCGCTATAGGTATGACTGCAGTGGACAGCTTGAAGGTGGGCGAATCCTCCACCCACAATCTCGTGGTAACGGCTCCAGAGACAGCTGGTAGTTACGGTTATTTAGCTTGTGTGCCAGAAGATGGTAGGGAATTAGAAGGGTTTACTAACTGTAGCGATGCTTTTAATGGAGTTCAGTATGTCACTGTCACCGAAGCTAGCGGTAGCTGATGACTGGTACTTTGACTATTATTTTTTCTCTAAAGGCGTCTTGAGACGAGCTCAAGACGCGTAGTGGAGTAGACGGGTTTGTGTTTAAGTCGTGTGGTGGTAGCAGGAAATTGCGCTCAGGGCTGTCTAGTGCCCAACGCTGGACGAGCTTGTGACTTTTACTCTTTTTACTATTACTCTTTCTCTAAAGGCACTTCTCGACACGCTCGAAGTGCGTAGTGGAGTAGAGGGGTTTGTGTTTAAGTGCGTAGTGGTGTAGCAAGAACCTGTGTTAAAGGCTATCTAGCGCACAACGTTGCCTAAGCTTGTCGAAGGCAACCTTTAGTAATAAAAAAAATCCCACCGTGCGCCCCCACAGCGTCATGCTGCGCGGAGTGAAACGGAGTCGCAGTATCCAGCCAACCTTTACTCAGGTTACGCTTGCATAAAATGCATCGTTTCTTTCGCTTGATGGGCTCTCATTCTCTAAAGGCGGACTTTTACTCTTTTTCTAAAGGCGGACTACTTTTCTCTTTACTAAAGGCACTTCTCGACACGCTCGAAGTGCGTAGTAGAGTAGCGGGGAATTGGGTTTAAGGCTATCTAGTGTTCTACGTTGCCTGAGCCTGTCGAAGGCAACCTTTAGAAACAAAAAAAGTAAAAAAAATCAGCAGTTAGCTCAAGACGCGTAGTGGTATAGCAGAAATTTGTGTTAAAGCCTGTCTAGTACACAACGCTGACCGAACTTGTTTTGGTCAGCCTTTAGAAATAAAAAGTAAAAAACTCAGCTTGGGCGCATGACTTTGGGCCAGATGCCGTTTTTTCCGGGCGCCAGAATACCCCGTGGGTCCAGTGCATCTTTGAGTTGCTCGTAGAACTTGAGCAAAGCACCGTCATTAAAACGATAGGCGTTCATGGCTTGATCCATGTATAGTAGGGGCGCCCGCGCCTCTCCATAGCCCGCTTTACCAGCTTGGATGATCAGCTCAGTCATCATACGTACGACTTTACGGCCGTCTTCTTGGTCTGTTCCTATGGGTGAGCGCACTCGGAGCATAAGAGAATGCGCATCTCTGTTGTACAGATGGACTGTAAAAGCGGGCCAGTCATACTGGTTGCTGATATTCTTGATCAGCTGGATCGCTTTGAAAAAATGGCTGCCTATATTAGGGAGCAGGAGTGAGGTGAGCAGCGAATGATGATCCCAGGCCTGGGATTCAGCAAAAGACGGGATGCCGGCTATAAGCTTGGCATCGCTTTGCATATGTTCTGGATCATAAGGTGCAGAGAATGCATAGGTTTTTGTTTGCACCTTGGCAATGGCCTGTGTTAGTTTGCTCTGAGTATCCCGCCATTGAGCGCTTATGATGGCTTCATTGCCGTAAAACCCTAAATTGACTAGCCAGCCTGAACCCCGTTCTTTTCCTATAGGTGCTATTTGCCTGAGAGAAGAGCCGGATCCTGTATAAGGGGTAATGCTTAGGCTGTTTCTGATGGTTCCTGACATGCGCAGAGGCTTTAGAACATCGATCAGTGTGGAAATATCTTCATATTTCGGCACAATCACCCGAGCGAGCATAAAGTGCTCGGGCTCGGGCAGTAGCCAAACGCCCAGTTTGGTCACAATGCCTAGATTGCTTTGTGAGAACAGGCCATCTATGTACGGCCCCAAACCGTATTTCTGTTGCTGCCAGCTCTGTGAACCCGGGATAGCACCCGTTCCTGTGCGCATTTGGCTGCCGTTTGCCAGAATAATTTCTATACCGCATATTTGCGCAAAGGAGTCGCCGGCCAGTCCATTGCTAGTAGCGCGTTCTAGAGTACTGCTGAGGATGCTGGTATGAGCAGGTCCAGGGCTGTCAATCCACAGAGGATAGCCTTGTTTGCGGATGGCTTGCCAGAGGTCAAAGTGCGTGACGCCTGGCTCGACCAGAGCGTAATAGTTATCAGCATCCAATTCCAGAATCCGATTCATGCGTTCTAGGTTGAGGATGATGCTGCCATCAACCCGAGCTTCTGGCCCACCATAGGGAAAGTTTTTGCCCGTTGATAGGATCCAGAGTGGGGTACGGTATGAATTAGCGATGCGTACGATTTGTTGTAATTCTTCCAACTCCTGCGGCAGTACCACTGCGGAGGGTCTGGGTTGGTGGCTTCCCCACTGCAGCGGGGAATAGGGGTCTTGGTAAGCCTGCAAGTGTTGCTTGTCGGTCAGAACCCATTCTGCCCCGACAATATGCCGAAAGGCCCGCAGAACATCAGAAAATTCTGCTATTGAAACTCCGGGTGGCGCAAGCATGATTTAAGGCCTGCTAAGCCCTCGTTTTCCGTCGATAAAAAATATTAATTAAGTAATTTAATCCAGTCATTGCAATGACTTACGTGTATGCCCAAGAGCCTCAAGAGACTACTATTATTATCTGAAAAAGCAGACTTTTTAATGGGCTGAATGCAATCCAATAGCTGGAATTTTATAATCTTTAACTTAATCAATAACTTACTAATATAAAAGGAAATTTTCCATTTTTAGCAACCCGTGAAATATGCAAGAGGCAGAGTGGGTAGCCGCCTGTTTTCTGGTGTGTAAATCCTGTTAGGCTGGTATCACATAGCTGGATTGATGGGGCTGGATTAACCAGCGTACAGCAGGATTTGGAGCCGTTCCCAAAAGGTGTTGATGCAGTTGCATAGGTTGCCGTGTAGCGCATTTGTTTAGCAGATCCATGATGTATATCAAAGATTGCTGTCTGGTTGCTCCCTGCAGCACAGTGGGTTTGCGATGGAGTTTTTGAAAAAAACCAGATTCGTATAGGGGGGTAATGTCTTGGTCAATCCAGTGTACTTTGTCATCCTTCAGATCGTAGAAACTGAGAGGGTATGAGCGCGCTACCTGAGTGTCGATGATAGTGATAGGTTGAGATGCATCCGCAGTCAGATCTTTGGCTAAATAGGATGACAGTATCCAGCTCGAGGTTATAGGTATGCTGAGCTGGATAAATTGCCTGCGCTTGAGCATGCGGTTTCTGCAGGACCGGTTTAGAGTTCTTGAGCTAAGTAGCAGAGCGGCATTATGAATTGCTGGGTGTGAACTCTGGCCGGTGTGGCAGTGTCAGCAGTTGAATCTCAGGTAATCGTTTCTGGATCGTTTCTACAGCCTCTAGGCGTGTATCCGCAAGTACACAGGAGCGCTTGAGGTGTAGGCAAGATTCGCCTGTAGTGCCCGACCCTGCAAAAAAATCGGCCACCCAACTTGTTGGATCGGAGTGCACTGCTACTATGCGGTCCAGAACATTGCGGGGCTTTTGTGTGGGGTAACCTGTTTTCTCTTTGCCGCTAGGGCTGACAATGGTATTCCACCAGACATCTGTCGGCGTTTTGCCGCGATGTGCTTTCTGAGCCCCGACTAGGCTTGGAGCCATGTACGGGATACGGTCAATGGCGTCGTAGTTATAGATATATTCTTGAGGGTTTTTAGCGTACCAAAAAATATTGTCGTGTTTAGTAGACCAGCGTTTTCTAGATCGGGCACCGTAGTCATACGACCAAATGATTTCATTAATGAAAGACGCTCTGCCGAAGATTTTGTCGAGCAGCACTTTGCAATAGTGTGCTTCTCGATAGTCGATGTGGAAAAATAGGCTTCCTGTAGGCGTCAGCAGGCGGTGGCATTCTACGAGCCGAGGCTCGAGGAAGCCTAAGTAATCTTCAAACACATCGTTGTACGAGCGCCGTCCGATCACTTCCGTATCGTATCTCTTACTTTGAAAGCCTTTGCGGCTACCTGCATCATTTTGAGTGACACGAATGCTGGTGCGAATCTGAGTTTTCCCAGTATTGAACGGGGGGTCGAGATAAATGAGATCGAAAGTGTTGCTTGGCAGGTTCATCATTACAGGCAGACAATCACTGTGGTAGAGATGGAGCATTTGAATAAATTTATGCGTAATAGTTATTTAGTCCATATACC
>JBPCXB010000153.1:0-2652 GCA_051008935.1 Gammaproteobacteria bacterium | reverse complement strand
CCGAAAAGGACAGCATGCATGACGCGGCCCGGCAGCAAGGTAAAAAGCCCGGTGAGGATTAAGGCGAGCCCGTAAAGAAGTTTCATCGTGGTTTTATGGCGCTGGATATTACCCTGGCGCGCATGATAGATGCCCCAGACAAGTGCAAAAATCGTCCATGCGCTCAACACATGAATAGGGCTGAAATAGCCAAAGGTCTTAAACCCACTAATGAAAAATGAAGACAGCGCGACAATCGCCATAATCCCCACCCAAAGCCTACCTAATACTGTATGTAACTGAGTGCCTTTTGCCAGATAGAACTGAATTGCACCCAGCACAATCGCCACCATAGCAGCAAACGCATGAAGCGGGATGGGTGGCGGCTCATTGAGTAATAGTTGCATGGTGTTTGACCGCCTTATAGTTCTAAACCCACCTTAGCGGCAATAATACCCGCCAGCTCTTTAAAATCCGCCTTTGCAGACCGAGCGGCTTCTGCATGGGAACCAAAGGCGCCATCCGCCGAAGTCAGCTCAAAAATAGGCTTGCGATGCTCCAAACTCATGGGTACCAGACTGCGATAATGCTTGATAGTGGCTAGGCAATCTTTACTGGTGAGCATAGCTGGCTGCTCATCCCATACTGCTTGCCGATAAATGGCCGGCATCCGATCCAGCCACTTTTGATAGGCTTTAACCGGCTTTTGGGAACGAACTGCATGCTGCTGAACAATATAGCCAATAGGTTCCATTACTGCAGTCGGCAGCGCAAAGCCTTTATACTGACTCTCTTTGGCTTCGTCGCTAGCCATCCAATTTTCAAGCCGCTTTTTCCACAGGCTGCGCCAACTGCGTAGCTTAGGCCCTAGATTTTGCAAGCCTTGAAGCGAGAACAAATCAGCTGCGAGTGGAATCACTACAAAATCAGTTGAGATCAAAACCGATCGGTTGATTGCACCCAGATTGGGACCAATATCAACCAAAATAATATCTGCTTTCATCGCCTGCGCTCCTTTCTGCATCACTTGCCAAAACGAAGAAAGTACGCGCAGAGGCCGATACAGGTTGGTATCCCTCATACTATTGGGCCACTGCTCAGCAAGCTCATCTTCAAATTCAGACAGCCTGACACTCCCGGGTATCAAGCTCAGATTTGCATTAATCTCGGCTAGGATCGGGGCACCGACATCCCCAACATCAATCAAAGGCTTTAAGCAGCCCCAAATTGTTTGACCGTCGATTGGGCTGCTCCAGATAGATTCAAGCTGCTCTTCTCTCAAAAAGGCTGCCGATAGATTGGATTGAGGATCTAAATCCACTGCAAGCACCCGTTTACCCATGTCAGCGTACATACAAGCTAAGTGGTACACCAGCGAAGTCTTGCCGACTCCGCCTTTGTTGTTAAAAAAAGTCAGGACGGGTATTTTTTCAGTCACTGTGCCGCTCTCAATGTACAAAGCACATGGCTTTGGTCAACCTGAAATTCAATGGGCGGGTTGCTATTCTTCTGCATCTCGTCTTGCGCAATAGCAATACCCCGTCCGAAAGCTTGCACAAAGCCAAAGGCTCTCAAAACCTCGCCTATATGGGGGTTCCTGTAGCCCGTATACCCTTGGCCAAAATTCTCCTCGGTGACAGGATGGCAGGGCCCGCCCGGGCTGTGAATCTCAATACGATTGCTAAACCAATAAATCCGCACTGGCGGGTCACTAAGCAGGTAGGTCCTATGAAACACTGCATTGTAAAGCAGTTGTCTGAGGGCCGAAATGGGATAGTCGGGAGTGATTCGGTGCGTTGCGTGCGATACGGCATCCAGCCGAGTACTGTTATAGGACTGCAGTTGTTGCTCGGCACCCCTCAACTGGTCGGGTAGGGTGCCGCCAATATCTGCATGATCGATGACTTCATCAGTCAACTGTTCGCCATTAATCCTCAAAATTTGAATGTGAGCCCCAGGCAAAACATCCTGCACTCGAATACCAATGGCCAACAGCCCTAGAAGAGTAGGCCTTGGATCTTCTACCGAGGCAATCATGCGGCAGGCAGCAAGCTGTTGCTCATAGCTACGATTATTCGATGCCAGAATATCGGGGGCAAAAGCAGCAGGCAGATATTCGTTATTGAAAATCATGCGGGACAGGTCCGATATTTGCGCTGTTTCAAGCGGATACAGGTCAGGCGATAGATCTTTATATCGCCGCTTCTCCACTAATATACGCTCATCGTGCTCATTGGCGATAACAAGCCGAGCACCTGTACGAACCCATGTTCGACCAGCGTACCTCACAGGTGGCGCATCAGCAGGATAAACGGTCACCACTGCCATATCCGCACCCTTAAGATGCCGCTTTTGTACAGTGAGTACTGGCAATGGCTGAATCGTACCATCCGCTTTTATATGCGCCAGATTATTCAGCAATTCCTCGTCAATGAGCAAATTAGACGCATGGCCGTTATCCTCTGCGCCTATAAACAAAACACCGGGTTGGCTGTTGACTGAGAGGTTATTGGAAAATGCGCATACTGTCTCCCTGACCCTTTTTCGCACTTCGCCGTCTTTAAACGAGCTTTTTCGCTCCACTCGATCTGATTCTAGATCATCCAGTAGGGCAACAAGCTCTGCATCTGTATATTCTTTGATCATAAGAGCTTTCATTCAATCCGTCTGAGT
>JBPCXB010000152.1:0-1599 GCA_051008935.1 Gammaproteobacteria bacterium | reverse complement strand
ACTTGAAGGTGTTTGAGCAGTTCCACGATCACCGCCACCCGTTCAATACCAGATCTCAGATTTATTCATTGCTGGAGGCCGCTGGCCTGTCTGCAGATCGGGTCAAACAGCAGTTGGATTCGTTTCTAGTTCGTTCCGATGTGGGGCGCAGCGAAAGGCTGACCCACAGATGGCAAATCGCTACTACGCCTACTCTAGTAGTAGCGGGGCGCTATAAGATCATACCGACTCGCAGCAACGGCTTGACGCGCGACCAAATGCTAGACGTAGCCCTGTGGCTGGCTCAAAAAGAACAGGATGCCGGCCGAGGCAGCTGCCGCTGACCTCAGCTTTGAGCCCGCTCCAATTCTTTGCGGATGCTGAAACCGCCCAGCAGAAAGTGTAGAGCACCCCAGAGACCGAGCGTGAGCTTGATATAGATCAATGCATAGGTCAGCGAGTACTTCTCTTGATAGATAGGCAAGAGCAGGTCGCTGAGCACACCGGCCAGCCACACACCCATCCCCAGGCCAATAATGTTGATGACAAACAGCAGCACAGACGATGCAAAAGCTCGGGTTTGCGGCGTGGCGATAGTCTGGGTAATAGCAAATGTCGGCCCGAGCCACAGGCCGCTAAAAATATAGCTGGGGATCAGCAGCAGTACCATCATTGTCAGGTCTGGTGCCAGCAGCGCTGCCACCAGAAAGGGTACCGATAATAGCTGCCCGATCGCAGGGACCCAAGCATACCAAGCTTGCGTCTTGGTACGGGCCTTGAGCTTATCGGCAAAGTAGCCGCCGGCAAAAGTGCCGATGACCCCTATCAGACCAGCCAGAAAAGCCATAATGTAGCCTCTGTCGGCCAGGCTTACCTCGTGTACGCGCGACAGTACCGAAGGCAGCCAAGACGCACTTCCGTATCCGATGAACGCAGCCAACCCCCCTGCAAAAGAAATGTGGAGGAAAGAACGGTATCGCATCAGGTCTTTAAAGGCCTGTGCCATGGGAATTGCGGGCGTTGATGCGGTTACGCCTACTCGTGGGGGCTCTTTAACAGTGAGCTTGAAGACGATGCCCAGCAAAATGCCCGGGGCGCCCATGATAATAAAAGCCCAGCGCCAGCCAAATTCTTCGGCCAGCACGCCGCCTAGTGCAAAACCGATGAGCGTGCCGATGGGGATGCCCAGTGCATAAATCGACAGGGCCGTACCCCGTTGAGAAAGTGGGAAGATGTCGGCAAGGATGGAGTGGGAAATTGGAGAGGCACCTGCTTCCCCTACCCCGACGCCTATGCGCGCCAACAGCAGATCGGTAAAGTTCCGGGCCATACCGCTGACGGCTGTCATTAAGCTCCAGAGCGCCAAGCAGATGGCCAGCAGACTGGTGCGCGACATGCGATCAGCCAGACGCGCTAGCGGGATGCCAAAGGTCGCATAGAAAATGCCGAATGCAACGCCACCCAGAAGCCCCAGCTGGCTATCAGTAAGCCCCATGTCTTGTTTGATGGGCTCCAGCAGGATGCTCAGGACTTGGCGATCCAAGAAGTTAACAATGTAAATCACTAACAGGAAACTGAGTACGTAGTACTTGTATTGCGTAGAGACCTGAGGCTCTGCTG
>JBPCXB010000151.1:0-5257 GCA_051008935.1 Gammaproteobacteria bacterium | reverse complement strand
GTAATTTGTACGAAAGCCATCTGGGAACAGATGCGCGCGCAGAATTATGGACGTATCGTTATGACGACCTCTTCTACAGGTCTGTATGGTAATTTCGGCCAATCCAACTACGGTGCGGCGAAATTAGGCCTTTTGGGCTTTGCCAATACCTTGCGCTTAGAAGGTCAGAAATACAATATCCATATCAATACGCTGGCTCCTACGGCTGGCACCAGAATGACGGCAGATCTGATGAATGATCAGTCTTATGATTTGTTCAAGCCAGAATACATCACTCCGGGGGTGATTTATTTAGTCAGCGAGCAGGCGCCGACAGGTGTGGTACTTTGTGCAGGTGCGGGCGTCTTTGCTACCGCTCGTATACAAGAAACGATGGGTGTGTATCTGCAGGGAGATAAGCTGACGGCTGAAGAAGTGGCCGCTAACTGGGATCAGATCACGGATGCTGAAGATGCGCGTTTCCCAAGGCAGGGAGCCGAACAGGGTGCAAAGATTTTTGAGCTGATTCAAAAAACTGTCAGTTGAGTTTGTAGTATCCGCAATCAGTAGATTGAGATATGATCCGCTACTGGCAGCTACTGGGTACAGTGATGCAGCGGTCGAGAGTGCGGTTGCATCGCGCTGGGCGCGTATATGCCTGTGCATCCTGAATGCATCCGATGGTTTAAAGAGGCAGTAGGAAGCCCGACAGAGGTTCAGACACAGGCTTGGCAAGCCATTTCTGAAGGCCGGCATACGCTGGTCGCAGCTCCTACTGGTGCGGGTAAAACTCTGGCAGCTTTTCTAGCGGTTATCAGCGATCTGATCCCAGAAGCGCAAGCAGAGCCGCCCTTGCAAGGCATTGAAGTGGTGTATATCTCTCCGCTCAAGGCCCTGTCTTATGATATTCAGCGTAATTTGCAGCTTCCGCTTGACGCTATTGCTGCTTCGCTGAACAGCACAGGGGTTCTGGAGCAGCCGCTAAAGTTGGCTTGTGCTGTGCGCACCGGAGATACTCCAGCTCAAGAAAGGCGCCGGATGCTGCTCAAGCCGCCCAATATTCTGGCAACAACTCCTGAATCGCTGTATCTGTTGCTGACATCGAAGCTGGGTCGCACAGCCCTCAAGACTGTCAAAAGAGTCATTGTCGATGAGGTGCATGCAGTAGCTGCCAATAAAAGAGGCGCTCATCTGGCATTATCGCTAGAGCGGTTGGACTGGCTGAGATCGATGGAGGGTTTAGAGCCTGTTCAGAGGATCGGGCTTTCTGCTACTCAGGAGCCTCTGAATCGTGCGGCTGCCTTTCTTTGTGGCGTTAAGCCCTCGGCAAGCGGTCTGCAAAACCCTGCTCGTTTGCGAGAAGCGGCTGTGATTGCGGGGGATCGGGTACGTGGCACCGAGTTGGCGCTGTTGTTACCACAAGCCCCTTTAGGGGCAATCATGTCGGCCGAAATCTGGCATGAAATCTATCAGCGCATTGTAGATTTGGCGGCCCAGCATCGAACGATGCTGGTTTTTACCCCGACGCGCAGGATGGCGGAGCGGGTGGCACGAAAGCTAGAAACCTTGCTCCATCAAGAACAGGGTAGCTCGGAATCCGCAGATCATAGGCCTTGTGAACGCTCTGTTGATGCTTCTGTCCGCGTTGCAGCGCACCACGGTAGTCTATCCAGCGTAGTGCGGAGAGACGTAGAAAAGCGTTTGCAATCAGGGCAATTAAAGATTGTGGTTGCTACAGCTGCACTGGAATTGGGGATCGACATCGGCCAAGTGGATTTGGTGTGCCAATTGGGTTCGCCGCATTCTATTAATGTGCTTTTACAACGGGCGGGGCGCTCTGGCCGCAGCCCTGGTGCACAGGCTCAGTGCTTGCTGGTGCCTCTATCCCGAGATGATCTGCGTGAATGCTGCGCCCTGCTCTCTTTGGTAGAGGAGCGTATCCTCGATCAGCTTGAGATCCCTGCGGGTGCCTTAGACGTATTGTGTCAGCAAGTCATCGCAGAAGTTTCAGCGCACCCTGAGGGTGTGGATATAGGTACTCTATATGAGCGTTTTGTGCGTGCCTATCCTTATCGCAATATGAGCCGTGCGGATTTCGATCGCGTGGTAGAGATGGTGGCGAATAACTTTTCAGAGCACCGTACTCGGGGGGCGAAATTATTGCATTTAGACGCCATCAACGCCAAGATACGTCCGGCTCGTGCAGCACGTCTGACCGCTTTACTTAATGCAGGCGTCATCCCTGACCAATTTGATTACGATGTGATTTTGGAGCCCAAAGGAGATCGTATCGGAGCTGTGGGCGAGGATTTCGCTACTGAAAGCTTGGCGGGGGATATTTTTCAGCTCGGTAACCAGTCCTATCGCATCCTTAGGATTGAGGATGGCCGTGTGCGGGTGAGCGATGCGCAGGGTGAACCCCCGACTTTCCCTTTTTGGTTCGGTGAAGCACCAGGGCGCAGCAAAGAGCTGTCTACTGCTGTCGCTCGGCTCAATACAGAATTTCAGCGCCGTTACCAGCACCACCGCCGGAAATTATCGGCTTCGGATGCGGCACAGGAGTGCGCCGTTTGGTTGCAGCGCACCTATCTGCGTAGTCAGGATCAATGCGTTGCCTCTTCGGCAGCGGCCCAACTGGCATTGTATTTGGCAGCAGGCTGCGAAATTTTGGGCAGCCTGCCGAATGAACAACAGGTGATTTTTGAGCGTTTTCACGATGCCGCCGGAGATGCGCATCTCGTCATCCATTCGGCTTTTGGAAGCAGGATTAACAAAGCTTGGGGGTTGGCGCTGCGTAAAAAATTCTGCCGCAAGTTCAATTTTGAATTACAGGCCTCAGCGCTTGAAGATTGCATCATTATTTCATTATCAGCAGTACACAGCTTTCCTTTAGCAGAGCCCGCTTCTTACCTCAGATCGCAGGAGCTCAAAAACGTATTCGAGCAAGCGGTGGTGGATATCCAGTTGTTTGTCAATCGCTGGCGTTGGTGTGCTTCAAATGCATTGGCATTGAGCAAGCGTATGGCAGGCCGGCGTACCCCGGCACCCATCCAGCGGGCTCGTTCAGAGGATCTGTTGGCACAGATATTTCCAGATCAACTGGCCTGTCAGGAAAATCTGGCAGGCGAAAGAACGATTCCTGCCCATCCGATTGTGCAGCAAGCTCTGGCAGATTGTGCTGGTGAAGCAATGGATTTACCGGGTTTGCAACAAGTCATTCAGGGTATTGAACAGAAGCGCATCAAAATATTGACCGCTGAGCTGCCAGCACCATCGCCCTTGACGGAGGAGGTGTTGCTGGCAAAACCCTATGCTTTTATTGACGATGGAGAGGCGGAGGATAGACGCACCCGCGCAGTGCAGACTGGTGTATCGCCTACCGATATTCAAGAGGCATCGGATCATACACTCACTCAGGCTGCTTTTGATCAGGTGCAGGCTGAAATAACCCCAGTGATACGCAACGCTGAAGAATTGCATGCCGCTTTGTTGCTTGCAGGCTCTGTCTGCTGGGATCAAGCAGTAAGTTGGGTCGGTCAGAGCGAGGCATTATCTCAGTGGTTGCAGCAGCTCAGCCGTGCCGGACGTATTCGGGTGCTGGTTCAGGAGCAAACATCTTGGCTGTTTGCTGCTGAGACCTGGCCCGCAGTGGTGCGCTGTTTGAATGAGCCTGATGACTGCGAGCAACAACTGGCGCATCTCATGCGTGGTTGCCTTTCTGTGCGCTTGCTATCCAGCTTGGAGGACTGCATTCAAGCCTTTGCGTTCCTGAAAGCTGAACGCTCTGTCAGCCCCAATCAGATCGAATCTGCTGTGCTGACGTTACAGGCAGAAGGTTTTGCCATGCAATTCAACTGGCGCGGTCAGGCTTATTGGTGTGAGCGTGCACTGTTTGCGCGTGTGGGCCGGTATAGCCTGAGGAAACGCAGAGAGCAAATTCGTCCGGTCAGCACCTCGGCTTATATGCGTTTTTTACTCCATTGGCAGGGGTTGTTGGATGAAGACAGATCTGGCCCAGCAGCTCTGAGTGCGACTTTGGCCTCTTTAGGGGGCGTCTTGTGCCCAGCTGCTTTGTGGGAACGTGAAATTTTGCCGATGCGCATGCAAAGGTATAAAACCGAGTGGTTGGATCAGCTCTGTTTGACGGGTGCGCTTTGTTGGCGCAGCCTGTCGGTGGCAAAATCTGGCGGCAGTTATTTTTTCAACGCCCAGACTTCTTTGACAATGATGCCGCGCGAACAGTCCAGGCTCTGGATTAAAGCAGCGGCACTAGGGCAGTGCGCTGTTCCTGATAGCGCAGAGGCTGGTAGATACCTCTCGTCTGCAGCGAGAGCAGTGCTCGATCTGCTGGAAAAAAAGGGTGCTCTGTTCTACGACGAATTGCGCCAAGGTGTCGGGCTACTGCCAGCTCAGGCCGATCAGGTGTTGCGTGAATTAGTGGCATCGGGTTTAGTAGCTGCCGACACGTTTGCGGCAGTGCGGATGTTGATGTTGCCGGACAAAGCACGTCTGAAAAAACGCAATCGCCGTTTGGGATGGCACGCCATGCCGGGGCGCTGGCACAAGCTGGATTTGTCGGCTCAAACAGATTTCTGGGAGGCTGAAGATGAAGAGGCGTTGGTATTGGTGTTATTGCAGCGTTACGGGCTGTTGTTTCAGCCGCTGGCGTACCGAGAGCGTGCATCGTTACCCCCTTGGCGTGTGTTGTTAGCGGCCTGTAGGCGTCTGGAATCGAAGGGGCGTATTCGAGGTGGCAGATTTATAGAGGGCGTTTTTGGGGAGCAGTTTGCGCTTCCACAGGTATTGCCGTTACTGAAGCGTGCTGAAGGCATGGAACTCGGGTGCGGGTCCGTCGTTGTCAGTGCCTGTGATCCGGTCAATTTGACCGGAGTAATGCGGGCAGGAGAGGGTGCGAACCGAATTCCCGCAATCAGCGGTTACCGTGTGCTATACCGTGCCGGCGAGGCAGTAGGCGCTCGGATAAAGGGGGATGTACAGGCGCTATCGCAAGAGCCCATCAGCCATGCAGAACGCACCATGCTGGTGCAAGCGGAAAGGTCTAGGCTGAGGGTCAGGCTTTAGCGCTGGGGCGTTCGGCCAGACGTTTGCGCCAATTCAAGGTGGCTTCGTATTCAGGCGGTAGCTCATGGCGAATCAGGGGCAGAAAGAAATCCAATGAGACCTGTGCGGTAATATCCGCAATTGAATAGTGCGCGCCTGCTAGGAATGCCGACTCCTGAAGCCGCTCATCCAGAGCCTTGAGGCCGCGGTTGACTAC
>JBPCXB010000150.1:0-5371 GCA_051008935.1 Gammaproteobacteria bacterium | reverse complement strand
GGTATCTTGACCTCCATGTTCACAGCAGTAACAGCAACCCGCGCTATGGCAGGTGCCGGGATTAAATGGGCGATACCGGAACAGGCAGCGCTCTTGAACGCAAGGAGGGCAGGATGACCTTCCAGTTTGATTTCTTAAGATGGCGGTATTATTTCTGGGGCATTTCAGCCGTCTTTATTGGTATTGGCATCATCAGCCTAGCCGTGAATGGCCTGAAATACGGCTTGGACTTTACCGGTGGCTTGTCGATGGAGTTGGACTTTTCCCAACCGGTAAAACTTGCCGACCTGCGCCAAGTGCTAGAAGAGGAAGGTTTCGAGTCGGTTCAAGTCAGCCATTTTGGCGCAGACCATTTGGTTCTGGTGCGCTTGCCGCCTGCTCCGAGCTACCTTGATCAAAATGAACAGAGCATTACATCGGGCATACTGGCCGCTTTAGAGCGCAAGAATCTGAAAGCGCAAGTATTGCAATTTGAATCCATTGGACCCAGGATAGGAGACGAACTCAGGGAAAAGGGGGGCATAGCGGTACTGGTTGCTCTTTTCGGCATCCTCCTTTATATCACCTTCAGATTCCAACAGAAATTTGCCTTGGCAGCAGTGCTGGCACTGTTTCACGATGTGGTGTTCGTACTCGGTATTTTCGCCCTCTTAGGCCTCAACTTTGATCTAACGGTATTGGCGGCGATACTCGCTCTGATTGGCTATTCGCTCAACGATACCATTGTGGTTTGCGACCGGATCCGCAGCAATATGCTGAAATTACGGGGCCGAGATACTTACAACGTGCTCAATATCTCTTTGAATCAAACCTTGGCACGGACCTTGGTTACCTCGCTGACCACCCTGCTGGTGTTGCTGTGCCTGCGCTTTCTAGGAGGGGCTGCTCTTCAGGGTTTCAGCACCACTTTGATTGTTGGAGTAGTTGTTGGAACTTACTCCTCGATTTATATCGCATCGACGGCCTTGCTGCTACTGCGCCTCACCAGTGCCGACTTAATGCCCAAAGAGCGGGATCCAGAAGAAGAAGTTAATCAGTAGTTTGCTCTTTAGTACTTGCGGTGCTGTTGTCGCTTTTGCTGCTTTTGCCTGCGGATGCTCCATCGCCCTTCTCGTTCTTCCAGGGGCGCTTAAACTCTGGTCGCCCTGAGCGGCCTGACTGATCGGACGGGCCGGAACGAGGCCGGAAGCCTCCATCTCTGCGCCCAGATCCCCCATCGCCCTGCCAGGGGCGCCTGCTATCTGATCGGTCTGACGGGCCAGAACGAGGCCGGAAGCCTCCATCTCTGCGTCCGGATCCCCCATCGCCCTGCCATGGGCGCCTGCTATCGGATCTGTCTGACGGGCCGGAACGAGGCCGGAAGCCTCCATCTCTGCGCCCGGATCCCCCATCGCCCTGCCATGGGCGCCTGCTATCGGATCGGTCTGACGGGCCAGAACGTGGCCGGAAGCCTCCATCTCGGCGCCCAGACCCTCCATCGTCCTTCCAGGGACGTCGGCTATCTGACCTATCCGATCGGTCTGAACGGTCGCCATGTCGGGGCCGGAAATCGTCTCTGCGCCCGGATGATTCTTCGTCCTTCCAGGAGCGCCGGCTATCTGGTCGGTCTGAGCCATCTGTGCTATGGGCTTCCCAACTGGGGTCGAAGGCCTGTGGCCTGAGAAATTGCTCCAATCGCGTTGGCGTAGCAGCTTCCTGTTCCGATGCTTGCTGTGTTGCAAGAGTCTCAACAGCCTGTGCCAGTGTTTTTTCATCCAGATGGTTGCGAACGGACTTTGCCAAGCCGGAAAAACAGCCGTTTGTAGCTGCAATCACAGCACCCGTGTCGCAGATTGAGTCATCAGAGCGGTAACCCTCTACTATGCCACCGGCCTCTTGAATCAGCAACAATCCGGCAGACAGGTCCCAATGTTTCAGCCCGCTGGCCCAAAAGCCATCCAACCGGCCTGCGGCCACATAGGCCATGTCTAGGGCTGCAGATCCAGTGCGGCGTACCGTTAATTCGTTTTCATACAGTTCTTGCATGGTACCGATATTATTGTGTCCATAGAACTGCACATCGCGGCTTGAGTTGGCAAGCAGACTGTCTTTAAGCCCTTCTTGGTCACTGGCTCGGATGCGTCTGTCGTTGCAGAAAGCCCCTTTCCCTCTTTGGGCGGTATACACTTCTTCTCGGCACGGGTCGATGATATAGGCAAATTCCGTTCTACCTTTGATCTCAAGGGCAAGCGACACCGCAAAGTGCGGAAAATCATGAATGAAATTGGTAGTGCCGTCCAGCGGGTCCAGTATCCAAACAAAATCGCTTTGTGTGGTTACTAGCTCTTCGCCTTCGCTTTCGACTTCTGCGCTTGCGATTTCAGCATCATCTTCGCCTTCGCTCTCGCTTGCGATTTCGGCATCATCTTCGCCTTCGCTCTCGCTTGCGATTTCAGCATCATCTTCGCCTGCGCCCTCGCTTGCGATTTCGCCATCACCTTCGGCTTCGGCTTCGACTTTAGCTTTGGCTTCGACTTCAGCTTCGACTTTGCCTTTACCTTCATCTAGGCTTAGGTTTTCTTCGCCCTTGAAGCTGTGGTCTGGGAAGAATTTTGCCAGCTCGCTGAACACCGCATGTTGGATTTTGCGGTCAATCTCCGTGACGTAATCGGTCGGCCCTTTAGTTTCGATCGGGATGTTCTGAATGTATTCTGTAAGAAAAGCTCTTTTTAGTATGCTGGCGCCTTTGCGCGCTGCATCGAGTCCGGGTTTAAACAAGTGGTGAATATCGGGTTAGGGAAGCTCTGTTATTTTGCACTGATATGGGCACTAAGCACACTTTGTATAGTGCAAGAGGACAGGCAGCATCGATATGCATCAATGCCAAATCGGACTTGCCAATGCTTTCGACTACCCTGATATGTGCTGAACGCGCCTTGCTATGCGGATTGGCATGCGGCGTGTACCGCCTAACAATCTGTGTTAATCGCGGGTCTCAAACGATGCGTCGAGTAGCAATGCCATCATGGTAGTGGCTGCAATGCGCCCACCCTGCTCTAATTCAGCATGAGGCACTTTATCCCCCGCTTCGTAAGTGATGCCGGGGATGTCGTACTGCATGCTGATGTATTGCTTAAAAGTCGGGTTCCCATAGTTAGTTATAGCAGAGCGCCCCATGTTGTATTCGGGCATCGCTGTGGTGATGGCGTGGTGCCAGTCAGGCGTAAAATCCCCCAAAATTGCAGGCTCTCCATCTTTTTGGGTGTACAGAACGTTGCGATAGGTCGAATGGAAATCCAGCCCCAGAACCAGTTTTTGCTCAGTATCTGGCTGCTCAAACCTCCGTTGCAGCGCGCGATGAACCAGCAGAATCTCCGGCTGTTTAAAAAGCCCCCAATCTCGGTTTAGATCTGTATGTTGGGCATTAAAACGCCAATGACCCGCCGCAATGCCATCCGGGTTGAGAGCAGGAATGATCCAAAGATTGAACTTCTGGCGGAAACTGTTGGCAACAGGATTGTCGGCAAACACTTCGTCTAAAAACGCAACTAGTGTGATGGCCCCTGGTACTTCAGCCGGGTGCTGGCGCCCCGTTATCAATATCCACAGATTGCTCTGGCCATTGTCAATGATTAGCTGCTCGATGGGCCGCCCCTGCACCGAACGCCCCAGCAAGCTAACGGAGGCCTCAGGGTGCTCAGCCAATTGTTGGATCCACCGCTCGTTATAGGCATTGTCGAGCAAATTTTGGGCAGCCACATACAGAGGCTCAGGCCCTACTAGTAGTGTCATTTCTACCGCTTTGCCACCATCAAGCAGCTTTACCTGCTGATCTGGAAGTTGTTGCAGGTCGTATGGGTTTGTACCAGTCTTAGGAGGAAAACGGTGCCCGTGCAAGCTGTAAGACATGCGCACAGTAATAGTGTGTGCCTGATCGCTGCTGATGCGGTAGGCAAACCAAGGGCTGTTATTGACGCCGCTATGTTCGGGGTCAATCACTACCGCATAGGAGTTAGGGCCTGTTTGGGTATAGCTGCTCAGCCGCCCCATCTCAAAATCGCTGTCAAAAGAAACGGGCAACCCTGCCGGTGCTGATACCTGAGAGGTACCGGCACAGGCTGTCAGTATCAGCAGACATGCCAGCCAGAGAGGAGCTCTTCCAGTTGCTTTGCTATAAGCGAAGATAGCGGTCAAAGTAGATGCCATGGTTTACTCCCGAAATAGGTCTTTGCTGGTAAATCGTTCAGACGACCAGGCTATTGAAGCTCATAGAAGGTGGTTGCGCTGATCCCCACGATCATTACGCCCGAAAAATAGTATTACGATGGTACTCTAGAAAATCTAAATTTGGATGAAATTTATTGGGATATCGAATTTTTCTGCCTTCATAGCTTTTTATGGCAGTTTCATAAAAAGCATCTGACATTATATTTTGTTCAGAAACCAAGATTGTCATATCCTGTTGGATAGCTATCAAGCCTATATCAAAAGCCTTATCATGCAGCATAGATAAGCAGAGCCCATTGCTAGGGTTTAAACGGTTTTCAGAATCTTCTCGCCACGGCACGATATGACTGGCTACTAAAAGCTGAGGTACTGATAGCCCACTGATGCAACACTTGTTGTCATAAGCGCTTAGAACAGACCCTCTAAAGAAATTCTGTCCAATTCGTGCATTGGTCGTTACTTCTTTTGTACGCCCAATATAACTTTCGTTATCTATGGACGGGGAAGCTTCCTGCTCCGGTAGTAGCTGATTTAATGCTCGTGAAGACTCAACCGCAAAAACCTGCCAATTCCCAGTCATTTCTTGCCACATTTGCCTATCAGCGCTAGATGCGCCCGATAGCCCCTTCCTTCCAGTTGAGGTGATGGTAGGATCAAGGCTGGCAATATTCGTTAATTTCATTGCCAAAGAGGATGGCGTTCTTCCAAGATATTCAGCAACCCTAACAATCTCTGGATTGCGAGAATGCATCTTTCCAAAAGGCATCTGGCAGTACAAGCCGAATGCAACCAGCAATTCGTCTCTATCCCAGTTTTTTCTTCCCACCATGCTTCAATCCGTTAATGGTTGGTCCTGCTCTTGAATGTGGTGCTGGTTGTATTCTAGAGCCAATGATAGGGTAGATGTGCTTGCCTGAGCCGCTTTCGTGAGCCACCACTTGACGCCACGGAAAATGGTTTGCCGTTCCATTTGTGGCTCATGTAATATCGGCTAGCCAGTTTGTGTATCGATTTTTCCGTTTTTCGATACACAACAGGGTTTGTGTGTATTAAACGATACACAAACAATAGTCGGGCCTTAACAATAGTGTCTGAACGCACAATGATAGTGGGTTTGTTTCGCCAGGCCGCATGAATCAAGTCGTGTTGGTGCATCACGCAGCAC
>JBPCXB010000149.1:0-1067 GCA_051008935.1 Gammaproteobacteria bacterium | reverse complement strand
GAAATGCTGGGCGGGCTGACAGAAACAGTGATTCCCCGCAATACGCCTATTCCTGCAATCAAGGCGCGCGAGTTCACGACAGCGCAAGACAATCAGAGCGCTATGTCGATTCATGTATTGCAGGGCGAACGCAGTCTGGCCAAGGATTGCCGGTCGCTGGCTCGGTTCAGCCTGTCAGGCATTCCTGCTGGGCCTGCCGGCAGTGCGCGCATTCGTTTATTATTCAACGTCGATGAAAACGGCTTGCTATCAGTGAGTGCACAGGAGCAGCAGACCGGCCAGCAAGTGCAGGTCGCATGTGATCGTGCCCATAGCTTTGACAGGGGCGAATTGCGGCAATTATTGGAAGCGTCCGAGCAGAATCTAGACCAAGATCAACAGCAGAAGCGCCATATCCAAGCGGAAGTCGATGCCCGTCAACTGCTCCAGTCTTTGGCTTCGGCACTGGCTAGCTCAGGGAATGACTTGCTCAATACAGATGAGCGCACCGAAATAGAAGCGCAAATGGCCGATTTGGAGCACCAGATCGCAGAGGCCAACCTGCCCGGCATGCGCCGCCTGACAGCCGAATTATCAGAACACACCGATTTTTTTGCGCAACGGCGTATGAATCAGGCCGCCCAGAGCATGTTGCAAGGGCGTAACATCGATGAAGTAGCAGCCCCTTCTGCACTGGAGCCAAAATGAGCAAAGATCCATTGACGGTAGTGCAGATCCTGCCCCACCCAACCCTGTGCCCAGAAGGGGCAGAGATAGAGATTCGAGCCGAGGAAAGCCTGCTGGATGCAGCCCTGCGTGCTCAGATCAATATCGAACACGCCTGCGAAATGTCTTGCGCTTGTACCACCTGCCATGTGTTGGTACGCAAAGGATTCGCATCGCTTCCACCGGCCAGTGACGACGAAGAAGACCTGCTCGATAAGGCTTGGGGGCTGGAGCCGGTTTCGCGCTTGGGTTGTCAGGTGTATCCGTCTGATGAACCCTTGGTCATTGAAATCCCCAAATACACCATCAATCAGGTGTCAGAACGCCACTAAAGCCACCAGACAGATCAGATATAACGCAAA
>JBPCXB010000148.1:0-1426 GCA_051008935.1 Gammaproteobacteria bacterium | reverse complement strand
GACAATGGTCTTGTGAAGGAGGAGGGAATGTTGATCCATGACCTGATACCGTTTCTCCAGGAAGTCGGTTTTGCAGGGTATCATGATGTGCCTGCATCAGGTTGTCGGGCAGAGGTGCCTGGGAAGGTCGCCAGGGTTTATGAAGCAACAGGCGAACGGTTGTTGGCCTGGTCCGGGTCACAGGCAGCGGCTATTCCCTGCTCCTGCAATGTCTGCTGTAAACGTTCGGATATCTGAGGGTAACGACCGCAGGCCAGGTCGAAGGCTGTTAGTCCTTCGGGTGTTGACAGTGCTGGATCTTCCCCTGCAGCTATCAACGCTTCAACGCTGGCGAGGTTACCCAGCCGACTGGCCAGGTGCAGGGGGCTGTAGCCGTCCGAATCAAGGGTATTGGCCGGTACCGGGAAGCGTTGTGACAAGTTCTCAGCCAGCCACTGGGTATGCCAGTCTGATTCTGTTTTTTGGTGATGGCTGGCATCGGCGGGCAGAACGGCCTGAAGCGTCCATACCGCGACCCGATGGTTCATCAGTTGCTCAATGACGGGCTCTATGGCTTCCCAGCTGATCTCCGATGAAGGTGGGAGAGCAGTGGATAAGGTGCCACAGCTAATTAAGGTGCCACAGCTAATTAAGGTGCCACAGCTAATTAAGGTGCCACAGCTAATAACCATGCCACTGTCGTCAACCTTCATGCTACACTCCGGCTGAATGGCCAGGGCATCAAAGAGTTCACTGGCGAGTGAATCAGCATCGTCTGGATGCGTTTCCCGGATATAGCAGGGGGCGTTCTGATCAAACAGGGTCAGCCGGTCTTTTTCAATACTGAGCGCAAGGGCGTGTTTGCCGGTTGTCAGCAAATAGTGGGCAGGAATCGGCTGGTCGCGAAGTGTTCTGAGCAGCTGTACGGTACTGGCTCGAGTCGTGACCATTGGCCAGGCGTGGGTCATGGAGAGCCGGGGGACCGTTTTATCACGGGTTGTCACTTGCGCAGAGCAGCCCTGCTGGCGTTGCTGCTCACGATAGAGCCATTCAATCCAGACCTTGGTTTCCAGTTGTCTGGCTGATTCTGCATCTTGTTTCTCAAAATTTTCAAGAGTGGCTGGATGGTCAGGCAGGGCGTTTGCTGCCCTATAAGCGTCATAGCGATTCTGTGCCGCCTGAAACGTTTCTTGCAAACTGTCGTAGTGTTGGTTTTGATCGTGCCAGCCTTGTTGTGGATTCTGGCTGCAGGTTTGCAACTGCTGCCTGAGCCGGGAACGTGTATCACGAGGGGAGACAACAGACTGCAGCCAGGCGCAAGCCCTTAAGTCCCGCTTAACTTTGAGGTAATGAGCGAGCAGGCTGTACTTTTGGTAAGAGAGTACAGTTTTCATACACTTTGCAGTCTAATCTACAGCATCAGCTTGTGTTCATAATTGTTCCGCTT
>JBPCXB010000147.1:0-1182 GCA_051008935.1 Gammaproteobacteria bacterium | reverse complement strand
GTATTCAACAAGCTGGTATCTCGGGTACTGGTGCTTTTGTACCCTTTGTGGGTAATACCGGGCCTTGGTCGCCTGTGCTTTGGTACGTTGGTTCTTGCCTGCTGTTGGTGTTCATTACCAATGCCGTTAATCTTTCGGATGGTTTGGATGGGCTGGTGACTATTCCGGTGCTTCTAGTTGCCGGCGGTTTGGGGATTCTGGGTTTGTTATCCGATCCTTTAATTGTGGGGGATGCTTTTTCGGGCTTGCCGCATTTACCCGGTGGCCGAGGCGCATTTCTCTTTGCGGGCGCTCTAGCTGGAGCCCTGTTGGCTTTCTTGTGGTTTAACGCACCGCCGGCTCGATTATTCATGGGGGATACTGGTGCATTGGCACTGGGTGGAGTGCTGGGCATGATCGGCATTATCCTGAATCAGCATATTTTTTTGCTGCTGATGGGCGGTGTCTTTGTGCTAGAAGGGGTATCGGTGGTGTTACAGATTTTCTGGTTCCGATGGTCGAGTGGCGGCCGGCTGTTTCGAATGGCGCCTTTTCATCACCATCTGGAGTTGGGGGGATGGCCTGAAACCCGTATTACTATAAGGTTTTGGATTATTACTGTGGTGTTGGTGGCGCTGTCGCTGACTGCCGCTTTGTTGACCATCACTTTGACTTGAATTGCAGATACAGAAGGAAGCGTAATAAGAAATGAGCAAGAAACGCAGCCCGATGGGCCAAATTTTGGTGGTGCTGGCTATTGTCTTTGCATTGACAGCAGCTTTATTCGTGATGAGGCTTCTGTAGAAATGGATCAGGTGCAGCATCCCTTGAAGGGTCCATGCCTGATTTTGGGTGGAGGGGCAACGGCTTTGTCTGTGGCTCGGTATCTGCAGCGCATGCAGGTACCCTTTGCGCTCGTGGAACCGGATGCGGAACGCTTGTCGCAATTGGAGAATAGCTTAGAAGAATCGGGCATCCGGCCGGAAGCAGTTCTCGCTACCGAAGTGTGGCCTGAACAATGGCTGCAATGGGCTGAGAGTGCCATTGCCAGCCCAGGTATTCCACCTTGGCATCCGTTGGTAGAGCAGGTACAGCGAGCCGGATTAAAGCTGTATTCAGATCTGGATGTGTTTGTGCAAGCCGTCAGAAAGCCAGATGCTTCAGGTGCGCAGGTCGTTTTGGTCACTGGTAGTAATGGCAAAA
>JBPCXB010000146.1:0-1402 GCA_051008935.1 Gammaproteobacteria bacterium | reverse complement strand
GCAGCTTGGTATCTAATGTTTCTTGATTCCAATCCAGTTTCAGGCATTCTTTCTGCCAACTGCGGTATTTCAATTCTTGGCAGAATGCGGCGTGCTGGGGTCTGTTTTGTTTCACGCTTGCCGGCAGGTAGGTCTGATCGGAAGCCAGAGGGTCTTTTTGGGTATCAAACAGATTTTGGACGTTGTAGGTAAGGATAGAGATTTGGTTATTCGCCCCATCGGGCCTGCTCAGGCACGGTGCAGGTAGCAGGCTGAGCAATAATAGGCCAGCGGTCAACGCTACAGATATTTTGGTAGCAGGATAGCGGGTTTTGCCGGTGCTGCCAGTCGCTCCAATTGCTCCTATAGCTAAGGATTTGGAGCTTTGCCGTTGCCTGCCAGCTTTTGGCTGCATTGCCTTAAGGCTTGGAGATGCGTGTAGGTGGTTCAATGGTTTAGGGATGCAGGAAATCAGCGCGGGGTTTGTGATATAAAATGCAGTCTGACGGTGGGCGTAGCTCAGTGGTAGAGCCCTGGATTGTGATTCCGGTTGTCGTGGGTTCGAACCCCATCGCCCACCCCACCTGATGAACAAACGCAACCGACACGCGCGACAGATTCCTGAGCGTTAACAGGGCATATCAGGGCGTACAGGAACTTCAGATTAAATCTACTGGCCGTAAATGGTGCGCAGCCTGCAATGCGCCTGCAGCTGGTGCTACCTTAGGGCAGAACCTGTCACAGGCGCATTGGCATTAGAGATAGTTGACCGCGAGCGCCATTACTACAGTTAGGCCGATGCTGGAATGGATGACACCTGCTACTGAAGCCATTGGCCCCATCTTGCGCATCCAGATTGCGTTGGCTTCGAGCAGAGTAATGATTGCTAGAGTGGCTAATAGCGCTACAGTACTGACGCCAGCTATGCCATCTACGCTGTTGTAGGCAAACAGGCTGCCCTGAGTCTGATGGGCTGAAGAGACCATGAAGTAGAGCATGGGCAAGGATAGCAAGGTGTTTGTGCGAGAGGCAATAGCGGCTTTGGGGGCAGCTTGGGCAGCATCGGCGGCACCAGCTATTACTTTGCGCTGATTGGGCCAGATGATCAGCCATACATTCAACATCATGATGGTACCCATCAGGGCGCCCAGTGTAATATCCAAACTGAGGTTGCCCAGCTGGAAACCACCCGACTTGTGGGCAATAAAGACAAGCAGCACAGCCCCAGTTAGAAAGGTTAGTGCGGCAGCCCATCGGAAGTAGAACAGGGCTCTAGGTGCCAGTTTTTGCAGAGCATCCTTGCGGGCATCTGCTTCGGCTTCTTTAAAGTATTCGGTTTGGACGAAGTTGAAGTAGTAAAGCAACCCGATCCAGAGGATACCAAAAGCGATGTGCATCCAGCGAAATAAAAAGTCTGTGTATT
>JBPCXB010000145.1:0-16767 GCA_051008935.1 Gammaproteobacteria bacterium | reverse complement strand
ATTCCGAGCTGGGATATGAGCCTGCGCTATTCAACCAGCGAGCTTTCGTCCAGTATCCCGGACTATAGTTACGACCAGACCGAATTGGGGATCAGCGCCCAATACCGCTTCAATCTGTAGCCGCAGCTGGCAAGGCAGAGGCATTGCCCAATTGCTCCAGTAGTGCCCCCATGTCTTCAGCCAAAGGGGAGAATGAGCGAATATCTGCCAGAGAATCCAGAGGCGTTTCTTGCTGATTGAACAAGGCAAAAACGGCTCGGTGGCGCACGGCAGTTTCGGGCAGCTCTGCCACTGGATAGACTACCAACGAAGTACCAAGCACCAGAATCAGGTCGCAATTTTTGGCGAGCTCGAACGCACGCTCGGTCTCTGCTTCGGGCATCGCTTGCCCAAATGAGATAGTGGCCCGTTTTACGATCCCTCCACAATCCACACAAGAGGGTGCCTTGTTGGGTTTTGCTTCGAGCTGGCCCTGTATCGCTTCGAGTTCATATCTAGTATTGCAGCTCAGACAGCTAGCGTAAGTGGCATTGCCATGTATTTCGATGATGCGCTCTGGGTAGTTGCCGGCTTTTTGGTGCAGCCCATCTACATTCTGGGTAACCAGATGTGCATGCGGCCACTGTCGCATCAATTCAGCGACTGCATAATGGCTGACATTAGGTTGTATCTGGGAAAAATCCAGCCCAGAGTCAAAGCTTTTGCGCCAAGACTCCAATCGAACTGACTCAGAGGCGACAAAATCTTGAAACAGTACGGGTTGATTCTTAGTCCAGTAGCCGGAAGGTCCGCGAAAATCTGGGATGCCGCTATCTGTGCTGACCCCAGCTCCGGTCAAAATCAAAGGTGCTCGGGTGGCCTGCAGGCTTTGGTATAGCGCTTCTGCTTCTGCGGACGCTTGGGTCATAGTAGCATCGCCCGAGCAAGAGCAAGCATCAGCCTTTGAACCAGGCGTTCTCGCTGTTGCTGTGATCTGTAATATCTCGTACCGCTGTAATTGCCGGCAACTTGTCTTTCAAAGTAGTTTCAATGCCATCTTTAAGAGTCATGTCGACCATGCCACAGCCTTGGCAGCCTCCTGAGAAACGCAGTACGACTATAGCCTCTTCGGTCACTTCCACAAGGCTTACCTGCCCGCCATGGCTGGCAAGCATCGGGTTGACATCATTCCAGAGCACGTAGTTGACTTGCTCTTCAAGGCTACTGTCACTGCTAAGCCGTGGCAGACGCGCATTGGGAGCCCGAATGGTGAGTTGACCGCCTAGTGCATTTTCGTCGTAATCAATCTGGGCTTCCGAGAGAAAAGGCCAACTGCGGGCCTCGATATACGCTTTGAAGCGATCCAGCTCCATGAGCATATCATCCTGTTCTTGATTGCCCTCCGGGCAGTAAGAAACGCAGGTTTCTGCGTTTGCTGTACCGGGTTCGGTGACAAAAATACGGATGTGAACAACCTCAGGTTGCTTTTTATCCAGTAAGTCAGCCAAATAGCGTTGGGCTGAATCAGAGAAACAAATCGTCTGTATGTCTTGTTCGCTTTCGGCATCCTGTAGCGGATGGGCTATGTCAGATGTTTCGCTCATATATATGCAAGACTGCAATGCGTCCGTGTACCTATGCTTTATTCTATCCAGAGCTGGTGTTGTTGATAGCTTGTATTAACTGCCATAAACTGCCGTTCTGCCCTTTAAAAACTAAGCAGTGCATCTTGAGCCAGTTGAACCAAAGGCTTGTCTTTTTGTTTTTTCGCCAGCTGAAGCGCCTGTTTGATATCGATCCGTGCTTGATGTACCAACCCCAACTGGTGATGGGCCAACCCTCTGTTGAGCAATGCGGAAGCAAAGTCGGGTTCTAGCAGCAATGCCTGACTATAGTCTTCAATGGCTTGGAAGTATTGGCGCTGTTCGTAGAAAACATTGCCGCGGTTGTAATAGGAGTTGCTGTAATGCGGGCGGTGTGCAATGGCACGGGCATAGTCTTCCAGAGCCGCTTCTAGCTGGTTGTCTGCATAGTGCAGATTACCCCTGTTATTGTAAGCTTCGGCAAAGTTGGCGCGGATTTCAATAGCCTGATCGTAGTCTCTGCGGGCATTGCTGTAGTCTTTCAGATGGTAATAAGCATTGCCTCTGTTGTTGTAAGCCTCAGCAAAATCCGCTTTATAGAGCAGCGCGCTAGAAAAATACTCTATTGCTTTTTCAAATTTTTGTTTGCGGTATGCGGCCAACCCTTGCCTGTTATAAGAGCTGGCTGCATCACGCCCTACATGTTGGTTGCCAGCACTAGATAGGGCTGTAACTCTACTGGGGCTCCATACCAAACAGCAGGCAATGACCGATATCCACAATAGTTTCTTCAGCATGGAAGTTACCCTCTGTTATAGGTTTGTCGTGTTGCGCAGCCTTTAAGCCAGAGGTTCCAACTCATGTTGTCACCCAGATTTCTTGGCTATTTGCTTCTTTTCGGCACAAAGTCGTAGTGGCAACTGCTCCGTTGTTTGCGCAATATTGAATTTCAAGCAGCAAATATTCATCTGCTGATCGCCACAAAACAACAGTAGTAGAGCGCGTGCCGTAGTTTTCGGAAATGAGAAAACGTCCTTTGGTAATAGCGGCCGCACTGTCGTCCCCTGCCGAAGGTTGATCTATATGCAGTGGGGCTTGACGCATCATCTGGGCGCATCGGTGCAACAAATCAATGCCAGACAGGTTGTGGCTTTGAGCAAGCAAGGCGTGCAAATCTTGTTGCAGATGCCTTTGTTTGTGCCAGAAAATCGATAGGCAACAATTGGATAAGGTACGCACAAAAGGGGGTTTCAAGTGCGCCAATTGTTGTTGCTGGCTGCCAAGAGTATAGGCCTGTGTGGCATCGCCTGCGATCAAGTTGAACGGAAGGTATTTGTGGGTCTGATGGCGCAGTTGCTGCATGGATGCCCATATATCATCCGCACAGATTGTCTGAGGGATCAAGACCCCTCTGGTCTGGTATTGCTGGTTTGCGTCTGCCTGCTGACGGACATTAGTCAAAGCCGCCCAGCGGCCGCTGGTAGGATCAATGGCCAGCCAAGTTCCGCCGGCTACTAGGTCTTTTCCTGCCAACAGCGGTCGGGCTTCCCAACGGTGTAGAGGCTGGGTCGGGCGGCTAAAGAACTCATCCCGATTGCCTACTAGTACAACAGGCCAGTTGGCATCTACCCCTATAGCAGCAGCGCAAAGGCACATGGCATTATGGTTTTGAGTTCAGCCCAAATAACATCTGGCATGGTTTCGCAGGTCTGTTGTGTGGGCATGCAGGCTGCATCAGTTACGCACTTGATGGCTCCCCGAGTAGGACTCGAACCTACAACCTGACGGTTAACAGCCGTACGCTCTACCAATTGAGCTATCGGGGATACGGTCTTTTATTATAAAAGCACAGGCTGCTATGCGTGTTCTGTGTCGGCTTGATCCATGAGGGTTCAGCGCAATAAAGTGCCACCATCCGTTCTATGAACAGCAATGACAGAAGGTCTAGGTGGTAAATCTGGGTGAAAGTCTGGCCAGCGGTTTAGAGGCTGGTGGAAATGGCTGGTTCGTGAGGCTCCCGGATGCTGAATAGATAGGAACAGAGTGCTACCATCGGGGGTAAAGGACGTGCCTGTTACTTCCGCACCAGCAGGAGCGGTTAAAAAACGGCTGGCGTAACGCCGCTTGTCACCCGAAAGCCCGCAAACCATCAAAGTATCGGCCAGACCAAAATCCGGGGCACCATCTGTTGCTATCCACAGATTGCCGCCAGCGTCGCAGACCAGATTGTCGGGGTTGACAAAATAACTCCCTTCCGTGGATGCAGGATGTTGAAAGCCCGCTTCTTCATCATTGCGGCCGGCTAACAAAAAGATTTCCCAAGTAAAAGTTTCAGAATGATGACCATCGGGCCCTGGTATCAACTCGAGTATGTGCCCATAGGGATTGTTAGCCCGAGGTGAGGCGGCATGAGGTTGTGTGCGGCTTTTATTGCTGGTCATGCTGCAGTAGATGCGGTTTGTTTGCGGGTTGATGGCGATGCCTTCCGGACGGTCAAGGGGGGTAGCTCCCATCAGATCTGCAGCGCGTCTGGTGTTGAGCATGACATCACCTTGGCTGTGAAAGCCATTGGCAGGAGTAATCGGCCCTTGCCCGTAGATGAGCGGGCGCCAAAGCAGTTGACCGTCTGCATTGAAACTGGCTACCGACAATTCGCCTTCGCTCAGTACCAGTTTCTGTTGCGCGGCAGCTGAAGTCATAGGATACCGGCTGATAAAGCGGTACAGGTATTCAAATTCCTGATCATCGGCCATATAAGCGACCACGTGTCCTTTGTGACTCAGGGTCAGCGTGCAGCCTTCATGCTTCATGCGCCCTAGTGCAGTGTGCTTGACAGGCATATCTTCGGGGTTGTAGGGGTCAAACTCGACGATCCAGCCGGCGTGCAGAGGATAGCTAGGGTCCAAATTTAAATTCCAGCGCTCTTCGGCCTTGTACCAGTTAAAGAACGCCTCGCCTGTCACTCCGTAGCGCGCATGGTTTTCAGCCTCGGGGCCAGCTGAAGGCTGACCTTTGAAATAAAAATTGAAGTTTTCTTCTGCTAAAAGCACTGTCCCCCAAGGCGTGACGCCACCGCCGCAATTATTCCAAGTGCCGTTGGTATGCATGCCATCGCGCCGGTTTAATTGCAAACGCTCATGACCTGCAGCCGGGCCATCAAAGCGCATTGGTGTATGCGGAGTGATACGCCTGTTGTAGCCGGAGGTGGGATTGTATTGCCAACCCGATCGGTCGCGGTAGATTTCTACAACACTAGCACCCTGTGCAGCCATCTCGGCTCTCAGCTGATTCGGTGTCAGTTGAGAGGGCAGGGGAGATCCCGAATACATCAAAGGCGCGATAGTAAATTCGTGATTAACCACCAGCAGCCCTCTGTCAGAATCCTGGCTGTTGCGCGAAAAGGGCATGAAAGCTGTGAAATCACAGTTATAGCCAAATTGTTGTTGCTGAATGAGCCCGGTTTGGTATTCGGGGTTAAACAAAGCCTGTGGGTTGGTGATCGGATCCCCCCAGCGTAGCAAGACATTGGCTTGATAACCAGGCGGTAGGTGCAAATGACCATCGGGCAACCAACCGGGCTCTGAAAACCCAAACAAACTGGTTGTAGCATTTGCGTCTGAACTGGAGCAAGAGACCAGCATGGAGGCAACCCCTAAGCCAGCTGCTGATGCCAGCAACTGCCGTCGCGACAGGCGTGTTGAAACAACCTCGGCCAAATCAGGTCTATCCTGAGGGCTGGTGCGGGCTTCATGTTCTGGTGGGCTGTGATCCTGAGGCATCAAAATATCGAATATAGTAAGTCACTCAAACTGCAGTCAGAGCTCTGGAATACAGGTAAGTCAGGGGCTGAAGCGTGTATTTTAATGAGCGGCTCAAACTGCATGTGCGCCTGACTGTGTTCCCGAAAACTTGCGAGAATGAGAGGAGGCTCTTTAGAAGGCTACATCTACTGATATATTCTGCACAAGATCTACACAGTTGCTGGTTTTTGGCTGGGCTGGATGAGGCCTATAATAGTAAAAGTTCATATGAAAACAATGGCATGCATCTGGACCATAGTGACAATGCTTGACCTTGCCTGAGCTTGCATGACCTGGTATGACCTGGTATGACCTGGTATCACTGGGGGGGCATAGAGACGGTATGCTGTTTCTGTTGTTTGCTGCACCGAATAGCCGTGAGCTTGATTCAAGCTCAGTATTGCTCCTTTAGATTCGTGATCTGCAATTCATGTACTGCCCATGACTTTTGACAAACCGGCCGAAGCCTGTGAACCGATAGATGGCAAACAGAGCAGGAGCTTTGAAGTAGTATCGAATTACCAGCCGGCTGGGCATCAGCCCGATGCCATCAAAGCGCTGGTTCAAGGGGTCAATGATGGGTTGCTGGAGCAGGTGTTACTCGGAGTAACAGGCAGCGGCAAAACCTTTACGGTTGCCAAAACTATCGAGCAAGTACAACGCCCTGCTGTGATTATCGCGCACAATAAAACACTTGCCGCGCAACTCTATAGTGAATTCAAGCAGTTTTTGCCGCGCAATTCGGTGGAATATTTTGTTTCTTATTACGATTATTACCAGCCGGAGGCCTACGTACCAGCCTCAGATACTTATATAGAGAAAGATTCTTCGATCAACGATCACATCGAACAGATGCGGTTGTCGGCAACCAAAGCCCTCATGGAACGGCGCGATGTAGTAGTTGTCTGTACCGTTTCGTGCATCTATGGCTTGGGCGACCCTAATTCTTATATGAGCATGTTGCTGCATCTAGAAATCGGAACACTAGTGGATAAACGCAGTATTTTGCAGCGCTTAGCTGAGCTGCAATACAATCGCAATGATGTGGAGTTCAAGAGGGCCTCCTACCGTTCACGCGGCGATGTGATCGACATATTTCCCGCCGATTCAGACCGCCAAGCCCTTAGGGTAGAACTCTTTGATGATGAGGTCGAAAAACTAAGCTGGTTCGACCCTCTGACTGGTGATGTGCAACAGTCAGTGCCTCGAGCAACTATCTATCCCAAAAGCCATTATGTGACGCCCAAGGAGGTTGTAGATCAGGCGATATCGACCATCGAAAACGAATTGGATGAGCGCCTGCAAAAATTAAAGGCGGGAAGCCATTTGGTCGAACATCAAAGATTAGAGCAGCGCACTCGCTACGATCTGGAGATGCTAGAACAATTGGGGTATTGCAACGGTATCGAGAACTACAGCCGCCATTTTTCAAAACGTGCGCCCGATGAAGCTGCACCTACCTTGTTTGACTACGTTCCGCAAGATACGCTTTTCATCGTCGATGAATCGCATGCCACCTTACCCCAATTATCGGCCATGTATCGAGGGGATCGTTCGCGCAAAGAAACATTAGTGGCACATGGGTTCAGACTGCCTTCGGCTCTAGACAACCGGCCTTTGCGTTTTGAAGAATGGGAGGCATTGCCACACCAACGTATCTATGTTTCTGCGACCCCGGCGGATTATGAACTTGAGCGCAACAGTCAGACCATCGAACTGATAGTCAGGCCTACAGGCTTGATAGATCCGGAAATTGAAATACGGCCAGTCATAAGCCAAGTCGATGATTTGATGAGTGAATGCCGTTTGGTTACCGCGCAATCTGAGCGCATTCTGGTGACCACTTTGACGAAACGCATGGCAGAAGATTTGACGGATTACCTACAAGAAAACGGCGTCAGAGTTCGCTATCTGCATTCGGATATTGAAACCGTCGAGCGTGTAGAGATTATCAGGGATTTACGTTTGGGGCACTTTGATGTATTGGTCGGCATTAATCTACTGCGTGAAGGCCTCGATCTGCCCGAAGTATCCCGAGTAGCGATACTGGATGCAGACAAAGAGGGTTTTTTGCGTTCTGCACGTTCTTTGATTCAGACCATTGGCCGTGCGGCGCGCAACCTGAATGGGCGGGCAATCCTTTACGCCGATCGTATCACTCAGTCTATGCAGAAAGCCATGGATGAAACTGCTCGCAGACGTAAGATTCAGCTGGCTTTCAATGAATCCCACGGTATTACGCCTCGAGGGATTTCAAAAGAAGTACAAGACATGATGCAAGGCGCGCGCTTGGTCAACACCCGCGCTCAACCTAAAAACAAACGTCCCTCGGGTAAAAGCGATCGAGATATCGCCATGATGAATGGCACCGAATTGAGCCGGCTGATCACCCAACTGGAAAGCAGGATGTACGAGCACGCCAATAATCTGGAGTTTGAGCAGGCCGCTCAACTACGCGACGAAACGGAACACTTGCGCGAGCAACTGAAAACAGCCTGACAATCTAGCTAAAAACCGACCGCTCGTCCGTCGCCGCGTCTGGGGTCTGTGGCTCCAAGGCGGATGCCGTCTTCTGTGATAGCGATGGCCTGCAAGCTACCAGATGGCCTCATTAGCTTTAAATTGTGTCCGAGCTGCCTGAGCAATTTGAGAGTGTCGGGGCTGAAATCCCGTTCGTGGAATAGTTGAGGTGGCTGCCATTGGTGATGAATTCTGGGGGCATAAATCGCTTCCGCAACATTGAGCCGGTAATCAATCATATTGACCAGATGCTGCAACACTGCGGTAATGATTCGGCTACCACCTGGCGAACCCGTCAATAACCGCAATTGCCCGTCTTTAAAGACCATTGTCGGCGTCATGGAGCTCAGGGGCCGTTTGTGAGCAGCAATGGCATTAGCCTCGCTACCGAGCAGGCCGTAAGCGTTTGCTACGCCGGGTTTTGCTGAAAAATCATCCATCTCATTGTTGAGCAGCATGCCGGTTCCTGGCACCATAATGCCCGAGCCAAAGCTGAAGTTCAGGGTATAGGTGTTGCTGACCGCATTGCCCTGTGTATCAACAATAGAAAAATGCGTGGTCTCCACGTGTTCCAACCGAGGCTGCCTCGTTTGAACAGGAGAGCTGGCAGAGATTTCATCAGACGGTCGCTGCCGGTTAATACTGATTTCCTTGCGTAGCTGGGCAGCGTAATCTTTAGAGAGCAGCCAGTCAACAGGCACCGGGTAGAAGTCGCTATCGCCCAAATGGAGCGCCCGATCGGCATATGCAGGTTTCATAGCTTCGGCCTGCAGATGTAAGGATGCAGCGGACAGATGCCCAAGACTCGCTAGGTCAAAGCCCTCCAATATGTTCAGTATCTGTATGAGGTGGATACCGCCTGAACTGGGTGGAGGCATGGTTACAACATCATAGCCTCGGTATTGGCCTTGCAGGGGAGCACGCTCAACGACAGTGTAGTTGGCCAAATCTGTATGGTTGATCAAGCCGCCGCCGCGCTCCATTTCGGCAACGATAGCATCAGCGATTGCTCCTTTATAGAATGCGTCTGGGCCATTTCGGGCGATAGCACGCAAGGTATTGGCCAAATCAGACTGTGTCAGGGTCGTGCCAATTCCTTTAGGAGAGCCGTCTGGCTCATAAAACACTGCCCGAGCTTCTTCGTTACTCTTTAGATGCCGCGCACGATTCAAGGCAGTGTACAAAGAGGGGGTGACTGCAAAGCCTTTGTCCGCAAGCCGGATAGCGGGCGCTATCAGCTTTTTCCATGGCAGGCTGCCGTGATTCTTCCAGGCATAATGCAGGCCTGCTACTGTGCCAGGTACTCCTGCTGACAGGTGTGAAAAACGTGAAAGCTGCGTATCTGCTTCGCCTTTCAGATCCAGGTACATATCTCGGCTGGCCTTGGCGGGCGCCATTTCGCGATAGTCTATTGCAAGTGTTTGGTTGCTATCTGCCAAATGAATCAACATAAAACCGCCGCCAGCTAGATTGCCAGCGCGCGGTAATACCACTGCTAAGGCGAAGCCAGTAGCGACTGCTGCGTCAACTGCATTGCCACCAGAGGCTAAAATTTCACTGCCCACCTGACTGGCTAGAAAGTGTTGGCTAACAGCCATCGCCTGTGGTGCGTATACAGGATGGATTCGGCTTTCAGGTGCAATAATGGCGTTGGGTTGCGCCAATGCCGGATTGTTGCCAAAGCTCGATAAAATAACAAATACCGAAGCCACTAGCGATCTCTGTAAGAGCCAGCGAGTGCCTCGGAATTGAACTATAGCCCCTACTATTCCCTCAACTTTTCCCTTTTTAACGGATGTATATTTTGTCAACATGCCCACTCCTTGTATTGCCATTCTGTTGTAATTTAACGGGTGCGGTGTGCAAAACCGGCTAATATCTTAGTTGCTGTGAGCCGAGTGAGCAATAGATCGGCAATGACAGCCGTACTCGCCATGCCCATCAATTTCACAGCGTGCTCTAGCATATTCGGCTGGCTTCTGTGTTCTTTCAAGCCTGTCAAGATGTAATCATTTATGAAAACCCAACCACCCAAAAAAGTGGCCTTAGCCTATTCAGGCGGCTTGGATACTGCCGCTATGGCGGCTTGGCTCATCCAACGCTACAACTGCGAAATTGTCACCTTTACTGCAGATATCGGTCAAGGCGAAGAAGTAGAAAAGGCGCGCAGAGTAGCCACAGCTGCGGGCATCACAGAAATATTTGTGGAAGATATGCGCGAAGAATTTGCACGCGACTATATCTTTCCCATGTTTCGAGCGAATGCAGTTTACGAAGGTGAATACCTGTTGGGCACCTCTATTGCCCGGCCTTTAATTGCACGCCGGCTGGTGGAAATAGCCCGAGAAACAGGCGCAGACGCCGTGGCTCATGGGGCGACCGGTAAAGGCAACGATCAGGTTCGTTTTGAGCTGGCTTTTTTGGCTTTAGCACCAGAGCTGCAAATTATTGCTCCTTGGCGTGAGTGGGAATTCAAAGGCCGAGTCGATTTGGTCAATTACTGTAAAGAGAATAAGATCCCGGTCGAAATGCGCCGAGGTGGGGATCCTCCCTGCTCCATGGATGCCAATTTGCTGCACGTCTCTTATGAAGGCGGGCATCTGGAAGATCCAGCCTGCACACCAAACCCGGATATCTGGCTGCGTACTCAATCTCTAGAGGATGCACCTGATACCGGCCAGGAAGTATGTATTGGCTTCAAACAGGGAGACCCTATTAGCATTGATGGCCGTGTACTGTCCCCTGCTGGTATCATGGAAAAACTCAACCAGTTAGCCGGCATGCATGGTATCGGGCGCATCGATATCGTCGAAAACCGCTATGTAGGTATGAAATCTCGGGGCTGCTACGAAACCCCCGGTGGTTCTCTGTTATTCAAGGCTCGTAGAGCGTTGGAATCCATTATTCTGGATGGTGGCCTGGCGCACCTAAAAGATTCGCTGGCTCCTCGCTACGCTGAACTGGTCTATAACGGTTATTGGTTTTCGCCTGAGCGAGAAGCGCTACAGTTGCTGATGGATCACAGCCGTCACTGGCTCGAAGGAGAGGTTAGGCTCTATCTTTACAAAGGCAGTATGCAGGTTCTTGGGCGCTCATCACCCTACAGCCTGTACGATGATCATGCGGCGTCATTTGAACAAGCAGGCGACGACGAAAAAGGGGATGCCACTGGCTTCATACGTCTCAATGCCCGCCAGATGAAAGCTGCTGCAGAGCGGGTGCGTCGTTTTCCGGATCACTCAAAGGGCAGCTAACCCTAGCCTGCCACAACCTAAGTATTACATCACTCAAAGGGCAGCCAACCCTGACCTGCCACAACCCCATAACTTCAAAGTATTAGATGTCGGATCAACCTCAAACAGACGCCTTGAAACTGCGTAACGTGGCCATTATTGCTCATGTAGACCATGGAAAAACCACGTTGATCGATCAGCTTTTGATGCAATCAGGCAGTATCCAAGGCCAGCAAAGCGCTGAGCGTATGATGGATAATGATGATCTGGAAAAAGAACGCGGCATCACGATTTTGGCCAAGAATTGCGCTATTTCCTGGAAGCAACATCAGATTAACCTCGTAGATACACCTGGCCATGCAGATTTTGGTGGCGAAGTGGAACGTATACTGAGCATGGTTGATTCTGTGTTGTTACTGGTTGATGCGGTAGAAGGGCCCATGCCCCAGACCCGCTTTGTCACCCAAAAAGCCTTTGCACACAATCTGAACCCCATCGTCGTCATCAACAAAATAGACCGCCCCAATGCACGCGCCGATTGGGTGCTGGATCAAACTTTCGAACTGTTTGATCTGTTAGGTGCCAGCGATCAGCAGCTGGACTTCCCAGTGCTGTATACCTCGGCGATACAAGGCTATGCAACCGCAGATCCCGACAACGTAACTGACAACATGGATCTGTTGTTCCAAACAATCATCGATTCAGTGCCACCACCCCCTGTAGAGCCTGATCAGCCGTTTCAAATGCAAATCTCGCAACTGGACTACTCCAGTTATCTGGGTGTGATCGGTATTGGCCGGGTAAAAAGAGGGCGTGCGGCGCGCGGAGCTTCAGTGATTTCCATCGATCGGAATGGGGCACAGCGTAAAGGCAAACTCAATCAGATATTCGGCTTCAAGGGTCTCGGTCGGGTCGAGGTGCCAGTCGCAGAGGCCGGCAATATACTGGCTGTAGCTGGTATCGACGAATTGCATATTTCAGATACCATCACTGCACCTGAACACCCCGAAGGGTTGCCGCCTTTGCAAATAGACGAGCCCACCATCAGCGTGACTTTTCAAGCCAACACTTCACCGCTATCAGGGCTATCTGGTACCTATGTGACTGCGCGGCAACTGGGAGACCGCTTGCAAAAAGAATCGTTGCATAATGTGGCGCTTTCGGTGCGCAGGTACAGTAGCGGGGAGCAGTTTGAAGTATCTGGAAGGGGCGAGCTGCATTTATCGGTACTCATTGAAAAGATGCGCCGCGAAGGCTATGAGATGGCTGTTTCTAGCCCGCAAATTATTGACAAAGAGCAGGATGGTCAGTTGTGCGAGCCTTACGAGACTGTGACACTGGATATAGAAGCACAACATCAGGGTAGCGTCATTCAAAGGATGCAAGAACGCGGCGGTGTATTACAGAAACTACAGCCGGACCTTAAAGGACGCGAGCAATTGGAATTTTTAGTCAGTACCAGAGGGATGATGGGTTTTCAGAATGAGTTGATGGCCTTGACCTCTGGATCAGCGCTGATGCACCGTTTGTTCGCACACTATGCCCCAAAAACCAACCAGAGCTACGGGCAGCGAAAGAACGGGGTTCTGATATCGAATGGCTCGGGAAAAGCACTGGGCTTTGCATTGTATAACCTGCAATCCAGAGGGCAAATGCTGATAGGCCCCAACGAAGCGGTCTACGAAGGCCAAGTGGTAGGCATCCATACTCGAAATAATGATTTGGTTGTCAACCCTCTGAAGGGCAAACAGCTCACCAATATTCGCGCATCGGGTAAAGACGATGCTATACAGCTCACGCCTCCCTTGAAATACAGCTTGGAAGAAGCTCTCAACTTTATCGATGTGGACGAACTGGTCGAGGTTACACCAGCAGATATCCGCATCAGAAAACAGTATCTGCTGGAAAATGACAGAAAACGCCATAGCCGCCCAAGCAAAGACAGTCGCTAAATAGCGGTAGCCCTCTGCGGTTTGCTATTCTCTTAGAACGCGGGTGTTTAGTTTTCTCATTTCACGTTGAAGAGACTTTTTAATACCTAAAATACAGGATACTCAGAAGGCGCACTTGTGTGCCCTGCCATCTAACGGTAATAGGTCTTCAAGCACATGGCATTAAACGAACAGCAACTCAAAGATTGCGAAACCAGTCAGTGGGATTTCTCGGGCCTCAAGGCGCTTTTCTTGAACTGTACTTTGAAACCATCGCCGCAACTGTCACATACTCAGGGTCTTATCGATATTTCGCAGGCCATTATGGAAAAAAACGGCGTGTCTGTTACCACGCTGCGGCCGGTTGATTATCAGGTTGCCTCAGGCGTGTACCCTGATATGACTCAATTTGGCTGGAAGCAAGACGATTGGCCGCAAATCTACAAGCAGGTCGAGCAGGCAGATATTCTGGTTCTTGCATCCTCTATCTGGCTGGGCGATAAGTCATCCATCTGTACGCAAGCAATAGAGCGGCTTTACGCTTCTTCCAGCGATTTAAATGCTGCTGGGCAGTATGCGTATTACGGCAAGGTCGGTGGATGTCTGATTACAGGCAACGAGGATGGCGCTAAGCACTGCGCAATGAATATCCTGTATTCGATGCAACATCTCGGGTATACCATCCCGCCTCAGGCCGATGCAGGCTGGCTCGGTGAAGCTGGCCCGGGGCCATCCTACTTGGACCCAGGATCAGGAGGCCCAGAAAACGACTTTACCAATCGCAACACTACCTTTATGACTTGGAACCTGATGCATGTAGCTCTAATGCTGAAAAAAGCAGGCGGAATGCCTGCCCATGGCAATCAGAGGTCTGAATGGGATGCTGGCTGCAGGTTTGACAGCCCGAACCCCGAACACCGATAGGCTGTTCGGATCCTGCCCGTTCAGCCGGCAGGGTATCGTGCAACTACCAATGTCCCGACTCGGTTTTTGCCACAAATAGCATTCAGAGTGCGTTGCCCCTCATTCCGTTTTTAGCGGATGCGATCTTTCTCAGGCGGAACGCGCCAACCAGTTGCCGAGTGTTGGATCGGTTCCTTGACAACGGGCGGGTTCAACGCAGCTTTTGGTAACGCAGGTGAGTTGGCTTGCGGAACCTTGCTACTGGGAGCAGTAGGCATATCTTTGCCAGAGGCAGCCTGCGCATAGCGCTCCCGACTGGCTGCTTTGCTTTGGGCCGCTCGAATTTTCTCCAACCCTTTTTGGCGTGCGGACGCTTGCGCTGTATTTGCTACAGCATGCTGGTGGGTATGAGATTCTCTGCCCAACACACGACGGGCAGGGGGATTGTCTATGAAATATTGCCGCCGCTGGTCTCTGTCCTTAAACTTTTGCCGCGCCCTTTCAGGAGCAATAGGCGTATGCACCGGGATTAGATCTATGCAATCGACCGGGCAAGGCGGGATGCATAAATCGCATCCTGTGCAGTCTTCAGCCAGTACACTATGGCTCATGCTACGCCCGCCTACAATGGCGCTAGTGGGGCACACTTCGATGCATTTCGTGCAACCGATACAGTCTTGTTCGCGGATTCGAGCGACTCGATCTACGTACATCGCTTGGCTTCGGAAAGCGGCCACGCTAGTAAATGGACGCTCCAACGCTTGACTCAATGCATGCGCCACTGGATCCCCCCCGGGAGCGCAGCAATTGATGTTTTCTTTACGCTCTACGACTGCGCGAGCATACTCCAAACATCCTGGATAACCGCACCTGCCGCACTGAACTTGCGGCAGCAGTTGATCGACTATTTCAATCAGGTCCCCGGCGGCGCCGTTGGCATCCAACCCGCTCTCGGGCTCCATCGCTATCCAGCACCCAACACTTTGTGCAGTTTCTGATTAGAAGTGGTATAGCCAAATGGAACACGTGTACCGGGATGCACCCTTTGATAAGCTTTTTGGCAAGCTAAAGTTGTCTCATGAAAACCCGAGAGGATCAAATCCAGTTTGCCGGGGTAGTGGTTGATGTCCCCCACAGCAAAAATACCCTTTCTGGAAGTTTCGAAATTTTCCGTGTTAACGGCAATTTTCTTGCCAGTCAATTCCAGTTCCCAATCCAGAATAGGCCCTAACTTTTTATTGAGCCCCAGCAAAAATAACACTTCATCGCAAGGTACTTCGATTCTTTCACTGGTATCAAAGTTTTTGAGGACGACGGCTTGCACTTGCTGCTCTGCTATGATTCCATCTATCACATAAGGCGTCATGAGCTTCATTTTTGAAGAGTGCACCAACTGGCGCATTTCCTGTTCAGTTGCAGGGGCACCCCGGAACGCATCGCGCCGATGCACCAAAGTAACGGATTTTGCCCATCCGGTTAGGTCTACACTCCAGTCCAACGCGCTGTCTCCCCCCCCGAAAATCACAACATGGCGATCTCGGTATTGTTCGCGGTTGCGCACGGCATAAGAGACGCCCGAACCTAGCAGGTGATCTGGATTGTCAATGCCTGTGGGCCTCCTGGGCTCAAAGGCTCCTGCTCCTGCGGCAATAAATATATTGCGCGCACTGTACTGTTCGCCTGCGCTGGTCGTCACCAGCCAATCTTCAAGACCTTCTTGCCCCTCTGGCCCTTCTTGCCCCTTTTGCCCCTTTTGCATTGGGGGCACCGACTGCAAAGAATCAACGCGCTGGTTCAGCGACAGCCCGTACTCAAAAGGCGCTATCTGTTTCTCCAAGGCGTCGATATGCTGCTGGGCTGTCTGAAACGGCACGCCAGGTATATCATAGATGGGCTTTTCTGGATAGAGCTCGGTGCATTGCCCACCGATACGATCCAGGTTATCGATCAGATGACAGCGCAAGCCGAGTAGCCCCGCTTCAAATACGGTAAACAGCCCCACTGGGCCTGCTCCTATCACCAAAATATCTGTTTTTTCCGCTTGGTCCAAGGTAGTGAATGCTCCTTATTTTGCAAATGAAGGTTGGATGAATTAATAGCTGCTGGCAAGCTCTGGGCGCAGCCAGTGAGTGCTTCAAGCCTATTGGATCAGTTTTTGCACCTGCTCCAACTGCAAGCGTTGCATCAAAGGCTTGAAGGGTGCCAGCTGGATGCCGATCCACTGGGAGGGATCCATCGCCGCGTCTTCCCAAGTCAATTCAGGGTGCATATAGAGCTGTTCACAGGCTTGCGTCAAATGGGGGGCAACAGGTTTAAGATAGAGCGTCAAAAGTCTGAAAATCGCCATGATAGAAGAGCAACAGCTGGACAATTGCGGGTCTTGACTGTTCTCTTTGGCCAGCTGCCAAGGTTTAACTTGTTGGATATAGCGGTTACTCAGGTCTGCTAGATCCATGATAAGTCGTACCGCAATTTTATACTCTCTGTCTTGATAGGCTTGAGCAATGCGCTCGGCCTGCTGCCGAGCTTGATGCAATGGTGACTCCGGGTCGAATGCGCCGATTTTGCCATCGAAATGCTGGTGCAAAAAACCAGCGGAGCGGCTGGCCAGATTGATGAATTTGCCGATCAGATCCGAATTGACGCGCTGCATAAAATCGGTCAAGTCAAAGTCGATATCTTCAACGCCGCTTCCCAAACGAGCTGCCAGATAGTACCTGAGCGCATCTGGGGGTAACAGGTCGAGATATTTTCGGGCTTCTACCAGCGTACCTCTGGATTTAGACATCTTACTGCCGTTGACAGTCAAGAATCCGTG
>JBPCXB010000144.1:0-49603 GCA_051008935.1 Gammaproteobacteria bacterium | reverse complement strand
GGGTGGCACTGGCTGCTATGGCTGGCGTGCAGACTAGTCCGGCGGGTCAATCGGGCGTAAAATTGTTAGCACGGGGCCATAGCTCATCTGGTAGAGCGCCTGCTTTGCAAGCAGGAGGTGGTCGGTTCGATCCCGACTGGCTCCACCAAGGTTTCTAGCCGTTGCTCAGGCTCAGGCAACCGAGCGCACTGGCGCTGCCAGCATGGCGGGGGAAGATGATCGGCTGTTTTTTACCCCAGGGCAAAGAGAATACGCGCTCCATAGAGTGGCGTATCGCTTTCAGGCTGCTGGTGCGCCCGATTACGCAGATCGTCTTAGCATCGGTCATTAGGGCGGCCGAAAGAGCAGTCAGAGCAATGGATTGCCCTACCAGGTTGACTAAGCCGGCAGCTATATCCTGACGGCTCAGGGTGGGGCTCTGGTGAATCAATTGGCCAAAATTGACGGCAGTGGCGTCGGGTGGCAGGGTGCCTACAGGGTTTGAAGCAACATCGTGGATGGTCAGATCTACGGATTGGCTTTGCCCGGACTCTGCAAGCTGGGCGATTTCTTCCGGGTCTTTGGTATTTAGCAACAGGCTGCACAGCCCGACCAGCGTGCCGCCGCCCATAGCGGTGCCGCCGACGTGCAATGTGCCTTTATCAGATACCAGCACACAGGTAGTGCCAGAGCCGGTATTGACTATCAACAAAGGTTTCTGCCAGTCGGCAGAAGCCGGTTCCAGTACTGCGCAAGCGGCCCCCTGCGCGTCAATTTCGTTGACCTTAGTTATGGGCAGATCTCTCCATCGATCTGCAATGCGGGCTGAGTGCCCCCCTGTCACCGCAATATGGCTGATTCGATCCAGATCCACGCCGGTCTGCTTGAGTAATAGCTCCAGATACTCAGTGCTTGCAGGCTGGCTGGAGGGGAAATTGTAGTATTGCAGCTGTTCGGTATTGAGCTGTTCCCCAGTTTGGATGACCAGATCGTTGGTGCTGATGCCAAAGTCTATAGCGATTTTCATGGCGGTCAGTATCTGGGCGTTGCGTGCACTATATGCTGCTCTTGAGGCTTCACGGCGATCTGCTCTGGTGCAATTGCAAGATTCAAAAGATGCATTTTAGGATGTTTTCAAGTTTGTAGGGCGTCTGTGTACTAGATAGCCTTAAACATAAATTCCTTCTACTCCATTACGCGCCTTAAACATAAACTTCTCTTACTCCACTACGCGCCCTGAGCGTGTCGAGGGGCGTCTTTAGAGAAAAAGTACCAGTCGGAGTGCCTTTAGAGAAAGAGTAACAGTCCAAGTTCGGTCAGCGTTGGGCACTAGATAGCCTTAAACACCAGTCCCTCTACTCCACTACGCGTCTTGAGCTTGCCGCTGGCTTTTTTTTACTTTTTTATTTCTAAAGGCTGGACGAGACAAGCTCGTCCAGCGTTGTGTACTAGACAGACTTAAGCACCAGTCCGGCTACACCACCACACGACTTAAACATAAACTTCTCTTACTCCACTACGCACTTCGAGCTTGTCGAGGAGTGCCTTTAGAAAAAGAGTAAAGGTCACGCCTTTAGAAAAGAAGTACCAGTCACGCCTTTAGAGAAAGAGAAACAGAGTACCAGTCATCAGCCGCCAGTAGATGCCGTGACAGTAACATCGGCCGTATTGTCAGAGTTATCATCACCAGCTAATTCTCTACCGCCATTTGAGATATCAGCGTGGTACACATAAGTGCCAGCAGTCGCTGGAGCCATTACGTCGATAGTCTGGGTGGACGACTCGCCCACAGCTATCATGGATACTGGATCCGTGCCTACACTGGTAAAACTACTACCATCGTGTAGATAATAGGTCAATGTCTCTGCAGGTGTTGGCTCGCTAGCATGGCTGGCATTGCCCACTACTGCAGTCAACGTCAACGTGTCACCGGCCTCTACGCTGGTACTGCTGACCGATATGGTGACTTGAAAGTCCCAACCACTCACAGTAACGGCCACCCCAGAGCAGTTATCCGTTGCATTCAATTCGTCACCAGTGGCAGGCATACAGGCTCCGAAATAGTATGTGTCAGGTGCAGTATTTGTAGCCATTATGACCGCGCTTTGGGTGGACGACTCGCCCACCGCCAAGCTGGCCACTGCATCCGTATCTAGCAGGCTATCGGTTGAGTCGATGGTTGCATCGCTAGATTGGTAATAGCTCAGAGTGCTTACTGGTGCTGGTCCGTTTGCACTGCTGGCGTTGCTTACTTCGGCAGTCAGCGTCAAAGATTCAGTACCCCCTATAGTGGTACTGCTAGCCGATACGGTGACTTGAAAGTCCCAACCAGCGGTAACGGTAATGGCCACTCCAGAACTGCAGTTATCCGCTGAATCTAATTCGTCACCGGTGGTCGGCATACAGGCTATGACTATGTACGTACCAGCCGTCGCTGGGGCCATGGTGTCGATAGTCTCGGTGGACGAATCGCCCGCAGCCAGTATCGCTACGGGATCCGTGCCTATTGTATCAAACGTAGTACTACCACTTTCATTTACGGTATAGGTCAGTGTAGATGCAGGTGTTGGTTGGTTGGCAATGCCGGCGTTGCTCACTTCAGCAGTCAGCGTCAAAGTTTCGCCGACCTCTAGGCTGGTACTGTTGGCCTCTAAGGTGACTGCGAAGTTCCAACCACTGGTAACGGTAACGGCTACCCCAGAACTGCAGTTATCCGTTGCATTTGCTTCATCACCGGTGGCCGGCATACAGGCCCCGTAATAGTAGGTGCCAGAAGCCATGAAAATGCTTACACTGCTGCTGTGAGTGGACGAATTACCCGCAGCCAGTATCGCTACTGGATCCGTGTCTAGCTCAGTATCGGCTGAGCTGATGGTTGCATCGCTGGATTGGTAATAGGTTAGTGTGCTGGCAGGTGCTGACCCGCTAGCACTGCTGGCGTTACTCACTTCTGCAGTCAGTGTGAAAGGTTGACTACCCTTTACACTAGTACTGCTGACTGATGCGGTGACTTGAAAGTCCCAATCGCCGGTAACAGTTACGGCTACCCCAGCACTGCAATTATCCGATGCATCCAATTCGCTACCGGTGGCCGGCATACAGGCCCCGTAGTAGTATGTGCCAGCAGTTACCGGTGCCGTTGGGGTTGTATCTTGAGTGGACGAATCGCCCGCAGCTAAGGTAGCTACTGCATCCGTGTCTAGCTCGGTATCGGTTGAGTCGATGGTTGCATCGATGGATTGGTAATAGCTCAGAGTGCTTGCAAATGCGGGCACGCTAGCATCGTTGGCGTTGCTCACTACAGCAGTCAGCGTGAACATTTCGGCAACCTCTACGCTGGTACTGCTGACCGATGCGGTGACTTGAAAGTCCCAACCACGCACGGTAATGGCCACCCCAGAGCTGCAGTTATCCGATGCATTCAGCTCGTTACCAGTGGCCGGCATACAGGCGCCGTAATAGTAGGTGCCAGCAGTTGCTGGTGCCGTTGGAGTTATATCTTGAGTGTCCGAAGCATTAACAGCCAAACTAGCCACGGGATCCGTGCCTAGTGAGGTATCGCTTGAGCTGATGGTCGCATCGCTGGATTGGTAATAGGTCAGCGTGCTTGCAGATGTTGCTTGGTTGGCAATGCCGGCGTTGCTGACTTCAGCAGTCAGTGTGAAAGTTTGGTTAGTCAGTGCATTAGCACCGCTGGCCGATACGGCGACTTGAAAGTCCCAACCACTGGTAAAAGTGACGGCCACCCCAGAGCTGCAGTTATCCGTTGCATTCAATTCGGTACCGGTAGCCGGCATACAGGCCCCGTAATAGTAGGTGCCAGAAGCGGTTGGTGCTGTTGGGTCGATGCTGTAAGTGTCTGACGTACCCGCAGCCAAACTAGCCACGGGATCCGTGCCTTGCGGGGTATCGTTTGAGTCGATAGTCGCATCGCTGGATTGGTAATAGGTCAGCGTACTTGTAGGAGTTGATCCATCAGCACTGCTGGCGTTGCTCACCATAGCAGTCAGCGTGAAAGGGGTACTACCCGATACATTAGCACTGCTGACCGATGCGGTGACTTGAAAGTCCCACCCCCCCACGATAACGGCCACCCCGGCACTGCAATTATCCGCTGCATTTGCTTCATCACCGGTGGCCGGCATACAGGCCCCGTAGTAGTAAGTGCCAGCAGTCGCTGGTGCCGTTGGGGTTGTATCTTGACTGGACGAATCGCCCGCAGCTAAGACAGCTACTGCATCCGTGTCTAGCTCGGTATCGGCTGAGCTGATGGTTGCATCGCTGGATTGGTAATAGCGCAGCGTGTTTGCAGGTGTTGGCGCGCTAGCATCACTGGCGTTGCTCACCATAGCAGTCAGCGTGAAAGAGTCGCCGACCGCTACACTGGTATTGTCGACCGATGCGGTGACTGTGAAATCCCAACTACTGGTAACAGTAACGGCCACCAAAGAACTGCAGTTATCACCAGGAAGTTGTTCCATTCCACCGAATGGCGCACAAGCTCTATAAGTATAAGAACCAGCAGTCGCTGGAGCCGTTGTGCTGAAATCTTGGGTGGACGAATCCCCCACTGCTAAGATAGGCACTGTATCCATTCCAATGAGGGTGACATTATAATCACTATCCAGTTCTTCATAGAGCAGTGTGCCTTCAGGTGTTGGTAGAGCCGCACCGTCGGCATTTTTCACTACAGCAGTCAGCGTCAAAGAGTCGCCCACCTCTACGCTAGCGCTGCTGACCGATAGGTTGACTTGAAAGTCCCAACCACCGGTAACGGTTACGGCCACCCCGGCACTGCAGTTATCAGACGCATTTGCATCACCTGCAGTAGCTGGCATACAGGCTCCGAAATAGTAGGTGCCATGAGCAAGAAACACGGTATTTGTTGTGATAGCGTCGGTGAGTGAAGCACCCACTGTCAAGATAGGCACTGCGTTACTAGCTAGAAAACTATCGCTTGAGTCAATGGTGGCATCGCTGGAGTAGTAATAGCTCAGCCTGCTTGCAGGTGATGGTGAAAGCGCATCACTGGCATTGCTTACTTCAGCAGTCAGCGTCAAATCTTTGCCCTTCAATATACTCGCACTGCTGGCCGATGCGGTGACTTGAAAGTCCCAACCTGTGGAAACGGTTACGGCTACACCGAGACTGCAGTTATCAGACGCATTCAATTCGATACCGGTGGCCGGCATACAGCCCCCGTAATAGTAGGTGCCAGTAGCCGCTGGTGCCGTTAGGGTGATATTTTCAGTGTCCGAAGCATCTACAGCTAAAGACGCCACTGGATCCGTGCCTAACGAGGTATCGGTTGAGTCGATGGTGGCATCGCTGGACTGGTAATAGGTCAGTGTGCTTGCAGGTGTTGGGCCCTTAGCATCGCTAGCATTGCTAATAACAGTAGTCAGCACAAAAAATTGACCACCCTCTACAACACTATCAGCAGATACCGTGACTTGAAAGTCCCAACCGCCCACAGTGACGGCCACTCCGGCGCTGCAGTTATCAGACGTTTCTAATTCGTTACCGGTGTTTGGTATACAAGCTCCATAGTAGTAGGTGCCAGCAACTGATGGTGCCGTTGCGTTGAAACTTTGAGTGTCCGAAGCATCTACAGCCAAGCTGGCCACTGCATCCGTGTCTAGCTCGGTATCGGCTGAGCTGATGGTGGCATCGCTGGATTGGTAATAGCTCAGTGTGCTTTCAGGTGATGGTTGGTTGGCAAAACCGCCGTTGCTCACTACAGCAGTCACTGTAAAAGCCTCTTCGACCTCTACACTAGCACTACTGACCGATAGGCTGACTTGAAAGTCCCAACCACTGGTAACAGTAACTTCTACCCCAGAACTGCAATTATTAGACGCATCTACATCACCAGAGTCAGCCGGCATACAGGCCCCGTAATAGTAGGTGCCAGAAGCCGATGCAATGGTTACATCAATGCTTTGGTTCGACGAAGCGCCCGCCGCCAAGCTGGCCACTGCAGCCGTGTCTAGCTCGGTATCACTTGAGTCGATAGTGGCATCGCTGGACTGGTAATAGCTCAGCGTTCTAGTAGGAGTTGGTCCACTAGCACTGCCGGCATTGCTGACGACAGCGGTCAGCGTGAAAGGGGTACTACCCGTTACATTAGCACTATCGACCGATGCGGTGACTTGAAAGTCCCAACCAGCGGTAACAGTTACGGCCACTCCTGAACTGCAGTTATCCGATGCATTCAGTTCGTCACCAGTGGCCGGCATACAGGCCCCATAGTAGTATGTACTAGCAGCGGTTGGTGCCGTTGGGGTTATATCTTGAGTGTCTGAAGCGCCCACAGCCAAACTAGCCACTGCATCCGTAGCCAGCTCGGTATCGCTTGAGTCAATAGTTGCATCGCTTGACTGGTAATAAGTCAGTGTGTTTGCAGGTGATGGCGCGCTAGCATCGCTGGCATTGCTCACCATAGCAGTCAGAGTGAAAGAGTCGCCAACTGCTACAACCGCACTACTGACCGATGCGGTGACCTGAAAGTCCCAACCCTCATTGGCTGGCTCAATGACTAGATCGGCACCGCCCCCGCCGCCGCCACCACCACTGCTACAGGCGGCTAACACCAGTGCGGTAATCAGGAATAGTAACGTGCCTGATACCAGGTTTGTAAACCGGTGGTAGTGGTTAACTATTGCATGCATTGTTGTTTTCTCCCTTGCCCTATTCATACTGTGTTTGCGTTTGGCTGCACACTTTTCAGCCACGGACGCAAGACTCTGTTGCAATACCTATGTTACCTAATATTTTGCGTGACTTTTTGATTTTGCTATTACTAAAGGCTGACCGAAACGAGTTCGGTCAGCGTAGGGCACTAGACAGACCTAAACACAAATTCCTGCTACACCATTACGCGCCTTAAACACAACCGCCTCTACACCACCACGCGTTTTGAGCTCGACTCAAAACGCCTTTAGAAAAAGAAGCGATACGTCTTACACAAGCGTAACCTGAGTAAAGGTTGGCTGGATACTGCGACTCCGTTTCACTCCGCGCAGCATGACGCTGTGGGGGGAATGCGCTTGGAGCTAATTGCTGGCTTTTTTTACTGGTTTTTTCACTAAAGGTTGCCTGAAACAAGTTCAGGCAACGTTGTGCACTAGATAGCTTTGAGCTCAGATTCCTTCTACACTACTACGCGTTTTGAGCTCGACTCAAAACGCCTTTAGAAAAAAAGTACCAGTCCGCCTTTAGAAAAAGAGTAATTAGTACAAGATAAAATGACTTGTTGCCGGGTGCTTGAAGCGAAACGGATTATACGAGGGTGGTATGAACCTGAATTGGTCAAAACAGCATGAGCTTTTTCGCACGGAGCTGTGCGCTTTTCTGCAGCAGCATGCCGATTGGGCCCCGCGCACTGGAGGGGCTAGGCCGCAGGGTGATGGGTTGCGTTGGCAGAAGCTGTTAATAGAGAAAGGCTATGCCTGCCGAACGGTTCCGGCGCTTTACGGCGGCTTTGGTGCTGACCCAGATCCTTTGATCGGCACTATTATTGCTGAAGAATTTGCGCGTATGCAGATGCTGCCGGGCTTGTCGAATCAGGGCATTTCCATGCTGGTGCCTACGGTGTTGGCCTATGGCACTGAACTCCAGAAAGAGCGTTGGGTGCGCTCTACTATCACCGGTGATACCGTCTGGTGTCAGGGCTATTCGGAGCCGGGTGCTGGGTCGGATCTGGCGAACCTGCGGACGAAAGCTGTGCTTGAAGGTGATGAGTGGGTTATCAACGGCCATAAGATATGGACCAGCACCGCTCAGTTTGCCGACATGATGTTTTGTTTGGTGCGTACGGAAGACGAGGAGGTCAAAAAGCATGGTGCCATCAGCTATCTTTTGATCCCTATGGATAGTGCCGGTATTGAGGTCCGCCCTCTGGTGACTATGACTGGTGCGTCTGAATTTAACGAAGTGTTTTTTACGGATGTTCGTATTCCGGCAGAAAGTATGGTGGGCGAACGGGGGCAAGGCTGGGTGGTTGCCAACAATACCCTCAAACATGAACGGGGGATGCTGGGCGATCCAGATGCTGCTCTGATGCGCTTCAATCGCTTGGTGGCTCTACTGCAAAACGAGTCACCCGAAGGCGAAGCTTTGATTAAAAAGCCCCTCATTAGAGACCGGCTGATGCAGTTGCAGGCTCGGCTCTGGGCTATGCGCGCCAATGCTATGCGTCTTTTGTGCTCGCACAAGCCGGATCAGAGCGATACTCTGGCTCGTTTATCGGTCAAGCTGAATGGCTGCGAGTTGAACTATCAGATTTCCAGACTGGCTATCGATGCCCTGGAAGAGGTGGGTATTCTGTATGAAGCGGGCGAGCATTTGCGCGACCGAGGCAGCTGGCAGTGGCAGAATATGTTTCAGCTGGGTCTGATCATTGGTGGCGGTACGGCGCAGATTCAGAAAAATATCATCAGTGAAAGAGGGCTGAATATGCCGAGAGGAAAACGCTGATGGAATTTGCGTTGACTGAGGAGCAGCAGCTGTTGCAACAGTCGCTGCGCCGTATGCTCAAGGATGCTGCGCATCTGCCTGGTCAGGCACCTGCACTGGAAAGAGCCGCTGAGTACAGTACCAAGCTGGCCGAGATTGGTGCCTTTGGCGCTCTGGTCGGTCAAAGCCATGGTGGCAGTGGCTTAGGGCTGCTGGAAGCATCGCTGATCTCTGAGGAGATCGGGCGCGCCTGCGCGCCGTGCAGCTGGCACAGTGCCGGAGTGATGATCCCGCTGGCTCTGAATGCTTTTAAAGCGCCTATTGCACAGGATTATGCAACCAAAATGATGCATTCTGAGCTGCGCTTTGGCTTGGCTGTTTCGCACTCAATCGTTGACAGGGCCGGTTTTGGCGTGGATTTGGATAGGGGTAATAATAGGCTTTCGGGCCGTTCGTTGATGGCTATTGACTCCCCGAGTGCGGATGCCGGTGCGGATGTGTGGTTGATCAGCACGGAAGCCGGGCTGTATCTGGTTGAACCCGAGGCGGCTGGTTTGAGCACTCGGCCAATGCCCAGTATCGACAAGCAGCGCGCGTTTTCTGAGTTGCTGTTGGAGCAGGTTGCTGCAGTGCAGTTGACGGATCAGCAGCAGTTTCAGACGATTATGCAGGCTGGGCGCATTGCGCTGGCAGCAGAGACTTTAGGTGCTGCCGAACACATGATGTATCGTGCCGTTGAATACGCATTGGAGCGTGAGCAATTTGGCCAAGTCATCGGCTCGTTTCAGGCCGTCAAGCATCTGTGTGCTGAAATGGCAGCTGAGCTTGAGCCGCTGCGTTCGCTATTTTGGCTGGCCGCCCATTATTGGGATATAAAGAACGAGCAAGCAGCTTGGCTCTCTTGCCAGTTATGTGCGCTTGCTGCCGAGGTGGGGTCGTTTATTGCGCGCACGGCTACAGAGGTGCATGGCGGTATAGGTTTTACGCAAGAATATGGCTTGCACGCTTGGTATAAAAGAATGGGTGTCAATCGGCAACTGCTGGGCAGCCCGGAACGCATGCGTGAGCAGGCAGCGATGCTACAGGGGCTGTAAACAGGATGGATCGATGGCAATAATAAGTGCGGGTCGGTTTCGTTTGTGCATAAAAAAAGCTATAGAAGCATCGTATTGACATTGACGGAGTGTAGCTCAGCTTGGTAGAGCACTGTCTTCGGGAGGCAGGGGCCGCTGGTTCAAATCCAGTCACTCCGACCAAAATAGCATCGGCTATAAGAGAGACAAGAGATAGATGAGGAGGCCCATGCAGGACCGATTGAGATATGTATACGGCACCATGCTGGCTGTGGGCCTGCTGATGCCAAGCCTAGGGTTAACGCAGGGCGCAAATACCAAGAGTGCTGACTCAGACTTTCAGCAGCTCGAATACGTCTGGCCTGCTCCGGGGGCGGAACGTTTAGGGTCTGGCGCACCCGGGCCCGGATACTGGCAGCAGCGCGTAGATTACGATATTCAGGTTGAGCTGGATCCTGCCAGTAAATATGTGTATGGAACGGCGTCTATCCGCTACCACAACAGATCGCCCCATAAATTGACCTATATCTGGGTTCAGCTCGATCAGAACCGTTTCCATGCAGATTCGTTGGCTAATCGCAGCCGTACTCTCAAGGGTGAAGCATCCAAGCTTAGCTACAGTGATCTAACCAACATGATCAGCAGCTATTTTTTCTATGGCAGGATGAATACAACTCGGGTTGCCAGCGGCGAACAGGAATTATCCTATCAGCTGGTCGATACGATGTTGCGTATTGATCTGCCTGCGCCTCTAGAAACTGGGGATGATATTGTTGTGGAGATCGATTGGTGGTATCAAATGGTCGATCTGGACCGTATGCGCGGACGGTCTGGCTATTCCAGATTTGAGAACAACGAATTGGTGTTCATGGCGGCGCAGTGGTATCCACGGGTAGCCGCCTATACGGACTATAAAGGCTGGCAGAATCATAGTTTCTTGGGTGTGGCTGAATTCAGTTTGGAATTTGGCGATTTCAAGGTTGCAATTACCCTTCCGGATGACTATTTGGTTGCCGCTACTGGCGAGTTGACCAATTTCACTGAGGTGCTCTCTGGCTCAAAGCGCAAGCTGTATGTGCGGGCACAGAGGTCGAAAAAGCCTGTCATGATCTATGATACGGAAGAGGTGCGCACTTTGATCGGGCGCAAGCCTTCGACTAAAAAGAAAACATGGCAATTCAGCGCTTCTTCGGTGCGTGATTTTGCTTTTGTTGCTTCGCGCGCTTTCCTCTGGGATATGCGTGGCGTTAAGATCGACGAGCAGTGGGTGTCGGTCATGTCGTTTTATCCAGAAGAATCTGCCGTACTCTGGCGGCCTTATGCTTCTGAATCCGCCGCTCTGGCACTGGAGGTGTATTCGCGTCAGACGTTCCCTTATCCTTATCCAACCTCTGTGCAGGTCAACGGGCCTGTGTTCGGTATGGAGTACCCCATGCTGACTATGATGTCTTCGCGCCCCTACCCAGATAAGACCTATTGGGGGGCTATTGATCCTGCAATCTCTGAGACGTTCAAGTATTCCAAATACGGCTTGATTTCAACGACTATTCATGAAGTAGGACACAATTTTTTTCCGATGATCGTCAACAGCGATGAGCGGCAATGGACTTGGATGGATGAAGGCCTGAATACCTTTTTGCAATTTCTAACGGAACAGGAATGGTCCAAGAATTACCCCTCTAGGCGCGGCTGGATCGATGCCACTGCTCAGGATATGAAAAACCTCGATGCACTGCCTATCATGTCCAATGGCGATAGGCTGAGGCACCGTGGTTTTAACGCTTACAACAAGCCGGCTGTGGCCTTGAATGTGCTTCGAGAGCTAGTGCTCGGACGCAAGGTTTTTGATTTTGCGTTCAAGGAGTATGCCCGCCGCTGGAAATTTAAGCGCCCTACGCCGTTTGACTTTTTCCGCACCATGGAGGATGCGTCTGGGCAGGATCTGGATTGGTTCTGGAACACTTGGTTCTACCGCCACGGATATGTTTCTGTAGGTATTCACTCGGTGCAGGCTCTGTTGCCGGTGTCGGGCGATCCTGATACGGAAAGTGCTTTGGCCGCTGAGCAGAAACGCCAACGCCCCTTGCGGCTGATTGACGCGCGCAATGCCGACATCAAGACCTTGGTTGAGCGCAAGCCCGAATTGCGCGATTTTTACGACAGCTATGACCCCGAGCAGCCTACCACCTTGGATCGCCGAACCTATCAAAAACTGCTGGATCGGTTGACGGATATAGACCGCAAACTGTTTGAACAGGAACAGCCCCACATCTATGTGGTGGAGCTTGAAAATACTGGTACCATGATCACCCCTGTGCCCTTGCGTATTTATTTGCAAAACGGCGCTAGCCGAGATATTCTGCTGCCGGCTCAGGTCTGGCGTTATAACGAAAAACGGGCGCGCTATGCACTGTTGACCGAACAGGCGGTGTCTTCAGTGGAATTTGACCCGCAGCGGACTACCGCAGATGTAGATGCTACCGATAATATCTACCCCAGACAGATTGAGCAACAGCGGGTGATCCCCGTCAAGCAAGAAGTCCCGGATAATCCGCTGCGCAAAGCGCAATAGAGACGCCGGCGGGCAGCGTCTAGTAATAGTCAGGACTTAGTATTAGTAGGGAGCGCTTAGGTAGCGTGTGCTCAGTGCTGGTGATGCCCCGAGTGCAGGCGCTGCTGAAAGTTTTTGACATGTGCATGAATGAGCAACAGGCTACCTGTTGCCATCAGGCCGAATTCGAGCCAAAAGCTGTAGTGTTTTGGGCCTGCATGCAATTGTTGAGCCCCGGAATGGAGCAGCTCGGGGATAAAACTGCCAATAATCAGTGTGCTTCCTCCCCATAGCCCGCCGTAGAGTACCTTCTTGTCCTGATGCTCTAGATAGCCGGAGATGAGTGCCCAGGTAGCTACAGGCAGTACTAGAAACAGGAGTGTCAGATGGAACCAAGGAGATGCCATCCATGTGATCAAAACAAGGGGGGCAATGGCGGCAGAGACGGGTAACGCCAGACAGTGCACTAGACAGATCACGGATGCAGAGATGCCGATGCTGTCAGCGTGCTTGTGCAAGAGCCTGTAGATCATTGGTACAGGTGGAGCGGCTGGCGCGTGTTGGTGTGTTAGTCGCTGCTTCCGAATAGGGCTTCTGACTGGCGGGTAGCCTGTGTGGCTATGTCTTCGCTGCTTTCAAGCGGCTTTTCCATCTCGCTCCAGTCGATTTCCCAGTCACTGGGCGCTTGTTCAAAGTCCAGCAGGCCGATTTGATCGTAGCGCTCTCTGATTGAATCTGTGATCAGGCCAATACGCGATAGGTTGGGGACAACGCGTGAAAACAGCAAGTTGCGGAATTGAACATTCGGGTCTGTGCCGAATATTCTGGATCGGATGTTTTCCGTTGTTTCATGAGGCATGAATCTTTGATAGACATCAATGGCCATAATGCGGTCGCGCATAATCATGCAGGCTTCGAAGGCAAACTGAGCCCGATCTTCGCGTTCTTTCTCGGTGAGAGTCGCTACAAATTCTTCCAGATAGTTGACTCCGAAAGTGACATGGCGCGCTTCATCACGAATGACATAATGGACGATATTGCGTGCCAACTCGTCATTGGTCGTCATTTTCATAGAGTTGAACGCTGCTAGCGCCAAGCCCTCGATAATGATTTGCATGCCGATGAATTTCAGATCCCAGCGTTCATCAGTTAGCACCTTATCCAGAAGCATTTTGAGGTTGGGATTGATAGGGTATGAGAAGCCGACTTTCTGCTGGAGATAGCGGTTGAATACTTCGACATGGCGCGCTTCATCAAAGGTCTGTGAAGCAGCGTAGAGTTTGGCTTGGTAGGTAGGCGCACAGGACACAAGCTGGGATGCGACCAGCAAGGCCCCCTGTTCGCCGTGTAGGAATTGGCTCAGTGTCCAGGAATAATCGTGCCAAGCGAGTTGCAGTCGATCTTCTTCACTGAGGTTATGGAAAGAATCCCAGCCTTCAAACAGATGCTCTTCCAGATTGGCTTTGGAGGGCTTTTGATCTTTGGGGTAATTAATTGACCAATCCAGATCATCTGAAGCATTCCAGTTGAGCTTTTTGCCCAGTTCATAAAGGCGTTTGATGCGATTGTCGGCGTCGGTATAGTCCCAGTTGTAAGAGCCGACTATAGGGGTCTTGAAAATTTCAACGATATCTTCAATGTCGGTTTGAGACATACGCTCTTCCAAATCGAAATGTATGAGCTCGTCGGGCGTTTTGTTGAGTTTGGTGATTTTCATGGATCTATTCTCCGTTTGGTATCTAGGCTTTTAGAGCACAGATACTTGACAGTCGACTAGTCATTTTAGTGCGTATGGTGCCTAATCTGTGTTCCGCCATGACACAGATTTATTATTTGTAGCTTGTGTCGTTACAACTCTTCTGCAACTTCCTGCTCCAGTGCCTCATGGCGGTACAGAGGCGGATTGTTTCGCCAGTATGCTATTTGTCCATTCAGCCAGTCTGGAAGTTGTTTTTTCAGTAAGGATTCTGTTTGGTCGCCTTTTAGGTTGACTATGAACTGCTGGCGTGTGCAGTTGACGTAGAGGTGGCTACGCTCGCCGGTTGGGGTATAGAGCTGGCATTGAGCGGGTTTTTTGCTAATGAGATCGCCGCGCCATGGGGTCGGGCAGCTTTCTTGCGAAATCAGGCTTCTCAGCCCATTGTAGAGGTCAATTTGCTGGTATGCCGGCTGTATTCCGGGTCGGTACAGGCGCGCATTCTGGCTTCGTAGCCATCTGCTTTGATTCTGGTCGTACATAACAAGAGGAATCCAACTTTCTGCCCTTCCTTTACGCAGATTGAATTCTTCTGGGCCTATGCGATTCATGCTTCGATGGTCGCTGGTGACAATAAGTAGACCGCCTTGGATGAAAAAATCGGTTTGCTCAAGCTGGCGCACAAAGGTTCCCAATTGCTGATCGGCGTATCGGATTGTTTTTTCGAGAGAAGCTTGGCCGCTTACAGGATCAATATAAGGTGCATGAGAACTGGTCGTTTCGATCACCATGAACCAAGAATCATCGACTTCCTCTAGCTTTCGTAGTACCCTTCGGTACAAATGTTCATCGGCAGAGCTGTTGAATATAAATTTTCGGTGCCCGTCGTAGGCTGCATGTTCATCGCCTTCGAGCTCATCAAAGCCAATGAGTTTGAGCCAATCTGCTTTGCCGGAGAAATCCAGATTGCCTGAGGTGACGAAGTGGCTTCTGTAGCCTTGGCGTCTGAGTAGGTTCAGCAGGCTATCGTTCTGGTCTGTGGGTAGGCGATTCAGTATGGGTATCTGACCATAGGCGGCGGTTTGGTCCGTAAGTTCGTCCGCAGGCTCATCTGTTGTTGCTTCGGTTGGCGTTTCTTCTGTTTCTGTTGGGTCTTCTGCTACTGCACCGATCAACAGCAAGCCTGCGCTTTTCAGATCCAAGCCAATATCCCTCAAATCCACCCCTGAGCGCAAGAAAATTTGATCGGCTGCTATCATTTCCCGCCCTATAGCCTGAATCGCGGGTCTGAATAAATCCCCTAGATAACTGGGTATGCTGGCTATGTAGCCCCAAACAGCAGAGAGCGGGCTGAGAAACGAGAAGCTGAAGCGCCATTCGATTTTGGCTGGTGGTTGTATCGGTATGTCGCCAGCTAGAAGGGCCACTAGGCCGCCGGCAGTGTTGAAACCATTGGCGTGGAAATTGTTCAGGCTCTGGCCCTTCTCGGCCAGTGCGTCCAATTCGGGGGTCCAATTATTGAGCCCTGAAAAGTACATGGATTGATAAGACGATAACGACTCGACCACGACCAGCATGATTTTGTCGTATTGAGGTATTTGCCCCGGTAGAGCGGTGCAACCGGATACCGGATACCAGTATTCGTCGGGGTTATATTGGCTGTAGCTGCGATCAATATCCCTGTTGTTAAAAGTAAGGATATTTTTCCATTGCCAAGCCGATGGCGAGGTGCTGCTGTCATTATTGAACATAAATAGCAGCAGGGAAAGTGCGGTGGCGGATCCCAGAGCAATGGTCTCGTAGGGAACTTGGCCCATCCGGCGTGTGAGTACGATAGGTATGGCTACCGGCAGTGCGAGCAAGACGATCAATAGCAGCGGCTTGTCCTGAATGAGCACTGTTAGGCTAGAGCTGATATCCAGATAGGGCAGCACATCGTCCCAATTCATGCGCGTGGAGAACAGATCTCGGATATTCATATCGGCCAGCATGGCGATCAGGATCAAAAGAGCTGGCAGCCGCACCAGAAAACGTGCCCATTTTTGACGCAGGAAGCAAGATGCCAGCAACAGGGCGCCGCACAGGAATACCGGTAGGCCGTCGCTGGTGACGGAATTTGTCCAGCTGATCAGGCCTCTTGGATCGTTGGCTACCCAAGTTGCCTTTTCGATGACCAGTATAAGGAGTATCGATAGCCAGCAAAGCGTCAGAAGTGGCAGTTGCCAGATGAGTTCGCCAAAGGTAGAAAGATTATTGCGGACGGATTCAGGGGTATGGCGGACAATAAATTTTCCGACCGGAGCCAGCAGGCCCTCTATCTCCAGTTGCAGATGCGCCAGAAAGGAAATACGCTTATGGTGAGATTCGGAGGCCATATTAAGGGTATCAGAATCGGGCGCAGGACCTGTCAGCTATGCTGTAAGGGGTGCCGGAGTCTGTCATGCAGTCGATAGGGGGGTTCCCGTGAGAGATCAGTGGGTCATTAAATTATGGGGCCGCTGTGTTTTGAAACCACAAAGGTTCCATTTCTAGTTTAGCTTCAGCAAGCCTATGAGATATAAGCATTATAATTCTGACCACTTGCACACATCCGTGTGAGTGCAGAGGATCTAAAACAGCGGCTTTTTTTGATGAGAGGGCGGTGAAAAATATAGTTCCTAGGGGTGTATCATCAGTGTACTATTAGGAGGATTCCTTTGCAATCAGATTCAGGTCAAGGTGTTTTTGCACGTGCTCAAGAGTTTCGACGGGATGAAGAAGCCCGTGCCGTGCTGGGTGCCTATCCGTTTTTCCAGCCGATTAGTGCGTTTAATGGAGGCACGCTCCAGATAGAAGGCAGGGAGTATTTGGCTACAGGTTCCAATGATTACTTGGGGTTGAGCCAAGCACCAGAGGTCAAAGAGGCAGCACAGAAAGCCATAGAACAATACGGCACTAGTTGCACGGGCTCGCGTCTTTTGACCGGTAGCTTGCCTATCCATGCCGAGTTGGAGCAGAAGATGGCTGCATTTTTGGGCAAGGAGGCAGTGCTGATTACATCGGCTGGGTATCTGGCCAGCCTATCGGCGCTCAGTGGCTTGGTAGATCGCAATGATATTGTCTACTTCGACAAAGACAACCACGCCAGTTTGTATGACGGTGCTATCTTGTCAGGCGCCAAGCTCAGACGCTATCACCATGGCCGCCTGGATCTTCTGGAGAGCTATCTGCAAAAAGATCAGGGACAAAAGAAAGGCGGCAAATTGATCGTAGTGGATGGGGTATTCTCGATGGTGGGGCATATTGCCGATCTGCCGACGATAGTCGATCTGGCCGAAAAATATGGCGCGCAGATTTTGGTTGACGATGCTCATGCACTGGGGGTATTAGGCGACCAGGGCCGCGGCACGGCCAATTATTTCGGGCTGGATGAGCGCGTGGATCTGTATGTGGGTACTTTTTCTAAATCTTTGGCGTCGGTTGGTGGTTATATTGCCGGTCCGGCAAAAGTGATTAACTATATTCGCCACAGCGCTCGACCTTTTCTGTTCAATGCGGCCGGCCCGGCCAGCCAAGTAGCCGCTGCTTTAAAGGCATTGGAACTAATGCAAGAGAGGCCAGAACTTCTGGAGAAACTCTGGCGTAACACCTTCACTTTTCATCAGGGCTTGTTGGATCTGGGCTTCGATATTATGGGTACTAAGACTCCGGTGGTACCCGTATTGACGGGGACTCTTGAATTGACAGCGATTTTTTGGAAGTTGCTGTGGGATATGCAGGTCTTTTCGACACCCTCGGTGCCGCCTGGAGTACCGCCCGGGCAATGCTTGATACGCGCCAGCATCAATGCCAGCCATACCGATGCTGAATTAGCAAAGCTGCTGACATGTTTTGAGGATGCTGGGCGTCAAACTGAGATTCTATAGCAGGGCTGTAGGTATTGGTTATGGATATGAATAGCAGCGTAGCGATTGAGCGGGTCGAAACCCGCCGGCAAAAGCGGGAATTTTTGTATTACCCTTTTGCAAAATACCGCGATGACCCGCTTTGGGCGCCGCCATTTATGCTGTCAGAATCACACCGGCTCGATCCAGCCCACAATCCGTTTTTTCGGAATGCTGAAATTGCATTTCTGTTGGCGCGCACTGCTCAAGGTACTGTATGTGGTCGCATTGCTGTGTTTGTGGATGCAGTACACAATAAAACCCACAACGAAAATACCGCCATGTTCGGGTTGTTTGAGGCAGCCGATGCCGCCGCTGCCCGTCAATTGCTGTCGGCCGCTGAAGGATGGGCCAAATCACACTCGGCTCAGCAGTTACGTGGCCCTATTTCGCTGACGATGGAAGAAGGCGTTGGCTTCAAGCTGGATAGCTTTCATATCCCAGCCTATGTCATGATGCCCTACAACGGGCCTGACTATCCGCAATGGATGCAAGAGTCGGATTATCAGATCATCAAGCAACTCTATGCTTGGAGCTATTATGGCGAGCCGCAAGGGCGCCGGCGTATGCGTAGTATTTCAGAGCGCATATTCAAAAGGCTGGGCGACAGAGTATCGATGAGGCAGGTCAATCTCCTGCGATTCTCCCGAGATATGAATATTGTCTTCTCGCTCTACAATCAGGCGTGGCAAGAAAACTGGGGGGCAAGACCCAAAAGCAAGCAGGAATATATGTTTGTAGCTGCCGATCTGAGGTTGGTATTGGACACTCGATTTACCGCAATTATTGAAATTGATGGTCAGCCAGTAGCCGCCATGGTGTGTATACCCGATGGCAATCAGCTGACCAAGAAAATGAACGGCCATATCCTGCCCTTTGGTTGGTGGCACTTTCTGCGTAAAAGTACCATTATTAAGAGGATGCGTATGGCCATTATGGGCGTGTTGCCGGAATGGCGGGGCAAGGGGCTGGAAGCCGCTCTGATCTGGCATTCCATGCAGGCCTTCGATCAATCCGACTATGAGGGGGCCGAGTGCTCTTGGGTGCTTGAAGACAATCAGCTGGCCAATCAAGTCATTGCTGGTGCGGGTGGCGATATCTATCAAAGATATGGTTTGTATCAGAAAAAGTTAGGCTGAGAGAATTCCATGACCAATGCATCGCCTCTTGCGGGTAAGCGGATTTTTATGACCGGAGCCAGCGGTTTGGTTGGCTCGGCTGTGGCGCGTGGGTTGGCACAACAGGGTGCGCAGCTGACATTGGGTTTGCGTAAGAGTAGCTCGCTCAAATGGCTTCAGGGGGTGGATTTTGACCGCCAGCCTTTTCGGCTGGACGATGCATCAAACTATGGACAGCTTGTGCAGGGTGCCGATATCGTGCTGCATTGTGCTGCCATCACTCGTGCTGCCAAAGATCAAGATTATCTGGTGATGAATACAGATGCCAGCGTTGAACTGGCACGTCTGGCTGCTGCAGCCGGTGTGCGGCGCTTTGTATTCGTCAGCAGTCTGGCTGCCCGTGGACCAGACGGTGGCAGCGGGCCTGATAGCCCGTATGGGGTGAGCAAACTGCAAGCAGAAGATGGCATTGTCGCTCAGGGCGGCGATATGGAGAAGATCCTGCTGCGTCTGGGAGGCGTCTATGGCCCGCGCGATTCGGATTTACTGAGCCTGTTCGCTATTGCCAAGCGCACCGGTTTTGCTTTGCTTCCTCCTGCTCATCAGATTTTGCAGCCTGTTTATTCCGACGATGCAGGTGCTGCTATAGTTGCTGCCTGTGCAGCCGCTGCACCGGGTCTATCCGGCATCCCTCTAGATATCTGCGAGCCTGGGCAGTACCGTTGGCAACAAGTAGCCGAGCTGTTTCGTGCTCAGATGGATGGGAAGCTCAGAGTACTGCATCTACCGCCTGCGGTGTTTGTGACGGTAGCACGGATTAGCGATTGGTTTGGCAGGATGCGCGGTGTGGCGCCCGAGTTGGATTTGCGTCGGGGACGGGATATAGCAGTCAATACTTGGACCTGTGATGCCTCCATCGCTGAACAGCGCATCGGTTGGCGCGCGCAGACGTTGCTAGCCGAGGGTCTGAAACAGACCTTGAAATGGTATCAGGATCAAGGTTGGATCTAACTTTAACTGCGGTCTGAGTCGGTAATGGCTCCTTCGGAAGCCGATTGAACCTGGCGCGCGTACTTGGCCAACACCCCCCGTTGCGGAGGTTGTTTGGGTAGGTTCCAGCTGGCCCTTCGGGCTTTGAGCTCTTGGTCATCCAGCAATAGCGTCAGCTCATTGCATCGGGCATCGATGGTGATGGTGTCGCCTTCTTCAACCAGCGCAAGCGGGCCGCCCAATGCTGCTTCGGGAGTGATATGCCCCACTACGAATCCGTGCGTTCCCCCCGAAAAGCGCCCATCCGTAATTAGAGCCACTGAATCGCCCATCCCTAAGCCCATGATGGCCGATGTCGGCCCCAGCATTTCGCGCATGCCCGGCCCTCCTACAGGCCCTTCGTAGCGTATGACAACGATGTCCCCTGGCTCTATTTTTTGTTCCAGAATGGCTTGCATGGCTTCTTCTTCGGAATCGAAAGTGCGTGCGCGGCCCGAAAATACCTCGCCCTCTTTGCCCGATATTTTGGCAACTGCGCCTTCAGGTGCCAGATTGCCTCTAAGGATACAGATATGGCTCGTTTGTTTGAGAGGGGCACTGAGGGGCTGGATAATCTGCTGCCCAGACGGATAAGGAGCGGTGTTTTCTAGGTTCTCTGCCAGAGTCTTTCCGGTGATGGTCATGCATTGCCCCTGCAGTAGGTCGGCATCGAGTAGGGTGCGCATCAGAGGCTTGATGCCACCCAGTGCGTTGAATTCAGACATCAGGTACCGACCGGAGGGGCGCAGATCGGCCAGTACCGGTACACGCTGACCGATACGCGTGAAATCGTCCAGTTCCAGATCGATACCGGCTGTGCTGGCCATGGCCAGTAGGTGGAGCACGGCGTTGGTCGAGCCGCCCAGGGCAATAACTATGGTAATCGCGTTGTCAAAAGACGCCCGTGTCAGGATGTTGGAGGGGCGCAGGTCTCGTTCGAGCAGGGTGCGCATGGTATTGCCCATTTGTGCCAGATCGGTTGTCTGGTCCTCGCTGAGGGCATCGCGGCAGGATGACCCGGGCAATGCCAGCCCCATTGCCTCAATGGCGCAAGCCATGGTGTTGGCTGTGTACATGCCGCCACAGGCTCCGGGCCCCGGTATGGCAACGCGCTCGACGGCTAAAAGCTCCTGATCGTCTATTTCGCCTTTGGCGTGTTCACCCACTGCTTCAAAGACCGACACGATATCTGTGTGGTTTTTGCCCGGTCGGATGCTACCGCCGTAGATAAAAATACACGGGCGATCCAGCCGTAAAAGCCCCATGATGCATCCGGGCATATTTTTATCGCAGCCACCTATTGCAACCAGAGCATCAAAGCCCTGAGCGCCTCCGACTGTTTCGATGGAGTCTGCAATGACTTCGCGGGATACCAGCGAATAGCGCATGCCGGTAGAACCCATAGAGATGCCATCAGAAACCGTGATGGTATTGAAGGGCATCGGTTTGCATTCCGCCTGTGTCAGGCTATCCGTGCATCGATCTGTCAGCTGATCCAGATGGATATTGCATGGAGATACTGTTCCCCAGGTGCTGGCAATGCCGACCAAAGGTTTTTTGAAGTCCGAGTCTGTGAAGCCAGTGGCGCGCAGCATGGCCCGCCCAGGCGCGCGTTCGGCGCCGTCCAAGAGGGGGGCTGAAAATTTTCTCAGAGGATCTTGGGGCATTATCTCAGTCTCTCATTGCTGGTTATCGGGTTGCGGGTCAGCAGACAGACGGTTCAGATAGAAACCGCCCGTTACAGTCCGGATACCATTTTAGCTAGCTGCTGCTGGCTCGCTGAGGTGTTTGATCAAGACCACCGAGTGGCGGCTGTAGTTGTAAAGTGCCGCTCTTTGGGCCGGCAGATCCTTGATGCTGCCTTTGGTAAAGCCGCGCTCCAAGAACCAATCTTCAGCTACTGTCGTGAAGACGAATATGCGCTTTGCACCCTGAGCGCGTGCTTTTTGTTCGGCGCGTTGTACCAGTTGGTGTGCATAGCTCTGGCCTCTATAAGCAGGGTCTACGGCAAGGGCAGCTAATTCCATTTCGGTACCCAGATCTAGCAGCGCACAGCAGCCAATGATCTGGGAATCCATTTCCATCACCCAGAATTGCTCAAGCTCTTGTTCGAGCTGAGTGCGCCCACGCTGGATCAGCGTTCCGTCTTGCTCCAGAGGTTCGATGATCCTGAGAATGGCAGAGGCGTCTTCTGGCTTGGCCGGGCGGATGCGTTCGGGGTTGTGGGCAGCTAGCAGAGCGCCTGCTCCTTGACGTGTGCACAGTTCATCGATCAGCACGCCTTTTTTGTTGATATCCAGAAGGTGTACGCGTTCGATGCCTACATCGCCGGCCTGAATGGACGCATCAAGGGCCTTGATTGTTTGTGGGGCCAAGCTGTTGCTGTGTATGAGCTGCTCTACTTCTGTGACCGATAACGGCCCGAGTGGCTTGCCGCCGGTAATGCGGTCAATGCCTTGAGTCAACAACAGCAGCTTGCGTGCTTTTAGCTCTTTAGCCAAGCATACGGCAAGGCGCAGTGGGTCGAGCGCATAATAGTTGCCCAGCAGCGAGGCGGCCAGAGGCGGCATCAGAATCAGGCGGCCCGGGCGTGCCAAATTCAGTATGTCTTGGCTGTGGATAGAGCGGATGGTACCCAGATGGCCGGCATGTTGGCCTTCAGATACACCCGCCGGGCGGGCTGTGACCGCATTGCTGTGCACGATTGAGGGCTTGAAATCTGGCAGTGCGCGGCTCAGGCGGCCCACTAGCTCCAACTGGGTTTTTTGTACATCCAGAATCCAGCTTTGCAGCTGACTTTCGCTCATCGCCTTTTCAGGCAGCAGCTGTGGCGGAGAAAATACCAGAGTCAGGTGTACATGCAAGCTTGCCAGCAGGCTCAGGTCAGCCAGATGCTCCTGGAGGGCTGAGGAGCTCTGTTGTTCAATTGGCAGATGAACGACCATGTGCTGATTGGCCATGGAGCGCAGATAGCTACCAGCTTCCTGAATAGCGGGGCGAATTAATTTTGAGTTCATAGTGCTAATGATAGCACCGTACAGAGCTGCTGGGTCTGCTCAGAACTCGGCACTGTAGTTGGTGCACAATTCATTTTGCCAGCTGCTGTATTGAGTGCGTGCGACCTGCCGGTTGGCATGCAGGCGGCTGAGTACCACCGCCAGTATCGCACACCGTTGCTGTGCGTCCGCTATGGCGGCATCGGTAGCCAATGCGCTGAGCAGGCCGTCGGCGTGCTCCAGATCGCGCTCCATGCGTAGGCCGCCATCTGCAGGCGTATCGAACACCATATAGGATTTTGATATCGAGTAGGCCTTCCACTCAGGTAGCCGCCCTTGGGCAGTGCCTGGTGTGCCTGAATAGGCAAATTCGGCCCAGTATGCCATCATAGCGTCTGACAATGCGCGGGCCTGTGCTTTGTTCTCATCATTGAACAGAATCTGGTCAATGCCCTCAGAGAGCGATAGCGAGCCGCTCACAAAAGGGATATCAAAGGCATGCCCTGCACCGAAAAGCTGTTGGAAATCGGTCCAGAGAATAGTGGGCAATTCATCCCAGTCAAAGCGGTAAACCCAGGCGGGGTTTTTGTAGGCAGCTGCGATCTGGTCAGAGCCGGTCTCTTTCCATACCCTGCTGCTGTAGCTATTGAGGCGATCGTAGTAGCTTGGGTCGCGTATGAAGTACTGAAACCCCCAATTGCTGACCAGTTTGGGGTCGAATGCAGCAAAAAGACGGGTTTCATCGCGCGTGGTTCCCAGCAACAAGGGGATGTCGGGGTGTTGCCCTTGTAAAAGAGCGCTTCTGATGCCCTCGGCAGGGATGACAATGCCATCTTGGGTGATGGCAGGCCAGATAAAGAATTCTTGATCTGGATCCCGCAGTTGGATCAGGGCTTTCAGAATATCATCGGCTGACAGGGATTGCATCCATGCCACCTGCGTTTGCGCGTTATCGCTGGTTGCGGGTTCAGCAGGGTGCATGTGTTGCAGTTTTTCGATGAGCATACGCGCATTGATCAGATTGGGTATGGGATCATCGTCTGTTCCTTGCGCTTGAGCACTAGTAAATGAATAGGTGCTACCGCTTTGGGAAATAGCGCCAGAAAACAGCCCCTTTGCGTGTGGGCTAGTCAATAGCGCCAGTACGTTGCGCCCCCCAGCTGATTCGCCAAAAATGGTTACCTGTTCCGGATTGCCGCCGAAGGTTTCGATATTGTGCTGAACCCATTGCAGTGCAGCTATCAGATCGAGGATGCCGTAATTGGTCGACCGATCGAGTTCTGAAGAGGCGCTGTCCGCAAGGTGCGGATGATCCAGCCAGCCGAATACGCCCAAGCGGTAATTGCTACTGACAACGATGACTTTTTCTTCCTGCGCCAGCCGAGAAAAGTCATAGGAAGCGGCGCTGCCTGCGATATTCCCGCCTCCGTGTATCCAGAGCATCACAGGTAACTCGGTACTGCTGGAATCAGTGGGGGTATAGATATTGAGATACAGGCAGTCTTCGCTGCCGAAAGGTTTGCCGTAATATTCGCTGGGCGATCCACCCAAAGGGCCGCCGATTTGTTTGCAGGAATCCGCAAAAGATACGGCTTTAAGAGTTCCTTGCCATTCGGGTGCTGGCCGCGGTGCGCGCCAGCGCAGCTCCCCAGTTGGCGGGGCTGCAAAGGGAATACCCAGCCACTGATGGCTATTGGCAGCCTTGAAGCCAGCCACTAACCCTTGGCTGGTAGCTCGGATCAGATCTTGGTGCGTTTGCGGTAATGGTTCTTCTTCGGTTGGGCTACAGGCACTCAGCATTGCTATGAGAGCGGCGCATACTATCGGGTAGAAGATTTTGTGACTGGTTCTAATCGCGGGGTTCATTGCTATCCTCAGTGCGCTGGTGTTTCGGTATTTTGCCAGAGGGTCAGGCTGTCGGTATCGTACAGATGGGCCCAGAAAGGTCTCTAGTCTCTACCATTCGTGAAGCGGCGTTCATAAAATCTGAGAGGTGCGGACATCCGACATTTTGTTCTGGTAGATGCCTAGATGCACAGATGTATAGATGCGGGTCGAGAGTGCAAAGGGGCTAGTCCGACTCATTCTGTCGGGCTGAAGTTTAATCTATCTTGCTGACACTATCGGGTGAGCCAGCTGCAAGCGGCAGCTGCTACAGAAGTCAGGAGGTCGAGACGTCTGGGACTTTTGCTTTAAGACTTTTTCCCTAGGACTTTTTCCCTAGGTTGCGGCTGATCTCGTGTTGCGCCTTTTGCACGAATTCGGGCAATTCCCAGCTCGCTATGCGCGTTCTGATCTGGCCGGGGAATAGGTGCCAGAAACGCAGAAATTTTATTTTTTTCAGGCATTTACGGCATACTGGTATGCGTATGTCAGCCGTCTCGGGCTGTTTAGAGCGGCTGTTGCCTTCGATAGCAAAGGTCTCGTCGGTGGTATGGATGAGCTTCATCCGGCCTTGATAGCTTTTTTTTCTAGCCAAGTATTGCACATCCTTACACCAAGTGATATGGTACCTTTTATCAAAGGAATCGCGTTGCCGAATTTTTTGTGCATTTTGGGTGTATTGCCAGATATACAGGCTGGCTTGTATACCTCGGTAGTTGAGATAGCCCTTGGACTGCATATTGGCTTCAAGAGCTGAAACCTTAAGACCCTCTTTCAGTTGGAGCAGCTGTGCAGACTGGCTCGCCAAAGGCGGCAGCGGTTGCACATCTATCTGAGGCGTTGCTGCGATATTGGTATTGTTGGCGCTGACTCGGTTAGCGAGTCTATCCAGTTTGGTGAGGTCTATGTAAATGCGCATCAGGGGCTGCCCCGTAAGTTTAATGTGCCTGCAATTTGCCTTAAAGCTGCCTTCAATTGGTAGCGATATCAACGCCCGCCAGTTGCCCCAGACGTTTGGCACGGATATTGAGTTGGATGCGGAAATCTACCCGTCGGGAGCGGTCGTGGTCGACACCACCGTTTTCTGCAACAATGGGGTCGCTGGACGAACGGCCGACTGATTCCAGATGCTTGATGGCCCATTCGGGTTCTTTGCGCAGCTCTTTTTGCTGCAACGAAAAATGCAGTACTGAGTAGGTTCGGCTCTGACTGAGGTACATATTGTTGTAGAACTTGGCGATGGGGTCTTGTTCGTTGCCCCAGGCATCGTCTGTATGGCCCTCGATACGAATTTTGCCGATCTGGCTCTGATGGCTATCCACTACGCTCATGTAGCGTGGTATGAAGGCCTCCAGCATCTGTTGAAAGTCCCGTGTCAGGCTGGCGCTGCCTCGTTCAAACAGGGTTTCAGGGTCTGTAAAGCGCACAACCAGAGGCTCGATACAGACTTCAATCCGATCCCGCCACTTGAAATCTTCAAAAGCGCTTTCCAACTGGTTGCAGATGTCGTTTGCTGCCTGCTTTTCTTCTTGGCCGATGCTTTTGATGTAGGCGATGGCAATAAACAGAAAGATAATCATCAGCCCCGCCATCAGGTCAGAGGTTGATACCCAATTATCTTCTTCGCTCTTGGCGTTGTTATAAATCATAGCTTGTACTGCGTAGTCATCTGTTTTGCAAGGTCAGCTTTTTGCCAGTCTTTCGTACTGCTTGACAAATTCTTCTGTGATGCGGGTAATGTTATTGGCCATTGCCTGTACACAACGCTGGATCTCGTCTTGCATGCTGCGGTCTAGTTGTTCGATATTAGCGCTGACTATAGACACAGACTCTTCGCTGGTTTTCTGCATAGCGGCCTGAGATTGCTGGATACGTTCTTCCAACTTCTCGGCAGTAGCGGCTATTAATTGAGCGGCCTGAGTCTGCAAATCAGAGCTTTTTTGTAGTCCATCGGCAACCGATTTGTTGACCGCTGTGATCTTGGTAAGAGCGGCATCCAGACCTTTGGACATTTCTGGCAGAGCTTCTTGCGCTTTGTCTTTAACATCTGACAAAGTGCGCATACCCGACTCCATACTTTCAATTTCAGATCGGAAAGTAGCCAAGGCGTCTTGCATCGCAGAAAGCCCGGCAGATAGGTTACCTGTCTCTTGAGAAACGGATTCCATGCGGTTGGTAGAGGTCGTCAGAGCATCGCGGATGTTGCCCATGTTGCCCATAACGCCGTCCAGCTCCACTTTATAGTCCTGCTGCCATTTCATCAGGTTGGTGACTGCGCCGTTGAACTGTTCCAGATTGCCGCCGAATTGATCGGTGATTTGGCCATTAAAGTTGGTGACAATGTCGGTCAGTGACTGCATCATGGCTTCGGTACCAGAGTCAACGACACTCTGGGTGAATTCTTTGAACGACTGATGGAGGTGCTGGGTCTGGCTTTCAAAGGTCTCTCTGAGTGCTTCCATCTGATTAACCATGCTGCCTTCTTCGCTTCCTTTAATAGCATCGATAATACCTTGCAGGCCGTTGCGCATGATGTCGATTGGGTCATCTGAACTCAGTGCCTCTTCGCTATCGTTGATAGCGACCAGACGAAATATAAAGGCAAAGGAAATACCCAAAACACTGGACATAAAGGCCACTTTTAGCCCTTCCAGAAGCTCGCTGATGCCCACATCTATGTTGTCAAGGTCAAAATCAAGCAGCCCGCGCAGCACACCCATAAAGGTAAAGGTAATGCCCAAGGAGGTCAGCAAGGTGGGGGCGTTGCGTGCCAAGCCAGCGAGGAAGGGGCGAGAGGAATAACCCAGCTGCCCCATCAAAGCCAGCACAAACATGCCGGTGATCAGAAGTGCCGATAGCTCGACACTGGCGAGAGTGCCGATAATAAAACCTAGAATGTCAACGACCATGAAAGTGTACCTTTTGTCGGATTTTGTCGGGGAATGATTGTCTGGATATGGGCAGCCAGCTAGTACAGGCCCAATACAGGTTTTGCGGCGTATCTACACAAGGCAGAAGCCGGCCCAATGCCTTTATTTTACACGCACTGCTATTTTGTGTGTTGTATCAGGGGGTTCATGATTAGAATGGTGCGGGAATTGTATGCAATACCACTTTTGCTCCTGCTATCGCTGCTGGCTTAGTATGTGCTTTGTATACAATGTTCAGAGGTTCCTTTGCATTGAAGCTGGAGTTATACCATGGCAACTCGAACTAATTCCCATGCTGCCCCTTCTGGCCGTGTGCGTATGAACGTGTCGCCTATCGAAGGGCTTTCAGACGGCATCAACGATATCAGGTTGCGCACTGCCGCTATCGTCAATGAGCTTATTGTTCCTGCCGAGCCTGTATTAAGCCGTGTGGGTAGCTCTGAAGCCAGCGATACGCGCCGAAAAATCAAGCAGCGCGTGCAGCAAGAAAAGCTCTGGGCACCCCATCTCCCTCCCGAATATGGAGGGATGGGCATCGGCTTCCTGCAACATGCCTATATGAATGAAATATTGGCTTACAGTGGTTTTTCCGCGCGTCTATTTGGCGTAGTAGCGCCCAATTCTGGCAACCAGAAGTTGTTGTTGCGCTACGGTTCAGACGACCAGAAGAAGCGCTGGCTGGAGCCTTTGGTACGCGGCGATATGGAGAGCTGCTTCTCGATGACCGAACCGGATTCCCCAGGTTCAGACCCCCGTTCTATTCGCACAACGGCTAGGCGTGATGGAGACAGCTGGATCATTGACGGACACAAATGGTTCACTTCTAATGCCAAGCGTGCCGATTTTGCTATTGTTGTCGCCCGCACTGAAACTCAAGGCGGAGAAAAGGGCAATCTGACGCAATTTATCGTACCCATGGATACCCCAGGTCTAGAGATTGTGCGTGCGGTGCCGGTGTGGGGGCACAGCCACGGTAGCCACTGTGAAATCATCTATGATCAGGTGCGGGTGCCGGCTGAAAATCAGCTGGGTGCCCGTGGATCTGGGCATCAAGCTGCCCAAGACAGGCTGGGGGCAGGCCGCGTCTTCCACTGCATGAATTCAATCGGCCAAATGTGGCGCGCCTTTGATTTGATGTGTATGCGCGCTAAAAGCCGCGAAGTGCACGGAGGCCTGCTGGCCGACAAACAGTTCATCCAGGGCTTTATCGCCGATTCTTATACAGATATACAGGCTGCTAGGTTGCTGACCCTGCGTTGTGCTGACTTGATGGCGCGCGAGCAGAATACCCGTATCGATATATCTGCCATCAAGGTCTTTGTGCCGGCTGCTTTTGAGCGCGTCGTCGACCGAGCCATTCAGGTGTTTGGCGCAAAAGGGGTCAGCTCAGATACCCCTCTTGCCAGCATGTACACAGGAGCTCGAACCTTACGATTGGCAGATGGCCCCGATGAAGTACACCGCATCCTCATTGCCAAGCACATTTTGCGCCGCTATGCAGAGAATCATGAAGGAAATGATGACGCGGATGCATTGGGTTGGGATTTTGGCCTCTGAGCTGGCGGATTGAAGCCAAGGCAGGCTTCAGACGGCATCCCCGTTACAGATGGCGGTTGTGCTGTCTCTCTGGTCATTCCCCTCTATTGCGAAAAAAAGCGCCTCAGCCGCTATACCCCCTGCTATCTGGAGTTCTTGGATCAAGTAGCGGACAGTGAGCTGGTGCTGGTCGATGATGGGTCAGCAGATGATACCTTTGTGCAAATACAGGCTTTGGCGGCACAATACGCTGCCGTACGCGCTGTAAAGTTACCAGCCCATCTGGGTAAAGGGGCTGCCTGCCGAGCGGGTATTTTGGCAGCGTGCGGCAAACAGATACTGGTGAGTGACTGCGACCTATCTACTCCGTTGAACGAGTACTTTAGGTTGCGTCAGCGCCTGCAAGGTTGCGATCTGGTCATTGGTTCGAGGCGCATGCAGCCTGCTAGTATTCAGGTTCAGCCGCCGCTGTGGCGGCGCTGCATCAGCTGGTGTGGCAACCGAGTTGTGCGCAGGCTGACTGGCTTGACCTATCGGGATACGCAATGCGGCTTTAAATTGCTCAACAGCAGCCGAGTCAAGCCGTTGGTGGCTCAAACGCAGCTATGCGGTGCTGGTTTTGATGTGGAACTGATCTGGATGGCTGAACGTGCCGGACTAAAGGTTGGGGAATGCGGCGTATCTTGGGCCAACCGAGGGGGCTCACGTTTCAGCCCCTGGGCGCTGATGGCTACTCTGGTTGAGCTGATCCGGCTGAGAAGGCGTATGGCACCTATCCAGCGCTGATCAATAGTACTCGCTGAATAAGAGGAATAACGGCAATAATGCCCAGAACGGCTGGTCGATACACCGGCTAGCGGTGCTCAATACCAGAATATGCTGTAACCGGTTCGATACAGGGTTTCTTTTGTTAGCTGAGTGTGCATCGAAGCCGAAAAGTTAAACCGGCCTCTGGTACCTACGATCGAAGCCAGCCCAAATGACATAGCGGTTTCTTGTTCATAAGTTGCAAAATGAATGCTGAACGCCGAACGGCGGGCAACTGGTATGTAGGGGTCTTGCAGGGCAGCGGCAATAGCGGTACCCCGTCTGAAGCTATCCAGCAGGTTGCTGACTGCAGTTTGCTGGCTGGTGTCTGCTCCTGTTGCGCTGGGGGAAGAAGCATCTGCATCATCTACGTCAATGGAACCGGCCGAGGCACCCACTCCAACTAGCGTTTGCTTGACCCAGTTGAGCTGCTCTTGGATACTGCCGTGTGCATTGGCGGCTACATTGGGGTCCAACCCGATGCGATAGGCCCAATAGAGGCTGGTGTCGGTCAGAGGTTGCGTGCGGTAGCGGTAGCGGCTGATGGTATTGCCCAAAGCCCAATCTTGGAACAGAAAGGCGAAGTCGCCGGTGTTATTGTCGAAGGAGGTGGCTGACCAGCCATAGGGGCCCGAATTGTGCCCGTACAGTTGGATTAGATTGCGGGCATAGTCGGTGTAGGCGCCCGTTAGATAATTTTTTACATTCAGTTCCTGAGTTTCCAACTCGCTATACAGGGCATCCAGAGCTGCTGAATCTGCAGCAGCGGCGCTAATTTGGTTGCGGGTGTAGCGCATGTCAACCCCGCGGCACTCGTTAAAATGCGCAATACCAGTATCGGTGGAGGTCGATACGCTTTCATCCCCATGCAGCAGCGACACATCCACATCGGCTAGGTCTGTACAAGCGGTGCTGCCTCGGTCAATATTCTGAGCCTGAGCGGCCGCCCAGTTGGGCGCAATTAGCGCAATAGTCATGGCCATTATTGCTATCATGACAGTCAGCAACTGGCGCCGTGCGAAAACGGGCTGGGGAGCAGGCAGATGGATCATAGGTACTCTCATAGCAGGTGCAAAAATCTGGGGTTACCAGTTGATTGAGTAGGTGGCGCGCATCAGGTTTTCTTGTTCATCACGCGTGACAGCCGCACTGATCGACAGGCGGGAGTTGCGACCGATGGCAGAAGCAAAGCCGAAAGACAGCGCGGAGGCCAACTCAAAAGAGGCGAAATTGATGGCAAAACTGCCGCGAGCCCCTGCGGGTACGTAGGGGTCATTGATGCTGGCTGATAAGGCAACGCTGCGGTAATAATCCCCAACACTCAGGCCGGTTGCAGCCAGCGTGGCCGCCTCTGAGTCTTGCTGCGCCGCTGTGATATCGACACCTAAATTGCCTTTTAGCCAGTTGAGCTGGCTTTGGATGCTGCCGCTGGGGTCGGGTGCGGCAAGCTCATCCAGGCCAATCCGTTCGCCCCAGTAGTTGCGCCGTTGAATCAGGTTAGAAGACTGGTAATCCGCTTGGCTGACGCTTCTATTGGCTCTTAGGTTTGGATTGGTATCGTAATTGTCAAAACCCAGCAGGTCGACAGCCAAAGCAATCCAACTGGCGCCAGCTGCCTGATCGTCATCGCGGGCATTTAAGCTGGTGGCAAAAGACTGCAGCCCGGTCAACAGGTTTGTTTCGGCCGTTTCTAAAGCTGCGGTCTGATCCGCAGTCACGCCGGTACCCGCAGAAATTACGTTTTCATGGGCATCGCGCACTGCGCCTTGCAGGTCGTCCAGTTCGTTTTGGCAGGGCGCCATCAGAGCGCTGAGGCTGCCGTATGAGGTGTCGCCTTCAACGCTGGTAAATGCACAGGCAGATTGAGCATTGGCATCCAGAGGCGGCAGGGTGCCCAGAATCAGAATGCTCAGGCTCAGTAGTGACAGCTGCCTCATAGTGGTTCCTCGTGCGTGTGTTCTTGTGTACATAATTGTGCCTGTGTGCTAAGGCCTGTGTTACCAAGCAGTGGAATAGCCCAATCGATACAGGCTGCGGTTGCGGTCTTCGCTAAAAGCCGCCACCAGACTCATACGGCCGGCGTAACCCACGCGCATGGCCACCCCCATTGAAGTGGGCGTTTCACCTTTGTAGAAGCTGCGGCCGATAGAAACGGCGGTATTTTTACCCGCTGGCACGTGCGGATCGCCCAGAGAGGCCGCCATGGCCGCGCCGATGATGTATTCATCGTGATAGCTAGCGCGCGCCAGTCCGGATCCGGATCCGGATTCTCCGTCTTCAGGGGGAGTATAGTTAAAAAAGCTCTTGGCCCAGTTGAGCTGCGCTTGAATGGTGCCGTTGGGGTCGGCTGCTTCGTTGGGGTCGAGGCCGATGCGCGCAGCCCAGTAGTTGGAGCGCTCTATCAAAGTAACACCATCGTCCAATTGCTGGACTGACAACGTGCTGCTTGTTGTGCGGCCAGCAGCAGAAGAACTGTCGATGGGCACGGTATTGGGCTGTGCGTACTGAGCCAGAGTGATGGCTTGCCCCTGTTGCACAGCAGCCATCAGCGTCTGGTCGGTATCGCCGCCGTGTACACCATACAGCGACAGCGCCATCGCGTTCAAAAAGTCGCCTACGCCAAAGCCGGTGCCGTCGGAGGATACGGCAAACTCATTTCCCAACAGCCTGTTAGGGGCCACAAACGCAGCCGTCTCAATCGCTAGAAAGCTTTCATCTAGTAGTTCCAAATTTGAGATGCTGTTACGGGCAGCTTGCAAGCCGGAATTCTCCAAGACTGAAAGATATGCTCTAATCGGGGCGAAGTCTCTTTTAATATTGTTGTAGTCGTAATAATCGGAGTTGCTATTGGTACAGGCATTCCAAGAGAACCAATTGTCGTAACGAACACCAGTACTATCGGAAAAACAGGATGGGGAGGTACCTATGTTCGTTATCGCAAAGGCGGCGGGGGTTGCTGAAACGAGTACCAGCCCGATCAGGCCCATAATAGCAAGTGATTTCATGGCGATGGCTCTTGGTTGGTGTGCTGGCGCAGTTGCCAGCGCACAGGAAGCAGCAGGGGAATAGAAATGGATGGTCATAAGCGGTTACTTGATGGGGCCTTTACGCAAACGCACAGCAGATGCGCATGTGCGGGTAGAGGTATGCTGATACAGGTATTTTAGAGAGTACTCAGTCTGTAGATGGATACCGTCTGCAATGGCTTGAATGTGACTTTATACTTGCTGATGTATTATAGCAATTTTTTGCAGGGGCATTTCATGCGTAGGCTAGCCATTATATCTGGTTATGGGGTTGCTGGGGTTGCTGGGGTTGCGTGTGCTGGATCTGGCTCGCTACAGGCCGGTAGCGTGCTGCGGCTATTGGCAGGTTCTGCGGTAGCTTCGGTCTGTGTTGTCGATTGCAGAGTGCTGAAGCGCGCCAGCTCGGGTTCAACCTTTGTGCGGTCCAGCAGAAAAAATGCCCGCGGCATGGGATGCTCCAATTGCAGCTCAGTAAAGAAGGGATTTTGGCGCAATTGCTGGTAGAGGCTGGGTCTGATGGGGCGCTGTTGGCGGTCTGTAATGACGAGGTCGGCATAGAAGCAACGGGGTATGAGAATTTCCGGGTGTTTGATCTGGCCTGAGAGCAGCTTTTGGTAGGCGTGCAGCCGCTCTGGGCTGGCCTGAAGGAATAGCAGGTTCATGCCGGCCACATAGTAGTTGCGGGGGTTGAAATACAACAGCCAAGGAAAATCCGACCAGCCGGCTAGGATGACCCGATTATCGCCGGCGTGGGCATTGGCCTGGCGCGCCATGTAGGCTGCCTGATGAATGAAGCTGGGGCGGTCGCTTTTAAACTGCATGATTTGTGGTTGCACGAGGCTGACTATGGCCAGCAGCCATAAGGCAGTTGCCCAGACAGTCCAAGGGCGTCCGTTGAGTTCTTGCAGGGCTATTGGCAGTGCCAAGCTCATCAATATGGCTGCTAGAGCAATACCTTTACTGCCGGCATAGAAAGCGATAGCCAGAGAGAATATCGACAGCGTCAGGCAGCTACCCAACCGGTATAACACCGGGCCTTTAAAAGGCAATAGTAAGGTTAGCAGCAGCCAAGGGCCGAGCGCAAAGCCCAGCGACTGTACCAGAGAGTGCAGCGAGATATGAGACCATTCGGCACCGATCCAGATGCCGGCAGCTCGATCGCCGGGGAAGTTCAGCGCATGGCCGAATTCAAGCAGGATCAGCTGTATATTGCTGGGGAAACCCGGGTTGATGAGCGTGGCCAGCAAATAGGCACCTGTGGTGATGGCAACAGGTTGCCACTGCCATCGGCGCTCGTACAACAGAGCCGCAAGCGTAAAGCAAGCGGCTATAGGTATGATCAGATAAGCCGCTACATAAGAGTAGCCTATGGCCAGGCTGATGAGGAAAATGTGCAGATTGCGTTTACGTATCAGCGCATTGATGAGCCAGACGGTTAGGATGAGAAAGACTGAGGCGCCTTTCAGGAACAGGGTGTAAGTGAACAACGAAGGGGATGCCAGCCAGCCCAGTTGCGCCCAGAATATCGCCCCCCGTACCTGACAGCCTCTCAATACCAGATACAGGCTGGCGATTAGGGCAAAGCCAGTCAGCCCCATACCGGCAAAAAGTGCTTGATCGGCTGGCAATACGCGCGTGAGGCCAGAAAGCAGTAGGTGTTGTAGCAGGTAAGCGTTGGGGAATGGGTCGGCAGCCAGAATAGTAAACGGCAGCATAGGGAACAGGCGCAGCCATTGATCGTTTACCCAGGCAGCCATGTAGGAAGCAGCTACTCCCATGTGGTAGTAGGCATCTGGATTGGGGCTGATGTTCCAAGTGCCTAGAATCCAGATCAGCATCAGGGCAAGTATGCTGAAGAAGATAGCGGGTTCTATGCGGTCGGTGGCTTGCGCAAAGCGTAGATGGCTGTGTTCGAGCCAGTGAAACAGCCGAGGCCCCCAGAGTGCTGGTGAACTGGGGTGGTTATGCCACAGGGCAGCGGCGGTTTGGAGGTGGGTTTTGAGCTTCAGGTTGAGAGCTCGGCCGCTTTGCACGATTCGCTTTGCGGGGCGTGTGGATGGCATGGGTTACCGAGTTAGGTCGATTCGATTGCCGAAAAGATGCCAAGGGTGTTAGGCATTAGGCGCTAGCCTGTGGGATCGATAGCCAGCGTTTCTGGCTGTTCCAGAGCTTGGCAGATGGCGCGGGTAAAGCGCACGGCATCGACTCCGTTAATCAGACGGTGGTCGTAGGATAAAGACAGAGGGAGGAGCCGTTCCACTCTGAAAGAGGTTTCGGAAGTGCTGTTTTTGGCTGGGGCCAGGCGTTCTTGAATTTTCGACACGCCCAGAATGGCTACCTGAGGCGGGTTGATGATGGGGGTAAAGCCGGTGCCGCCTAGATGGCCCAGACTCGAGATGGTAAAGACGGCGCCCGCCATTTGCGCTGGGCTCAGTTTGCCGTCACGGGCCTGTTGAGCCAGTTGTGCTGCTTCGGTGGCCAATTCGTGCAAGTTGCGCTGGTCGGCATCGCGAATGGTAGGGACTAGTAGTCCTTTTTCAGTATCTACTGCGATGCCGATGTGGTAGCTGTCGCGCTCGATGCGCGTGGTGCCATCTGGGGTGAGGGCAGAGCGGAACAGCGGAAATTCAGTCAGGGCTGCCACACAGGCTTTAATCAGAAAAGGCAGCGGCGTGAGCCGAGCTTTCTGCTCGTGCTGTTTCGCTTGACTTGCCTGATTTGCCTTATTTATTTGGGCGCGCAACTGTTCCATAGCGCTGATTTCGGCCTGATCGTGCTGACATACATGGGGGATATTGACCCAACTGGCATGCAGCCTGCGGGCGCTGACCTTTTGGATGCGCGACAGCGGTATCTCTTTAATAGCACCATACTGGCTCAGATCCGGCCATTCGGTAGCAGGTAGCGCTGGTGCTGCTGCCGCCCCTTTTTGCAACGTTGTACGTACCCACAGGTGCAGGTCTTCGAGCTGGATGCGGCTGCGGTTTCCAGTGCCAGATACCTGGGTTAGATCGATGCCGAGCTGGCGTGCCAGCCGCCGTACGGCTGGACCTGCATAGACAGGGCCAGATGTGCGGGCGGGCTGAGAGGCGGGATGCGGTGCAGCCGCAGGCGCAGGCGCTGGTGTCGACGCTGGCGAAGCCGGAGGGCTGGTACTAGCAGGTGCCGAGTCAGGCTGTGAGTCGTTGCGTTGAGGAGTGCTTGTAGGTGTTGCTTGGCTGGCAGTGCTGGCCTGGTATTCCAGCAATAGGCTGTCTTTTTGAACGGTGCTACCGACCTGTACCTTGAGTGCGACAATACTGCCATCATCTGGTGCCGGCACTTCCAGTGTCGCTTTGTCGGATTCGATGATGACCAGCACGTCGCCTTTGGCAAAGGGGGTGCCTGGTGCGAGCGGCAATTCGATGACCTCGGCTTGCATATCGTCTTCGCCCATGGAGGGCAGCAGTAGATTGCGGGGTTGATCGGTCATGTCAGTTGTGTTCTGGAGGGGTATCGGGCCGTTTGATCCCCAGATCTTTGATGGCTTGTTCTGCTTTTTCGGCGCTGATCTGCCCTGTGCGTGCCAGTGCAGAAAAAGCAGCCGCCGCTATGTGCGGGCAGTCTACCTCAAAGAAGCTCCGCAAAGAAGGGCGCGTATCGCTGCGGCCGAAGCCGTCGGTGCCCAACACGCTGTAATCGGCGGGGACCCATTGGCGGATGCCGTCGGGCAGTGCTTTAATATAGTCAGTGGCGGCGATGACTGGCCCCTGCCCCTGCTCCAGTATCTGATGCACCCAGGGTTGTTCTGGTGGGCGCATGGGGTTTAGCTGGTTCATGCGCTCTTTTTCTAGGGCTTCTCGGCGCAGTTCGGTCAGGCTGGTGGCGCTGAAAATATCGCAGCCAATGTTCTGAGCTTCTAGCAGTTCGCCGGCTTTCAGGACTTCGTTCATAATGGCACCGGCTCCGATGAGCCGCACCCGTAAGGGGGTCTTGCTTTTGGCGGCGCGAAACAGATACAGGCCTTTGATGATGCCTTCTTCGATCTGTTTGGCCTGCTCCGGTTGCTTCGATAAGGCCGGTTGGTGGTAATTTTCATTGTTGACGGTAATGTAATAGAACACCTTGTCTTGGCGGCGATACATGCGCTCGATGCCGTTTTCTATGATGACCGCCAGTTCGCCAGCATAGGCTGGATCGTAGCTGATACAGTTGGGGATGGTGGTGGCTAGGGTGTGGCTGTGGCCGTCTTGATGTTGCAATCCTTCGCCGTTCAGCGTCGTGCGCCCCGAGGTGGCGCCGATCAAAAAGCCTCTGGCCTGCGAATCACCTGCGGCCCAGGCCAGATCGTGTATGCGCTGAAAGCCGAACATGGAATAGAAGATGTAGAAGGGCAGCATCGGTTTGTTGTAGTTGCTGTAGGCTGTAGCCAGAGCCAACCAGGCGCTGAAGGAGCCGGCTTCAGTGATGCCTTCTTCCAGCATGATGCCGTCGCGCGATTCTTTGTATGGAGCTAGATCGCCCGCGTCGTGCGGTTCGTAGAGCTGGCCTTGTGCCGAGTAGATGCCTATAGAGCGGAACATGGCTTCCATGCCAAAAGTGCGGGCTTCGTCGGGAACGATGGGTACTACGCTGGCTCCGAAAACGGGCTCTTTCAGCAGGGAGTTCAGAATGCGTACAAAGGCCATGGTTGTGGAATAGCTGCGTTTGCCGCTTCCGGCTTTCAGTGGGCTGAAATGGTCTTGATTGGCCGATTTGAAGCTTTCAAATCGCGTGTTGCGCCTTCTGGGCATGCAGCCGCCCAGAAGCTCGCGCCTTTCCATCAGGTAGCGGTACTCGGGGCTGTCTTGTGAGGGGCGGTAGTAAGGCATATCTGCCAGTTTTGAATCGGGTATGGGCAGATTGAACCGGTCGCGAAACTGCTTCAGATCTTCCATGTTCAGCTTTTTAGCCTGATGGGTCTGGTTTTCGGCTTCGAACTGTCCCATGCCATAGCCCTTGATGGTAAAGGCTAGGATGACTGTGGGCGCTGATTTTTGTTTGGTAGCAGCTGCATAGGCAGCGTAAATCTTGTGCGGGTCATGTCCGCCTCGGTTGAGTTTGGCTATCTCTGCATCGGATAACCGGTCGGCTAAGTCCTGCGTTTCTGGCGTGCGTGCAAAGAACTTGCGTATATAAGAGACATCTTGTGCCGACAGGTTTTGATATTCGCCGTCTACCGTTTCGTCCATCAGGGTTTGCAGCTGGCCGCTGCGATCAGCTGCGAACAGTGGATCCCAGTGCCGCCCCCAGATGGCCTTAATGACATTCCAGCCAGCGCCCCGGAATACCCCTTCAAGTTCTTGGATGATTTGCCCATTGCCGCGCACTGGGCCATCCAGCCTCTGGAGATTGCAGTTGATGACAAAAATCAGATTGTCTAGATTTTCGCGCCCTGCCATGGAAATAGCCCCCAGAGATTCGGGCTCGTCCATTTCGCCGTCGCCGCAGAACACCCAGACTTTCCGGTCAGAGGGTTCAATGAGCGAGCGCGCCTGCAGGTAGCGCATGATATAGGCTTGGTAAATGCCCTGAATCGGACCCAACCCCATAGATACCGTGGGGAATTGCCAGTAGTCGGGCATGAGCCAGGGGTGCGGATAAGAGGACAATCCGCCGGATATTTCGCGTCTGAACCGATCGAGGTCTTCTTCTTGGAAGTGTCCTTCTAGAAAAGAGCGTGCATAAATGCCCGGCGATACATGGCCTTGAAAGTAGATCAGGTCGTCGGCGTGGAAGAAGTGATTGAAGCCGATCTCGTAGAGGGTGGCGCAGGATGCGTAGGAAGATATATGGCCGCCTAGCGAAGGTTCAGCGGTGTTGGCGCGCATGACGATCATTAGCGCATTCCAGCGATTGATCGCTCGGATGCGCCGCTCTAGAAAAAAGTCGCCCGGAAAGGGGGTCTCTTGAGCTAGAGAAATGGTGTTTCTAAAGGGGGTGGTCAGGTTGTAAGAAGGGAGCTGGCCCTCTAGAGCAACCCTCTGGGCCATCTTGAGCAGTAGCTGATCGGCTCGTTCGGGGCCGCTGTGGTGGATGACGGATTCTAGTGCGTCTAGCCATTCTTGCATTTCCTGTTCATCTTCTTGTGCAGGGATTGCAGTAGGGGGCAGAGGGTCGGAACTGGACACGGATTTTTTTGTAGTTGGCTTTAGGGGCTTTTATGGAGATAGGTTTGTAGTGCGCTGTGGCCTGCTGATGTATCAGTGCCCAGTGCGTATTGTCTCTATTATATAGAGCAAATGCAGACTATCTCTCTGGTTTTAGCTTGTAAGCTAGGGGAGTTGTGGGGCGGTTTTGGTCGGGATGGCCGGATTTGAACCGACGACCACCACACCCCCAGTGTGGTGCGCTACCAGACTGCGCTACATCCCGTTATTTGAGTGCGGTTTTCAGTCCGATTTTAGCCTCTGAAGGTTCAGGCTTTATGCTGCAGGAGCGAAGGAGGTGTCTCGTCTGGGTGGGCAGTCGTTGTTTGGCTTTCGTGCTGGAATTTTTGTATAGCCGGGAATAGGCGCGTCTTGTCGAAGCGGCGCTTGAGCCGAGATCCAGTTCTGAAAACTACCGTTTTATGATCAGGGATGAGGTGGTAGGTGCCGGTTTTTGGGTTGCGCCCGGGCCTGCTGATACGGTTTACAGGTAGAAATTTGCCGAGACCCGAAAGGGATACTTGGTCGTCTTGCTCAAGTGCGTCGATGATGATTTCAAAAAATCGGTCGACTATTAAGCGAAGCTGTTGTTTGGATAGGTTTGAATTGAGTTTCAGGCTTTGAACGATATCGACACGTGTGAGTGTTTGGCCGTTGATAGGACTGTTAGTAGTACTAGTGACTGTGCCAGCTTGGGGAGCGGTCTGGGGAACCGGCTCTGGCAGCGCACGGGGCTGTGCGACTGAGAGGTTGTTTGTGGGCATGGGGTGGTGGGACTGTAGGGCTGGTTGCGAATTTTATACCAAAATCGCCTCAGTTTCCGCCGATATCCGATAGCAAAAAATAGCAGCAAGGGTTGCTTGCGGAGAAATATTGGATATGCTGGTGCAGCGTCTAGGTGCGCAGTTGTATCTGATGCTGTTGCAGATGCTTCAGAATGCGTCCGACCTTTTGATCTATTTGTGTAGAGGTCCAACTGTTTTCTATGGGTTGCCATTCCAGATTCAAAGCCAGATATCTGAAGCTCGGTTCCGGGGGGATATGTACATCAAAGATCTGGCAGTTCAGTAGTTCGGAGCCGGCTGCTTCAGAGGCCAGTTGTATCAGGGTGGCTGCTGTGGTTTCCCAGGGTACTTTCAGCGACAGATCACGCTTGATGCGCGGTAAGCGGTCGAATTTTTTAAAGCGGACGGGGCCGGGGCGAACGGAACTAGTTGCCAGGCTGGGCAGTGCGTCTAGATGGATCTCAAAGCAGATGGCCGGGTGCTTGGTGCCACCGAGTAAGGGCATTTTGTCTGGATGCAGCCTGCCGACCCAGCCCAATGCCTGAGGGCTGGCGTGCGCTTCTGGGTGCGCCAGAATCAGAGCGCATTGGCCTGGATGCAGGTTGGCGTCGTGGCAGCTATCGCTGTCTTGTGGATGCTGCAGCCAATGTGTCAGCCATTCGGGCAATTCGGATATGTGGCTGGGGCTGCGGTAGCTCAGCCGAACCGAGAGCAGTTTTTCCAGTACGGCTTTGGCATCGTAGAAATCGAAGGCGTCTTGCTGCTGCCAAGCCCAGGACCGAGGGTGTCGGTTGCCTAGCATGAGCCCAGCCAGATGTTTGGGTTGACTGAGCTCGCTTGGCTCAGAAAGGGTGCGCCGGAAGCAATGTCCTAATTCAAAGAGTCGGATGCGTTCGTACTGGTGGGCCAGATTATGGGCGGCAGCCTGTAACAGACCGGGGATGAGGCTGATACGCATCTCCGATTGGGTACTGGCAAGTGGGCTTGCTAGCGCGAGGATTTCCTGAGGGCGTGCTGACGGTATCAGCTCTTTTTGCAATGCCGGGTCGATAAAGCTGTAGCTCAGGATTTCGCTAAAGCCCTGTGCTACTAAGTTTTGGCGGATGTGTCCGTAGGCTTGTTGGCGTGTTTGGACGGCGCTATCCTGTGCTTCAGTGGCGGCAGTTGTGGTGACAGATGGTGCGCTGGGGAGCTGGTCGTAGCCTATCAATCGCGCCGCTTCTTCAGCCACATCCTCGGCTATGTTGAGGTCGAACCGATGCGCTGGGGGCTGCACTTGCCAGCCGGAATCTTTGCGCACAGGTTGCAATTCTAGACGTTTGAATCCAGCGGTTAGTTTCTTTTGATCGGGCTTGGTGCCCAGAATCCGGCGCAATTTATTGTCGTGCAGATGGATAGGTGGGAAGGTGGGGAAGGCAGAGTCGTTGGAATAGTGCCCTCGGTGGGTTGGCGTGCTGCCGAGTATGTCTGCGCAAAGTCCCAGTGCCCGTATGAGGGCGCGTTGCTGTAGTTGCCGGCTGACTCCACGTTCAAAGCGGCGGGATGCTTCGCTGATGAGATGGTAGCGCATCGAAGTGGCTGCTATCATGGAGGGTTTGAACCAAGCGCTCTCCAGCAAAATAGAGCGGCTTTCGGGCTGAATCCCTGAATCCATACCGCCCATGACGCCTGCCAGTGCTAGAGGTTTGTGGTGATCGGCAATGAGCAGATCTTCTGGGTGTAGCGTATAGTCTGTTCCGTTCAGGAGTTTGAGGGTCTCGTTTTGGTGGGGTTTGCGAATGCAAATACCGCCCTGTACCCTGTCGAAGTCAAAAGCGTGGAGCGGCTGGCCGAGTTCCAGCATGACGTAGTTCGTGATGTCTACGGCTGCGTTAATACTGTTGTGCCCCATTCTGCGAAGCAGTTCGCGCAGCCAGTAAGGGGAGCTTTGGCCAGGTTGGCAGTTCTGGATGACGGCGCCGAGGTAGCGCGGGCAGCCACTCGCATATTCAGATTGTATCGATAGTTGTGCATCGTCTTCTGAGGTTGGTGTCAGCTGCTTGGTGCTGCGGGCACTGGGCTTCCAGGGGTGGAATTTGAGGCCTAAGAGCGCTGCTGCGTCCCGCGCCAAACCCTCGAGGCTGAAACAATCGGCGCGGTTGGGGGTAATGTCAAAATGCAGTATTTCATCATCTAGATCCAGAGCTTTTCTGAGGTCAATTCCCGGCTGCAGATGGTCTGGAAGGCGCATGATGCCATCGCTGTCGGTACCGATGCCCAGCTCGGATTCTGAGCAGATCATACCCTCGGATTCGACGCCCGCCATTTTGCGTCGGCCGATCAGAAAGCCTTGGGGCAGCGTACTACCGGGCAGAGCCACGGGGTAGAGTGCCCCCGTCTCGATATTATCAGCACCGCAGACAATTGCGGCGGTTTTGGCATGCTTAGCGTCGCTTAGTGCCACTTGGCAGAGGCTGAGCTTGCGGCTTCCTTTGATGGCTTCTGCCGAGAGAATGCGCCCCACCACGACCTGTGAAAAATCCGGGGCAGCTGCTTCGATGCTGTCTACTTCTAGGCCAGCAACTGTCATGACAGAGGCGAGGTCTCTAGCACTGGGCAAATCAGGCGCAAAGGTGCGCAAAAGCGACAGGGGGGCTTTCATGGCAGATCAGAACTGATGGAGAAAACGCAGGTCGTTTTCGAAGCACAGGCGCATGTCGGCGACACCGTGAAACAGCATAATCAAACGTTCTATCCCCATGCCGAAGGCAAACCCCGACCATTGTTCGCTATCCAGATTGCAGTTTTCCAGCACCTGTGGATGTACGAGACCTGCGCCCAGAATTTCTAGCCAGCCGTCTTTGCAGCCTCGGCAGCCTGAACCGGTGCATTGCATGCATTGCACGTCTACTTCGACAGAAGGCTCTGTGAAGGGAAAGAAAGAGGTGCGAAAGCGCAGTTCTTTGTGTGCGCCGAACAAGTAATGCAGAAATTCTTGCAGGGTGCCTTTGAGTTGTGCGAGGCTGATATCCCGATCGACTACTAGCCCTTCAACCTGATGAAACATGGGGGTGTGGGTGAGGTCGGAATCGCGCCGGTATACTTTGCCCGGGCAGATGATACGTAGCGGGGGTTTTTGCGCCAGTAGCGCGCGGATTTGTACCGGGGATGTGTGGGTACGCAGCAGTAGCTCTGGGTTGAAGTAAAAGGTATCGTGCATGGCACGTGCCGGATGGTCTTCGCCCATATTGAGGGCGGTGAAGTTGTGCCAGGTATCTTCTATTTCTGGCCCAGTGGCCAGTTGGTAACCGCGCGCCGAGAACCAACTACAGATGCGCTGCATCATTTGGCTGACCGGGTGGATTGAGCCTACAGAGTCCAGACGTGCTGGCAGGGTAACATCCAGAGTTTCGGATGCGATGCGGTCGGCGTCTAACTGCTGTTGCAGGTGCGTCACGCGCTGGTTCAGTGCCTGCTCGATGCTGTGACGCACCTGTTGCATTTTTTTGCCCATGAGGGGGCGTTGGCTCGCTTCCATCTGGCCGATGGTGCGCATGACTTGATTGACGGAGCCGTTTTTGCCCAGATAGCTGATTTGGATGCTATGCAGCTGGTCAGTGGTGCCTGCTTCGGAAATTTCCTGTAGCGCAAGCTGGCTCAGGTTGTCGAGAGAGGATTGGTTGGTGGGGGGAAGGCGGTCGGTTGGCGATGAATCGGGCATTGAATCGGTTTTAGCCGCTTAGATTCAATTGTTTGACCAGGTTCGCAAAGTTTTTAGCATCGTGGACGGCCATTTCGGCCAGTACTTTGCGATCCAGTTCGATGCCTGATTGCCCTAACTGGTGCATGAAGCGGCTGTAATTGGTGCCGTTTAGGCGGCAGGCAGCATTCAATCTTTGGATCCAGAGTCGGCGAAATTCGCGCTTATTCTGGCGTCGGTCGCGGTAAGCGTACTGCGACGCCTTGATAACGGCAGGCAAGGCGGTACGGAAATTGCGGCTACGCGCTCCACGATAGCCCGATGCCTGTTGTAGGATTTTTTTGTGTCGTTTCCGCCGAACGACAGCTTGCGTAGCTCTAGTCATGATAGGTCAGCAGATTTTTAATAAGCGGCCAATGCGGGGCATGTCAGCACCTGAGGGTGCTACAGTTCCGCGCAACTGCCGTTTGGATTTTTGGTTTTTGTTGGTGAAGTTATGGCGCTTATTCGCCTGTTTGCGCTTGATGCCAGAACCTGTAACCTGAAAACGTTTGGCAGTGCCTTTGTGGGTTTTGAGTTTGGGCATGGCCAGATTCGGGTTTGCAGAATACGATAGGGTCGGGGCGAGGGCGGGGTTTGGAATCGGTTGTACGGGCCTGATGGAGTCAGATATCGATGATGTTATGACTGTGTAGGCGCCGCAACTTTGGTACCGGACTCCATTTTAGCAGTTTTGCTATCGATAGCGTCGCTGGTTTTCTTAGCGGTTGTTCCTGCTTTGCGCGTCGGCGCCAGAGTGAGTATGAATTGGCGATTCTCCATACGTTGAGGTGCCTGCTCGACACTCCCGTACTCTTTCATATCTTCGCTGATGCGGCTTAACAGGGTTAGCGCATGGTCTTGGCGTTGTGCTTCGCGCCCGCGCAAGCGTAGGCTGACTTTGGTTTTATCGCCTGCAGAGAGAAACTGTTTCATTTTCCGGAGTTTGACCTGGTAATCGCCTTCTTCTGTACTCAGTCTGAATTTGATTTCTTTGATCTGGGTTTTTTTGTGGCGCTTACGTGATGAAGCTTGATTTTTTTTGAGTTCAAACAAATGCTTGCCGTAGTCCATCAGGCGGCAGACAATGGGGTTGCCGCTGTTGGGCATCTGCACCAGATCCATTTGCTGTTGCTCGGCTTTTTCGCGCGCTTTGGACAGGGAAAGAATGCCCATAAGCTCGCCATCGGCGCTGATGAGTCGGACTTGGTCTGCCTTAATCTGATCGTTGACCAGAGCCTTACGATTGCTCGCTATGATTGATTACCTGAGTGATGAAAAGGGAAGGATACAGAGGTAGGTATTGGGCGCTGAGCTTGCCATGGTATCACCATTAGATAGTGTCGGATGGTAGCGATGTGCGCACCTTCTGTAAGGTATTGCATTACGATGAGCCATTTTAGAGCGCAATTTAGCAATGTGCAACCGTTGCGCGATTAGTTTTGCTGGTTGTCTTAACTTGGAATAGAGGTGGGAGTAGTAGGCACAGCTGTCAGCAGAGGGGTGAGGTCTGAGTAGGTAGGCCTGCTTTCGAGGAGTAGGCGTTCGAGGTTGTTGGCTGTGGCTACTACTAGAACTTGCTTGCGGGCGCGCGTGATGGCCGTATAGAGTTCAGCGCAAGCGGAGGACGGATGGTCATCAAGTGTCGGCACGATGACCGCTGCACGGTCGTATTCGCTACCTTGGCTGCGGTGAATGCTGATGGCCCATCCCAACGAATGGGCAGGCAACTCCCAGAGTGCAAAAACCTGAAGGGTGTTCTGGCTTTTGAAAAATGCACGCAAGCCCTCGGGGGTATCTAGAACAATGCCCATTTCGCCGTTGCGCAGATCCAGAATGCGATCGTTTTCTTGGATCAAAATGGGGCAGTGTGCCATCCAAGGAAGCTGCGTCGAGTTAGGTGTAGTGGATGTATTGGTTGTATTAGTTGTATTGGTGGCATCAGCTGGCAGATCAAGCGCGCCTGCCTGCCCAAGGGCCAGAGTGATGTCGCGGTTGATGTTTTTGTATCCCAGCGGGCCTGTTTCGCGACGGCACAGGATGCGCATGTTTTGCAGTTGATCCAGGGCCTGTTCGGGATCTGTAGCGAAGCGTTCGGTGCGCCAATGGTGGCTGAGTATATGGAGCAGATGGCGGTGTGCCTGTCGGTGTTGCGGGCTATTGTTTTCGACGTCCGGTAGCGGCAACCAGCGGATATTTGCCTCTGATTCATCACTGGGGCTATTTAGCAGGCGATCCAGCGCCTTGGCAGGTTCGTGAAGTATTTCGTCGGCCAGTTGCCCCAGCTCAGAGCGCGCCTGAAATCGAAAAGGGCGGGTGAGCTTGATGTGTCGGCCCAGTGCAGATTTCTGTAGGTCTTCGGATGGCAGGTTCTGAGCTTCGGAAGCCGAGACCAGCTCGGAAAATGGGCGGCCTAGGTTGATAGGAGGCAGCTGGTTTTCATCGCCGACCAGAATTAAGTGGCAATCCGTGGGCAGCTGTATGAGTAGTTGCTGAAAGATGGCTGCATCAATCATAGATGCTTCATCGACAATCAGCAGCTTGACTGCTTGCAGCTCGGCTGGTGCAGAAGGTGTGTTTAAGCCCAGCAGGCGGTGGAGGGTAAAGCACTGTCTGTAGAGCGAAACACCATGTGATTCTGGTGAATGATCGCGGTTCATTTCGGCAGCCAGCCCGAGCCTCAGTGCCGCTCGGCCGGTGAAGGCAGCTAGAGCCACAGATTGCGTTTGTCCTGTCAGCTGCATAAACATCGCGGCTATGCGTACCATAGTTGTAGTTTTGCCGGTACCTGCACCGCCGGATACCAGCGTCAGTTTCCCTGTTAATGCCGATTGCGCTGCTGCGCGCTGGCAGGCAGTAAATTCGGCCGCTGGTAGGTATTGATCGAGCCAGCCCTGTGGTTCTTCACAGGCTTGCAGGATGCTGGCATCAGTGGGCCGACTGATTGCCAGCTGATTTAATCTGCGCACCGTGTCGAGCTGCTGGGCATACAGGCTTTTAAGGGTCAGTTTCTGCTGGTCGGTAATGATTAAAAACGGACTGGATTCAAAAAGAGCAGCGGCCATTTTTTGCGTATCGGCGGGTAGAGCGGCGCCCATTTGTATCAGCTTATCGGCGATAGCCGCAGGGCTCATGCCCGCAAGCTGAGCGGGGAGCGTGCAACTGGTCTCGAAGAGGCTGAAGGCTGCTGCCAGTTCAGAGCAGCATAGCTGGCACAGGTTGCGTTGTTCGATTGTGGCCTCGGGGGTCAGGCTCATTGTCAGTTCAAACAAGCACTCTGCGAAGTTTTGCGTGCTTTCAGTCATGGGTTATTGCAGGTGGGATGTCGCGGCCAATTGCGTTGTCTAAATCGAGCATTCTCTGCTTCTCGAGCCGGTGAAACCAGATGCCTTGAGAGCCTTCCTGTTTCGGATTTAAGCCGCGAATAAACAGGAGAAAGCTGCCGCCGAAATGGCGGTCGTAGTCGTAATCGGGTAGCCTCAGTTGCAGGTGACGGTGCAGAGCCAGCCCGTACAGGTTTAATTGCATATCGTAGTGCTGTTGCTGTGCTGTTTGCGCAAGGTTTTCGGTTTGGTAATGGGCGATATCGTCACCCAGCCAGTTGGTTTTTAGATCGGCCAGATAGTAACGGTTGTTGTGGACAATGGTCAAATCGATAAAACCTTTCATGTAGTGCCGGCCCCCTGTGCGCCCAAGCGGGGAGAGGTTTCCGGATAGTAGGTTCAGGGCGTGCAGTTTGCGATGCCAGTCTGGACTGAGGGGCAGGTCGAATTCGAGTTCGCTGGCGGTATGGTCAGGGGGTAAATCCGCCAGACACACAGGCGCAGGTTCCAGCGTCAAATGCAAGAGTTGATGCAGGGCAGAGGCGGCGATAACAGCGGCATCGGGCGGCAGTTGGTAGCGTTCACACAGCTGCATCTGCTGGATCATGTGCTCAATATCCTGTGCGTTGCATGCAGTTAGATGCTGTTCGATGATACATTCGAGTGCATGGTGGAAAAACAGGCCTGTTTGTGTGCCTCCCGGGAAATCCAGCAGCTCGGAGTGTGCATGCCAGTCGGTACTGCTGCGCATATGGCCTGCTTGCAGTTGCTCCATGGGGTCGAGCTTGAGGTGCGTGTCTTCGTTATCGGCATAGTGATTCTGTTGGGCACGCGCCTTTTGGTCCAGTTCGGATTTGATTTGGCTGAAGCTGGTTACAAAAAGGCTGGGGGGGTATTTTTTGCCCAAAGATCGCGCCTGCCCCCCAGAGGTGCCGGATTGTTTTTGCGGTTCGTGTGCAGGCCGATGCGTTTTGCGGGAACTCCATACAGAATCAGCGTCTGATAACTGTTTGATCCAGATGCAGCCGGCGCTGTTTGCTGCCAGTTTTCCCCAAGCCTTTAGGCTGCTCTGCCAATCTGCAGCGGTGCCCAGGATGTTTTGGATATAGGGCGGTGGCTTTTTGGAAGGCAGCTCGTGTGGCCAGAGCAGGCTGGTGCGGCATAAAGCACGGGTCATTGCTACATAGAGTAGCCTGATGCGCTCATCGGTGTTTGCAGTGGTAGAGATGGCGTGTTGCTTTTGGAGCTCTGCTGCGCTAGGTGGATGCTGTGGGTCTGGCAGATAGAGTGCAGGCCGCAATTGATCATCACGGGTCTTGATCAGTGCGTCGGACTGCCTTTTAACAGTGTAGTCCCAGACAAAGGGCATATAAACCAGCGGGAATTCCAGCCCTTTGGAACTGTGTATGGTCATGATGCTGACCAGATGTTCGTCGCTCTCTAGACGCATGCGCGCGTCTTGTTTGGTGTCAGAGTCGCTTGCCAGAGCATTTTCGAGCCATTGCACTAGGGCGGATCTGGTCAGGAGTTCTTGTTGTTGCTGCTGGAGGATATCGCTGAGATGGAGTAGATTGGTCAGAGTACGCGCTCCTTGAGGCTGACCAATCAGCCGGTGGGAGATGCGCTCTTCCTTGAAGAGTGCCATCAGGGTTACATAGATGCCATGTCTCTGCCACTTGTGGGCATAGTGAATCAACCGCTCGCTGGCCTGATTCTGCTCTGTTAGATTCTGGGGCGGTGCCATCAAAGGAGTTGCTATGGCAGCTGCTACTGTTTCGGGGCGGTCAGGCGTCTCCAGAGCGCGTAGTAGGTGCCAGAGCCAGAAGGCCTCTTGGCTGCGCAGTACCGATTCTGTATTGCGCAGGCTGCTGTGAATGCCGTGTTCCATCAAGGCTTGTTGCACCAGCAGGCTGTGCTTGTTTTCGGGTACCAGAATGGCAATGTCTCTGGGTACCAGTGGGCGGGTTTGTGTTTGGTTTCGATCTTTGATCAGCGTTTGGTTCTGACTCTCCGTTTGGCGCTCTGTTTGAATTAGGGCCGCAACTTCTGCTGCGCATACTCGAGCGAAGTATTTTCGCACCGCGTCGATCCCCTTCGTTGCTTCCGGTATGGCTAGTGTCAGGACTTCCAGCCCGTTTTTCGGCGCTGATCCTGTGCCGGAATGCTGTTCTTCTAGCGCATGGCTGATAAGCCGAGCAGGATCGACCTGAGTGGCAGGTTTAGAAGGCGCATAGTGGAGGTCAGACTGGTCGCCTTCGCTCTGTACACTCTGTGCACTCTGTACGAAGGATTGCCCGCCCTGTTCACGCGCGCGACCGAACACTTGGTTGACTGCCTGTATTTGCTCGTTGCACGAACGCCAGTTCTCGGTCAGTTCGGTTTTGAAGGGAGGCGGTTGGTCGGGTGGCGGGTTAGCAATCTGGCGCCATTGTTGCAGGTCAGCCCCGCGGAATGAATAGATGGCCTGTTTGGGGTCGCCGATGAAAAACAGCCAGCGTTTGCCGGGTGGCCCAAATAACTGGCGGAATATTTCAAATTGGATGGGGCTATTGTCTTGAGACTCATCGATCAACACCACCTTCCATCGGGCGCGTATTCTTTCGCG
>JBPCXB010000143.1:0-1604 GCA_051008935.1 Gammaproteobacteria bacterium | reverse complement strand
GGCCTAGACCTAGAGACCAAGCGGGCTGATACACGTTTCAGCGGGTGTGTTCGGGCAGTGCCCAGTGCAAATAGAGGCAATAGCTAAAAGATTCCAGTGATTTTGGCTATTGCAGAGCAATTGGCAGTTATTCTAATCTTTACGCCCACAGCGTGCCTAGCATTTTTGCCACATAGCAATTATTTGAATGCATCTTTTTTCATACACCTCATTTATTAGGGTATTTGCATATATCTATCCGATATAATGACAGTGCTTATGCACATATTCAGCCAAAAAACAGTGAAGCTGGGCGTATTACGCGCCTGGCGATCACTATCATTACGTCAGGTGTAGGGTACTGGATGTAGTGCTAACCCGTGCTGCATAAATAGCTACGAGAGGCAGAGGAGACAAAGGGATGTCAATCACAGATAGATGCAAACATGCAGAACAGCGCACGAGCAATGCGCTGTGCGGCCACTGCACATGCGGTTTGAACCCCTCTTTAAAGCGGAAAGGCAACGCCCGTGGGTGTTGCCTCAATGGTGCGAATACTCGCGTGTTATTACTAGCATAACACTATCTTTTCCGAAAAAAATTATAACACAGGCAGTTAGAAAATTATTTTACGAGGGACATGATGCACTATAGATTAGGGTTAGACGTAGGGACTAATTCACTGGGATGGGCGGTTATTGAAACCGATCAGGACCATCAACCGATTCAGTTGGAAAAAATGGGCAGCCGTATTTTTTCTTCAGGAAGAGATAGCAAAACCTTGGCGACACTGGCAGCGAATCGGCGTCAGCACCGCTTGGCAAGGCGGCAGAGAGATCGCTACCTGCAAAGGCGTCGCTATCTCATGCGCGAGTTGATTGACCTGAGGCTGATGCCCCAAGAGCCGGCCTCCCGCAAAGACTTGCAGTTGCTTAATCCAATCGAACTTCGGCATCGAGCTTTAAATGCTGAATTGACCCTTTTTGAAATAGGCCGCGCCCTGTTTCATCTCAATCAACGGCGCGGCTACAAGAGCAACCGCAAAGATCAAAGCAAAGAGAAAACCTCAGGGTTGGTCGCTTTTTCTGTACAGCGCTTATTGTGTGATATGGGGCTTTTAGATTCAGATTTGTTGAACACTTCAGCTGATAAAGAATTGTCTAATGAACAGCTGGTGGCAAAGAGGCATCAGCGGATAAAAGCACGTTCGATGGCTTTCGAGCAGTTGGCAGCAAATACGCAGTTGAGCTATGGCAGTTACCTCTATACGCATCGGCAGCAAAAAGGGCTCAACAGCCGTGTGCGCCAAGTAATGAGTGACAAAGGCTCTAAAGCAGCATACTATGAAGTTTTTCCAGTACGCCAGCTATTAGAAGATGAATTTGACAAGATTTGTAGATCCCAGCAGGCTTTTCACCCCAGTGTGCTGACAGATGCTACCATCACCCATCTCAAAAGCGTTATTTTTAGCCAGCGTCCGCTTAAACCGCAACGTAGGGGGTACTGTATCTATATGGCCAGCGTGAAGAACGAGCGGGCCTTGAAGGCATTGCCATCGTTGCAGCGCTATCGCATCTATCAGGAGGTCAATAACCTATCCTGGCGCCAAGATGACAGAGAAATTG
>JBPCXB010000142.1:0-4700 GCA_051008935.1 Gammaproteobacteria bacterium | reverse complement strand
CTAGTAAACTTTGAAAAAAGCACGCCGCGACCCAGGCAGCGTTTTACTAGCACTATCTTTTCCCCTCTAGTAAACTTTGGGAGAAGTATCCCCAACGGCCTTCTTTGTTTTACTAGCACTATCTTTTCCCCTTTAGTAAACTAAAAAGGTAGATGCAAGCACGATTGAGCGGGTTTTACTAGCACTATCTTTTCCCCTCTAGTAAACTGTCTGGAGATCCCACTTCTGAGACTTTTGGGTTTTACTAGCACTATCTTTTCCCCTCTAGTAAACTTGGTCGAATTTGAACTGGCAAACCAGTATAGTTTTACTAGCACTATCTTTTCCCCTCTAGTAAACTGAATTGCAGCCGGTCGGTTGCCTCCTCGAAGTTTTACTAGCACTATCTTTTCCCCTCTAGTAAACTGAGTTTTGAAGAAGTTCGGCTGCGCAGTTTGTTTTACTAGCACTATCTTTTCCCCTCTAGTAAACTTTGGAATGCAGAGAAGTTGATGGCTGCCCTGTTTTACTAGCACTATCTTTTCCCCTCTAGTAAACTCATGCACGTCACCAGGGCACGGCAGACTCAGTTTTACTAGCACTATCTTTTCCCCTCTAGTAAACTACAGCAACGGCTGTTCTTAAAAACAAAACAGTTTTACTAGCACTATCTTTTCCCCTCTAGTAAACTGATAGTTGTCCCTGAGTTTGTGGAGGTAGTGTTTTACTAGCACTATCTTTTCCCCTCTAGTAAACTCGCAAAGCAGACAACCCACAGGTCAGTATGGTTTTACTAGCACTATCTTTTCCCCTCTAGTAAACTGTATCATCGAGGGCGTCAAATCCTCCAGGCGTTTTACTAGCACTATCTTTTCCCCTCTAGTAAACTCTCTGAGCTTTGCGTCCAGTTGGCCGGCCAGTTTTACTAGCACTATCTTTTCCCCTCTAGTAAACTGGGCATGTGCTTTTTTGTACCCTTTAATCAGTTTTACTAGCACTATCTTTTCCCCTCTAGTAAACTCCCCACATTCTGCCTACGGTTTGCCAACCTGTTTTACTAGCACTATCTTTTCCCCTCTAGTAAACTCTCAGTACTCGGATATGGTTGCAGCAAGCTGCTTGAGCGGTGGTGCGGTGCGATAAAAACATCAAAATAGATGTAGTTGCAGGTCTTTACGCCCTTTTTTTTGCCGCACCGCACCGCTGAAACTGATAATATCCCTGAACTGCTTGTCGGTGACCAGCAAAATATCTACCTTGCCGCCAAGCGGCAAGGTAGCGGGCAGCCTCTGCAAAACAGAATGCGCACGCTCTCTGGTCGGATGGTGCTTGACGTACACTGAATACTGCGCCATTTCAAACCCCAAATCCAGCAAAAAATTACGAAAGGCTGTAGCCTGTTTGCGCTCAGGCACAGTAACCACCGGCAAATCAAACATCACGTAAGACCACATGATGACATAGGGATTAAGTGCCGTTCGCCTGGCCATAGGGATCCTGCAAGGCTGGCACTGGTAACCGGCTGCCTATGCCGGCACAATAATCTGCAAACAGCCGACAAAACCGCACAGCTGCTATGGGAAGCGGCGAGTAGCTGCCATCTATTGCAATCAACTGCTTTAACACCCGTGATAGCACCTGCTTGACTTCAGGGGTGAGCTCAGAATCCAAATCGCTATTACTCTTCAGGCTGCGCCATACTAATAGATCGGCCCAGGGGCGAAAAGGCTCTACCAGATCTTCCAACAGGTTGAGAGGGTTATAGGGATGTTTGTGGTGCACGCCTATAGTCGGGTGCAAGCCAGCTGCACTCATGCCTCGAGCAACTGCTGCACGCACAATAGCATAGCTATAGTTGAGCCGCGCATTGATCCCTGAAGCATCTCGATCTCTGATAAAGGCTGGGCCAAACAAAGCGGGAAAATAAATACGCGCGGCCTGCCCTTCGCAGTTACTTGGGTCGCCCGAACGCACCCGTGTGACCAGATGCGGCAGCCTACGATCCAGACCGGTCGACAAGTGCAGCACCTGAGCCTGATTGGCGATCTTGCTCTTGACGATGGCTTGCCAGGCACGCTTTTTGCGTGGGGCGCTCATCTTGATTTGGGCATGCATCACCCGATACTGGTGCGAATAACCGCTCATGGGCAGCACCATTGAGCTGGGCATATAATTCTTGCCCGCCAATACCACCGGGACATTATTATTGACCAGATAATCCATCAATCGCAGACTGATAGTATTAGCAGGGTTGGCTACCACCAACGCCAACACGTCGTCCAGAGACACCCGCCCCACATATTCCCCGCTTCTGCTGATCTGCAGAAAACCGCGAAACTTATGCACATACAGGTTGGACTGGGTAAGCTCTACGATTTGGGTGGCCGCCATGCTCTTTTTTCCGCATTGACACGCCCTGCAGGGCTGATGTGCACTTTATAGGCTCCGCATTTTTGCAAAGAAGATACCGCAAGGTCAATGGGAGTGCGCTCTTTTTTGCGTATTTGCTTGTCTGCATTAGCCCAGTGCACAGGTACTAAAATCACAGATTTCGATAATTTCTGCACACGGTATATCGTTCTGTCGCCGACTAGACGCACACAGTCGTTGATCTGCAGGCGCATCACCAGTCGCGCTGCGGGGTGGGGTTTGTAGGTACTACCGGGCTTAAAGGCAGATTTGTTGGCTTCAAAGGTCCTAATCACACGCCCATACCACTTAGCTGCCTGCTTGTGCCCGGGCGGATATTCATAGATTTCCAACCCCCAATTGCTGTCGCCTTTGACAAATTTATAAGGTTTGCCTTCTGCATTATTGATGGCAAATCCTGATGCTTTATCTGTAATTCGTAGGCTGCGGATGCCTTGCTCCCTAGCCAGTTTCAAAGTGCCATCTATCCCCTGCTGCTGAAACCGAGCGATGAACTGTTTACGCAGGCGCTCATCTCTAATTTTTCCCAACTGCTCTTGGGTTTTAAACTGCGTAATGGGCCATCTAATCACCACGTCTATCGGTTGCTTCTGCGCTTTCGGATCAACGATGCCATAGGGGTTCTCATTGTGCAACCGGCCGGTAGTCATCTGGGCGCCTGGCCATTTCTGCCGGCGCTGGTGCGCCACCTGAAGTTCATTCGTTTGTTTTCGCACCTGATCGCGCAACCCATGAATGGGCGGGGGAAAACCGGCCAACAGACGGAGCGCGCTGCCACCCCCAGTTTGCTCGGTATAGCTAGATACCTTCTGAATCAGGCTCCTATTCACTGCTGCCAACACCACGGCATCAATGGCATGATGGCGGTGATCGTTGCGATTTTTAGAGGCTTTTTTCTGATCTTCGGTGTCTTGCTGTGCATTCTGGTTGTGATCGGAAAGGACCGAATTCAAACCCCAGACATGCCTCAAATCGCTGGTTAATTTGCCTGTCACTACATCGATTTTGTTATAGGGGCAGATACTTTTCAGGTAATCTTTAGCTAACCGCCCAATGTAACGGGTATCGTTGAGTTGGCGTGCCAGAAAACCGGATTCTTCCTCATACTTTTTCATGGCATCTTCATTAAAACGCCATTGGCACGGTTTGGGGAGACGGCCCACCCGTTCCTTGATAGCGTCCCAGTCATAGTCTGGCCTGTTGGCAAAAGCCTCGTATGGAGTGCGATTGCCCTTGTCGCGGTTGGCCTGCAGCGTGCAAAGCACTTTATTGAAGATGCCATCATCCAACGTCCGCTTGTACGGCAACAAATGCTCAATTTCAAAACGACCACCAGCCAAATCGCTGATGCCAATACGGGTACCGGTAAAAGGGCATTTGCGATCAGCTGGATTTTCGGCCATTTGCTCCCAGATTTTGTATTTCAGCACATCACGCTGAGTCGGGGCAATGTTATGTTCTTCTAACAATTCCCTTGCTCGCTCATTGCGCTCGGCATTCTTCTTCTGCTTGCTTTCAGTTTTTCTTCGATTCTCTGCTCCCATCGGCAGCTCTCTACCTAACTCTATGGCAATGGAAGCTGGGCTGCCATAACAGGCAATCAGTTCGTTGACCACTCTGCGAATCTGGTTGAGTGAAATGTGTACAGTCGGGTTTGTTACACTGCCATAAAAGCGCCGATCGTTGCCATCTTTCTTATATTTTTCCTCATCGTGATCGCCCGGCATTGTGTGCGCACTGCCTGCAAACACTTTTCCATAGTATTCCAGCTGAGGGGCCAGATCTTCGGCATTGACCTCTCCGGTATGGGCGGCGATGGGGTTGACAAAACTTTCGACCTCCTGCGCCACTGCATCCACGGCGTCGTACTGGCGCATCCGGTTTTGTTCCATTTTGGAGAGTAATAGGCGGGCTGCCTGCACGCAGATACTGGCAGTACCGTCCGGCAATTGGGGCATGTGTTCCAGGCAGGCCTGAGCCTGTTCTTGGCTCAGATCAAATAATGCCACCAGCCGTGCTACCACCTCATCATCTTCTACGGCTTTGTCTGGATCTCTGGTTTCTGCCAGCTGATAGCCATCGATGAGTACAGATACAAAATCATCCTGTCGCTCCAGAGGCCATTGATACCAATCCGAGCCTACACATTCTGGCTTGCTCAAAACCGCACTGGTTTCATCACCCTGTAGCCCTTTGCGGTTTTCCGAATCCAAATTAAAAGTGCCATCGATAGTCACCCCGGCTTTTTTCAAACTGTTCTTCAGAGATTTAAAGGTCATTATTGATTTACT
>JBPCXB010000141.1:0-5767 GCA_051008935.1 Gammaproteobacteria bacterium | reverse complement strand
CGATTTTGACACCCCTGGCAATTCGCAACCGACAGGCCCCATAGATCTTGATGAAATTCAATCCCGCCTAGACAGGGACGAGTATCGCATCTGGTTAAGATGAACACTGCTCCTGCATTCATCCCCTGTCACTGACTTCTCAGTTCACTACATTAGAACTGCATTGTTACCCCATTCTTATGCGTACTTTCGACCAATCTACTCAAATCCAACTCCTCAACCAGCCAACGAAGCCCCAACACCAGCATCAGGGTACAGCCAGTCATTTTCAGGCGCATGCTGCTGAAAGCTGGGGTATAGGCGGCAACGTTAACGGCGGCTGGCTACTCGCTACAGCAGCTCGAGCGGCTTTGACCCAAATGGCGCATCACGATCCGCTTGTAGCAACAGGTTATTACTATCTGCCCGTTACACCTGGCCCTGTCTCCATCAGCACCAAGAATCTCAACCAGACTCGAAGCGTCTCTACAGCCATGGCGGAAGTGTCACAGAACGGAGCAAACAATTGCCTCTTCATATTAGGCGCCACAGATTTTGCACATACACGTGGACTGAACTATGAAAAACGTCGACCGCCTCATGTCAAACCGCGAGAGCAATGCGTCCCAGCCCCCAGAGAAAATGCTGCCGGGCTGGCTGAAAACGTCACAATGCTGTTTAACCCTGAAGATGCTTGGTGGCACACTACCGAACCGCTGAAAAACCACAGCTACGAATGCTGGCTCGGTCATGCTGATGGTGCGGCTGTGCAACTGCTGGATCTATTGATGTTTGTCGATGCCGTACTGCCTGCTGTATTCAGCATGCTAGGCCCTGTCGGCTGGGTGCCCACTATTGAACTGAGCGCACAAATCAGAAGACCTCCTCAGGGCTCTTGGCTGAAAGCAAAAGTCAGCTGCATGAGCCTGAGCAACGGCCTAGCGGAAGAGGACGTGGAGCTTTGGGATGAAAGCGACCAACTGGTTGCGCTCAGCAGGCAACTGTTCAAAGTGCGCTCCCCTACAGTCACATGAGCCTCGTTCCGGTCCTGTGACTACCCCTACCTCCTCAGAATCCCAGAATAGATACATAGAGTTTGTAAAAAGTCAGTATCCTTTTCTCTGCTTTGGATTCGGCATGATGTTCCTATCCAACCTAGGGCAAACCTACTTCATCAGCCTGTATGGATATGAAATTCGCAGCCAATTCGGACTCAGCCACAGCAGTTTTGGCGGTTTGTATGCCGGTATCACACTGACCAGCGCAGGCCTACTGCTTTACGTAGGCCCCTGGGTCGACGCAGTCCGGTTAAAGCTGTTTGCAGCAGGGGTGATACTGATGCTACTGGTCTCCTGTCTGTTGATGTCTCTAGCAAACAGCTGGTGGATGCTGTTGGTAGCACTTTTAGGGCTGCGTTTTCTGGGGCAAGGACTCTCGGCACATACTGCCCAGACCGCCATAAGTCGTAGTTATAGCAGCCAAAGAATACAAGCACTGTCACTCACGCAATTGGGCTATGCAGCAGGCGAAGCGGTACTCCCCTCTATCGTCGTACTGCTGGTCTGGCTATTGGGTTGGCAATTAAGCTGGCTGGGGCTCAGTCTAGGCATCTTGGCACTGCTACCTCTACTGATCTATCTGGCAAATTTTGAACCCAAAGGCAGCATTTACACGCCTCACACAGCCCCCTCTGGCGCTACCAGAGCCGAAGTCTTAAAGGATCTGCGCTTCTATCTGATACTGCCACTCTATACGGCTCCGGCGTTTATCCTGACTGGGCTCTGGTTTCATCAGACGCAATTGATCTCTGAAAGAGGCTGGTCACTCGGGATTCTGGCAACCGCTTTTACCGGTTATGCACTGTGTAAAGTAGCGTCCGGATTACTCTGCGGGGCCATGGCACATAAATCAACCGCTATCCATCTCTATCCACTCAGCTCCACCCCCCTGCTACTAGGATTAATCCCTCTCGTTGTGCCAGAGTGGCTGAGTGCGCCATGGGCACCCTATTACTATCTCGGGCTCTGCGGTTGCTCGGTTGGGCTTAATGCGACGCTGGCAACACCTATGTGGACAGAGTTGTACGGCACCTCTAATCTGGGTAGTATTCGTTCTTTAGTAGCCTCGGTTGCGGTGATCAGCACGGCTCTGTCTCCGGCTCTGTTCGGCCTGCTGCTGGATACCGGCTGGGACTTTCAACAATTGGGTAGCTTCAGCCAAGTCTATATCTGTACCGCTGTACTGCTCTACTTTTACAGCCGATACCTCACGCGCAACCCGATCAATACCATTGCTGCGGATCAACAATCAATGCGTAGCTGACTCCCTTATATTCTCGCACCAGAGCGTCCGCTTCCAGGCTGGCACTATCCAGCAGCCGGTGTAGCTGGGATCGCTGGGCACACCGCATCTGCAACAGTAGGCGCCATTTCCCCTTCAACCGCTCAATCACATGGGGCATCGGACCGAGGCAAACGACTGCATGGGCATCAGCCATTGCCTGACAGCGGTTTTTCAACTCTGTAAGCATACTGAAAGCCGCTCCCCTATCTGCTGATTCTGCGCTTATGCGTGCCAGATACCAGAAAGGGGGCAGTTGCGCCTGCTTGCGTTGGCGAAGCAAGGCATCGGCTACCAGACTGTAATCTCCGGATACTAAATATCTGAGCATTGGGTGATGCGGCATGGTCGTCTCAAGCAACACGCGACACTTCTCTTCTATCTCGCGACCCGCACCTATGTCGCGACCCGCACGTCCAGCTACTTGTATCAAGCCCTGTAAGCTTTGCTCCATCACCTTCATATCCGGATGCATCAGGTTTCTGGAAATATCAGCAGCAACAATAAGGCCCAATCGCGGAAAATGATGGCCTTTAGAAAACATTTGCGTCGCAACCAGCAACGCCGGACTCTGCTGTTGTACCTGCTTGAGCAATGCCTGTAGCTTATTCATAGAGCCTGCGACATCTGAATCGATACGCACCACAGGAATATTGCCGAAATGGCTCTTGCACCAATGCTCGATTTTTTCGGTTCCAAACCCGCCTGAAGTCAGATGTTGCGCGCATTCTGGGCAGACATCCGGTACCGAATAGCTACTGTAGCAGTGATGGCACAGCAGCTGATTTTTGCCCATGTGTAGTACGGTGGAAACACTACAGCGGCTGCACTGACTGCTCCAGCCACACCCAGTACAAACCAGCTGACGGGCCCACCCCCTCTGATTGATATAGAGCAATACCTGCTGATCTCTGTCTAGATAGCGACGCATCCAGTCGACACTTTCATTGCTATATAGCTGAGCAGAGGGGGTATCACTCCGGTCTACCAAATGCACTGAGGGCGGTAAATCTCCTCCCACCCTGCGACGCAGTTGGATATGGCTATAGCGGCCGGAGCGCGCTCGGATCAGGGTTTCCAGAGCCGGGGTTGCAGAGCCTAGAATAATCGGAATACTGCGCTGCGATGCCCGCCATATAGCCAAATCACGTGCAGAATACACGCCTTTCTGTTCAGATCTAAACGACCCATCGTGCTCTTCATCCACAATAATAAGCGCCAGACCCGGAAGCGGCGTAAAAATGGCTGAACGTGTGCCGATCAACACATCTATCTGGCCACGGCGCGCTCGGTCCCAGACCCGCAATCTGTTGCGGGTTGATAGCCCTGAATGTAAGCTTTCGATGACCGGATGGTTCTGAGCGGATAACCTTTTTCGGACATAGTTCTCAGTCTGGGGAAGCAGCCCGATTTCAGGCACTAGATACAGCACTTGCGGTCGCTGCTGGCTACTGCGCTGAGCCAGCAGCTTCTGTACATACTGTAGATACACCTCTGTCTTGCCACTACCGGTAACACCCTGCAACAACTTGACTTGAAAACTAGAAAAATCAGTGCCCAGCTGGTCGAGCGCTAATTTCTGATCCGCTGTCAGGTCTATGTTCTCGACCGGTTCTGTCTGTTTTTGGCCCTGCTCTTCTTCATCCGGAACCTGGGGCACCTCAGGCAATCCAACACTGCGACGCAAAAAAGGTGGAAAAAACCAAGAAAGCACCTGACCAGGGGGTAAATGGTAGTAAGACCAGATAAATTGCGCCATTTCCAGTTCAAAGGCAGTGATTAGAGGCTCAGTGTCCAACAAGCGTTTCGCTTTACGGATGCGGCCTTTGAACGGTTCGTCAGCGGAGCTGTAAGCAACCACGATTGCCAAGCGGCTGAGCGAACCAAAAGGCACCCACATACGCGCACCCTGTCGACACTCCTGCAGAGAGTACCCGGGAGGGGGGGCATAGGTATACAGCCCACGAACGGGATGCACTACGGCTAGCTGAAGAAACACTCGGTCTGTGGGTACCAAAAGCGAGGCATCTTTATTCACAGGCTATCCGACACTATAATTCAAACAGAAGATTATGCAATCAGCGCGGCGGAGATCCTAACTTGCAATCAGACATTCATCCCAAAAACCACCAGATTGAGATTCAGTGCACCTGTGGCAACAAAATGGCCATTGCCAGCACCCTCGCCAAAGGCTTCAATGTTGAGATTTGCTCAGCCTGCCACCCCTTCTATACCGGCAAACAGAAGATTATAGATACGGGTGGACGGGTCGCCCGCTTCAGCCGCAGGTACCAGAAAAAATCCTAAGCGCACGTCCGGCTCTATCGAGTGCCGGTGTGGCCGAAACCGGCTTCACCTCTGGCACTCGGTTCAAAAACATCGACCTGCGACCATTCGAACTGCACCACTGGCAGTAAAACCAGTTGGGCAATGCGGTCGCCATGCTCGATACGCCGCACTTGGTCAGAGCGATTCCAGCAAGGAACTCCTAACGCGCCTTGATAATCCGAGTCGATCAATCCAACCAGATTACCGAGCACAACTCCCTGACGCGAACCCAGCCCAGAACGCGGCAACACAAAGGCGGCCAGAGTCGGATCTTCAATATAGATCGCCAGACCCGTCGCAATCAAACGGCATTCTGAAGGCTGCAGCTCCACAGGTGCATCCAGGCAGGCCCGGAGATCCATAGCAGCTGCGCCTTGGGTTGCATACTGCGGCAAAGGAAACTCAGCGGCTTTTTCATCAAGCCTGCGCACCTTAATTTTGACTGTCATCTAGTTGCTCCAGCGTCGACCTAACGGTATTCCAGCAGTAGTATTATCCTCTGCATACCCTATGTGTTGCTCGCAGATCGCCGCATGGGTTCCGCTTCGGCCAAACGAGCCACAATGCGCCGTGCTAACTGGGTCTTACTCATGCGCCCCAAAAAATCGCTGCTACCATCCTGAGCTAGCAGAGTCAGCTCGTTCTCGCTGGATTCAAACCCTATCTCTGGCTGGGATACATCATTGACCGCAAGAAAATCGACCTGCTTGGAACGTAGTTTATCTTGAGCGTGCTCAAGCACCTGATGGGTTTCTGCAGCAAAGGCGAGGTGCACCATATCCGGGAACCGTCGCACTGCATCTGCCACAATATCTGGGTTTGGCACCAGAGAGACAGACACTTCCTCCTGACCCTGGCGTTTCCATTTGACTGGATTGCGCTGCGCAGGCCGATAGTCTGCAACAGCAGCGCAAGCAATAAACAGGTGCGCACCTTGGCACAGCTTCATCACTTGGGTGTGCATTTCAAGCGCGCTCACTACATCCACACGATTGACACGATCAGGCGTCGGCAAAGACACAGGGCCTGCCACAAGATCCACCACCGCCCCAGCCTCAGCTGCAGCCTGTGCTAGAGCAAAACCCATCCGGCCCGAACTCCTATTTCCAATAAAACGCAC
>JBPCXB010000140.1:0-1795 GCA_051008935.1 Gammaproteobacteria bacterium | reverse complement strand
GAATTTGGCAATGCACGCCAATGGCACGCAGACAAAAAAGAATATACCGATCCGAAAAATGACGATGGCATCGCGCGTCAATTGCGTGCCAATCAAACGGGATATGTCGATCCGAAAAATAATCATTGCGCCATCCTCTATTGGAATGCCGCCGGTGAATTGAACGAACATATGGTGAGCTTCTGGGATGCAGTGCAAGCACGTACCAGAGGCAAGGATGTCTATGCGCTGCCTAAAGACGGGGTCAAGCTAGAAGCGATATTGCGTGAGAATGATCTGTTTATCATAGACTCCGCTGCTAGCACTAGCGATGGCACTCCGCCGAACATAGCAGAGATGTCCCGAGAGCGTATCGCCAGATGCCTGTATCGGGTGCAGAAAATTTCAGCGCAAGACTATTACTTTAGACTGCATACCGAGAGCACGCTCGACCGAGAGTTCTCGCCTTATCTTTACCGCGTGCGTAGCTTTAAAAGGTGGCAAGAATTGCGGCCTGTTAAAGTCAGGCTTACCCCAACGGGCGGTGTGTGCCTGCCGTGATCAAGCGCAGCCTGTATTTCAGCAAGGCGGTGTATCTGCGCAAGCGTCACAACCAGCTTGAGGCGCTGTTAAATCACAGCTTGGTGACATCGGCGCCCATTGAAGACCTGGGTTTTGTGATTCTGGATCACCCCCAGATTCAATATTCGCAAAGCTTGTTGATTGCGCTGATTGAAAACAACACTGCAGTCATATATTGCGACGCCAAGCATATGCCCACTGCTGTTTTGCTGAATCTGTCTTCCCATCACCTGCAGCAGGAACTGCACAGGACCCAGATACAGGTGAAAATACCAGCCAAAAAAGCCCTCTGGAAATCAATTGTTGAGTACAAAATACGCAACCAGATAGGCACAGTCAAGAGCCTGGGGCTGCCGGTTCCCCCTGCATTGCAACGCACTGCGCGTGAAGTCAAGAGCGGTGATACTAGCAACCGCGAAGCCGTAGCCGCCAAGCTTTATTGGCAGGCCATTATGCCCAAGGGGTATACGCGCAACAACCCCGAGCTATTGGCCAATAAATTGCTGAATTATGGCTATACCATACTCCGATCGGCAGTAGCGCGCGCTTTAACGGGCTCGGGCCTGCTGCCTACCGTTGGCATCCACCATCGCAACCAATACAACAGCTTTGCTCTGGCAGATGATATTATGGAGCCGTACCGGCCCTTTGTAGACAAAGAAGTAGTTTCGTTGTGCGCAGCCAACTCAATGTGCGGGGGCACCGAACTATCCAGAGAGCACAAAAAAGCCCTGCTTGAAATTTTGGCTATGGATGTCTACTGGCCCAATAAGAAACGCCCTCTGGCCAATGGTTTGAGTCTAACCACGGCTTCGTTGGCCCGATATTTTGCCGACCGCTCTGAAGCCGTTATTTTCCCGTCAGTGGGCTAGCGTGACGTGCGAGGCGCTGAGTGCTTACCGAATTATGTGGATTGTTGTTTTTTTTGACCTACCCACCAACACTAATGTGGAGCGCAAGCGAGCCAGCAATTTTCGCCTTAGCCTGCTAAAAAACGGCTTCAGTATGTTTCAATATTCTGTATATATGCGCCCCTGCCCCAGCCCGGAATCCATGACAGTGCATAAGAATCGCATCAGCCACATGATACCTGCCGCCGGGCACGTGAGTGTGGTGAGCCTGACCGACAAGCAGTATGGGCTGATTGAAAATTTTATCGGCCTGTTACCTGCAAAAATGGCCGCTGCCCCCAACCAGCTGGAGATGTTGTGATGCGAACAAAAAATAGCACATC
>JBPCXB010000139.1:0-39519 GCA_051008935.1 Gammaproteobacteria bacterium | reverse complement strand
GAGCAGGTTCAGCATCGCGACCTTGCCATCGTAATCCTTCTTTAGCAAGTTCACCAGATGCTCTTGTTCTGGATACAGTGCGTGTGTAATTTCCATAGCTCAATCTCTCTAAAACAGCGTTCTAGCTCACAGGTTCAAAATTACCAAAAATTGCACGGCGCCCATCAAAAAGCGGTTCTTCCGTCTGGTTCTGCTGCTCTCGGCTACGCGCATCTTGCATCACCTTTGGCATTTGCTCTTCGCTCATCTTGCGCGAAGGCCAGACAATCCAAGATAGAACAATCTCTTCGCTGTCTTTGCACTGAACGGCTTTTATAAAGGATGTTTGTTGACCGTCAGTGATTTCAACTCCAACAAGGTCTACAGCTTCCAGAGCACCGTACTCTTTAAAAAGCGCCGACATCACTTTTGAGTGCTGGGCATAACGCTCTCTGTTAGCTTTGGGGACTGCTATCACACATGTGTTGACATAGGCCACGGTCTCTACTCCTTTCGGCTTGATGACTAACATTCAGATCTATTCGATGGGTTGCCAGCGGGTCGCGGTAAACACGAGTCAATCGATGATCTGTAAGCTCGTTAAGAGGTCAGAGTTATATATTTTCATCTGGCTGGTCATTCCGCCAATGCCATAAATAACTGCCTGCATAGCATATCTTTCGCCGACATAGATATTGTTTATGAAGGTGAAAGTTAGGCCTTCAATAGATCCACTGTAGGCTGTTACCAACCCATCTCTTCCATCAATTATTCCCGGTCTGGTAAACAATACCTCCAAAGATGACACAGGTATGTTCATGCCCGTTGCTGCATGAGTGTGTGCAGCCAGAACAAGCAGTTCATTTGATGCGCCATCTGCTGTACCCAATTCTTCTATAGTGAACAAAGCGTAATGACGACCATCTACAAGATAGAACGCCGTAGCACCGGGAATCGTAGCTTCATTACCAACCTTCCAAGAGTCTGGGACACAAAATCTGACGTACTCGCTAATAAGCGGACAATTCGAATTGGCTTTACCGGACAAACGTTCCCTTTGCGATTTGTATCGCCAAGTTTTGTCGTCAAGAAGTTCAATTATCTTTCCGTTTACAACTGCTTCTTGCAAAACCGTTTGCGAGAATGCTGGAATGGAAAAGATAGAACACAGCGAGAACAGTGATATTGCAAAAGCCAGGTTTTTCATCATCACACTTCGTCCGTTATTTGCGATTGCTATGCTCCGGATTAAAGCAACCCGACCACATTTGCTTCGAGATGAAATTTTATAGTCGAAACGTATAATCAGCGCAACAAAGATGCGCAACTCTGTTGGGCGCCCTCTACCTGTGGGTTTCTGCCTGATGGAATGAGAATGACTTTAGGCTGTGTTGACATAGGTCACGGTCTCTACTCCCTTGTATTCGTTCTGTCATACTCGGATGAGAGACTCTGCAAGCTGGTTGTCGATCAGGCTCTGGCTAGCCCTATCATTTACTGGGCCGGTGCCAAAAATCCAGGTCTTTCCCCCAACCGCGAAACCAAAAATCCAGTCATTTACTGGCAGTTTCAACAGCTTGCCGCTACCAAAAGAGGCTCATAATGCATTTTTTGCACAGACCTCATATACAGCCAGATGCTTGTTCGGAGTGACGAAAATAGATTTATTCGACGATATCTTGACCGGTCTTCATCAGCTCGACCAATTCATCACGATTCAACAGTTCAAGCTGCTGACGCTGGCCTGCTACCGAAGTTTCAGAGGCATCTGTTGCACCTTCTGTATTTGCGGAGGCAATATCCAGACCGAGGGTACGCAAGCAATAAAACAACAAGCCTTGTTCCACTTCAAGAACAACCTCGCCATCTTCCATAGCATAGTCTGAGCAAATCACGTTCTGCTGTTGCGGACTTAACGCCGAATGAGGCCCGATACGCACTCGTACTGGTTTTTCTGCCATCTTCGGCAACCGCTCTTTGTATTTCCGGATCAAGCCGATCTCAAGGATACGAGCAAACAAGAAATCTTTGTATGTATGCGCCTTATGGCAATAGGCTCTAAGATGCCAACGATGTTTGTCAGAAGCCAGATTAATGGGGGTAATCCACCGCCATTCCGGTTTGGGAGCACTCATAGATTGGTATAAGATTTTGACGGATTTATCAGCGCGCATAGCGGCAAGAATCTGCCGGAGATAATCGGGGTCGATACTACGCCGAGGATAATCCAAAATAGTGCATGACGGAGCTCGTGAAATCCAATTGTCGGTCAGCTTAGCTTTTCCTAGGCTACCACCCGCCTGCTCATCTTCCTGTTCCAGCTGCTTCGCTTCAATCAACATCTGGAAATAGTGCTCTGCACTGGGCTGCAGTAGCTGGGGCTTAAAATCCTCAGAAGCTGCGTAATACTTTGCTCTTGGGTCGTAAACTAGGTTTTCCGGAGCCAATAGCTGGTAAATTTTCAGATCCGCTGAAGCCTGAGGCACCGAGATGCCAAATTGATCCATCAGATCACGCCGATTGATGCGGCCTTCCCAATACACCCTGAATTCAAGAAATTGCAGCCGCCACACTAAAACCTTACGCAAGGATGCAGAGTCAAGCTTCTTGGGCAGCTTGGTACGCCAAGAATCGATAATATCCGACTCTTCAAACTGGTCATCCTGATCGTCCATGTGTGGCTCTAGCTCGTCATCGACGCCTTCCACAACATAATCTAGATCTTTTCTATCTCTTCCAATCGATTTATTGCTCATAAATTTGCAATACCTAGCTTGTGACCCTTTACTATCCCAGAGCAGCCAAGGAGTTACCTTATCTGTTATATTACTGCTTTTCAGTACCCCCTACACGCTACCCAGTACTCTCGTAACGGACTTGTGCTTGTGCTTCAGTTTCCTAAAGCAATATGTCTGAGCCCAAGGCGAAGCTTGAGATCAAAATTATACATACCAGTCTGCCTATAAAGACAATGAGCCGTATTTTACTAGGAAGTAATACTCTATAACGCTGGATTAAGCACCCCGCTTAATCCTGTAAACTCTAGCAGGATACAACAAACTACTGGCTGATTACCACGGCTTCTCGACCAACTGCGCAGCCTCCAGAGAAAGATTTATGGCATTCTGGCAAGACGCATTACGATTTTTGGTTGGTGATAGAAACCGCTACCCAAAGCCTTTTAAAGTAGTAGAATTTCCCGCCCAACTGAAGGTGGGGAACCAAATTAAACCTCTGGAAGGGCACCGAGTGCTGGTACGCTCTGACACCAATGACCCTCTGGCCGTTGTAGGCGGAGCCTATCAGATCCTCCAGAATGCCGACCTGTACGCCATGATCGAAGAAGAGATTGCCCTCACCTTGGGACAAGAACGGCTCGACAATGCGCAAGCCACATACTTCGAGGCTTACGGCGGTAGACAGACGTTCAAAGAGTATCTGTTCCCAGATATTTCGGTCGCACTCAGCGGTTCACCCTCAAAAGTCAATATGCGCATTCTAGCCTTCAATAGCTTTGGCTACGCCAGTACCAAGCTCTATGCTGGAGGCATCGATTCGTACTGCTCGAATGGTATCGTATTAGGAGACTTCCAGCTCGGAAAAGCGCGCCATGTCTATCGCAAAGAAAAATTCGAAAAACTGAAGGCGCCTATACAAGAAGCCTTCGAGAGCTTCCAAAGAGAGCAGCGAAAATGGCAAAAATGGCAACTGCAAACTCTGGATCACAGCAGTGCTGTCGCCTTTGTCAACAGCAAATTCAGCCGTGCTAGGGCCAACCAAATTACCAGCCAGCTTGAGCAGGAATACGAGCAGCATGGCCGCACACTCTGGGCATTGTACTCAGCCTTGACCCATGTCACGACACATCCGCAACATTCATTCGCACTGCGCAAAAAATCCATACCCAACCAGCAGGCGGTCATATTAGAGCGCGCCTATAAAGTCGGGCGGATGACCATGGAAGAAGATTTTGAAGCATTGGCCATTGATCATGCGATCAACCAGCCAGTACGACCCACCACCCATATAGACAATTCTGACATTTCTTCTGGGGCACACACCGACCACCCCGAGCCTACCAGCATACAACAAACTACAGAAAAGCCCTCAGCCGTTGATCCGGAAGCCAGCGATATAAATAGATCTGACAATTCTGACATTTCTTCTGGGGCACACACTGAACACCCCGAGCCCACCAGCATACAACAATCTGCAGAAAAGCCCTCAGCTGCTGATCCGGCAGCCAGCGATACGAATCTGCATGAAGCCCAAGATGCAAAAGAAGAATCAGACTCTCCTGCCAAAGAGCAAGACAGCTCTGCTAAACCACAACTCCCTTAAAGGTCTATAGAGCTGTCAAAGTGGCAGGCCTTGATGATTACCCCCCAGCATCACCTGACCCACCATGGCATAAGTTGCGGCATTCGTAATCATGTGCTGGGTCATGGTCTCTGCATCTCTCAGATGCTTTTGGATGGGGCTGGATCGATACACTGAAGAGCCGCCCGCTAGATCATGCACTTGGCGCACCACGTCTACACAAGTACGGACGGCAAAAGTAGCCCCCAACCTCAATTCTGCCTGGGCCACAGGGTCCATTGGCTGGCCTTGAAGAGCACGCTGCCAGGCTTGGTCTAATTGCTGCCAGAACAAAGCATCTACACTACGCCATCTAGCTTCAGACTCCGCCAGAGCGCCCTGCACACGCTTGTTACCAGATAGGACGCCTTTGTGCCCTTGAGCTGTTTTAGTCTGCGCCAGCCCATGGAAATAATCCAACGCAGCACGCGCATTACCCAAGGCTACGGCTGCAACACACACTGCCAACAAACCAAAATAAGGCATCGTATAAAGCGCGCCTTCTGCCCAGGGCTTATCGGCAAAAATAGAATAGCTATGATCTGCCGGGACCCGCACGCGCTGTAGTTCTATATCTCCTGAACTGGTGCCACAAAGGCCGAGCGAATGCCAATTGTCGTGGAAGATAAATTCAGAACGCGGCACCATCATCAGGCGCACTGCATCTAATGTTGTACTCTCAGCCACTGTGCAACCCACGCCTATGTAGTCGGCATTGGCTGAACCCGAAGCCCAAGACCACCGGCCTGTCAATAGATAGCCGTCTCCATCGGCAATTGCCTGACCAGAAGGGGCAAATATGCCGCATGTAATGCGACCTGCAGCCCCAAATAAATCGGCTCCTATCGAAGGGTCTATGTAACTGGCGCCTAAACCGGTTGTAGTACCGACCATAGCGACCCAGGCACTGGCTGCATCGTGCTGGGCCAATTGATGCAAATGCCAAGCGGCCTCCAAAGGATTTAACTCTCCGCCGCCAATCTGGCGCGGCACAAACATGGCAAACAGCCCCTCATCTGCCAGCTTACGGGCTAACCCCTCTGACAAGCGCCGCGCAGCTTCTGTCTCCTGAGAGCTGCTCGCTACAAGCTGGCAAAGCTCTTGAAAACGCTGATGCGAATCACTCTGATGCGAATCACCCTGCGTGGAATGGCTGATAGGGCAATAAAGAGCGCTGCCCAGCATCATTAAATCAGCGCCATAGCGGTACGAACTGCAATAACGCCTAAGAACACCCAACAAAGCATAAACACCGAAAAGCGGTGCATGACGAGGTTGTATGTACACTGAATCAAGCTATGCACTATACGGCCTCCTACAAAGGCCCATGCGGCATAACAAATCAGGGTGTCGGCAAGCCCCACCAAAGCAACAGCCAACATTAATACATAAAAAAGAACCGGCTGCTCGAATAAATGGTTGTAGTTATCGGCGATCTGACGCACTTTGGCGGGCAGCGTGTCCAATGAGGATGCATGGGCTGCCTGCTGAGCATCTATTTTCGCGGCGGCCATCGCGGGAATACGGGTCGCATACATCCAAATAAAAATGACAAAATGCCACAGGACCAAAACAATAATAGGTAATAACATCGGGTTATCAGTCAAATTCATAGCAGCTCTCCTCGCGTTAATTTAAAGTGCCGAGCACGGCATGCTCAGACTAGGCAATGAAGTACTATGATATCAGTTCCAGTCGATTTTTTGCTAATCTTATTGATGCATTCCAAACCCGTCAGCTAATGCAGACAGCTAGACCAAACCATCTATTTCAAAGTTAAGACACTGATGCGGAACTTATTGATTAGCACTGCTACTGCCATCCGTAACCTGCGCTACCGGCGCCTGAAAAAACGCTGGAAACCTGTTCTAGTGCGATTACGGATAGAATTGAGCAAAGAAAATACGGCCAATCTGGACATGCTGGCAACCTACGGCCTGATGCTGGAGGGAAAAGCCAGCCGACCACAGATGCGGGCAGCCAATCGCCAACTAAAAGAATCCCTTAAAACACTCGGGTTAGGAGGATTGTTACTGCTGCCATTTAGCCCGATCACTCTACCTTGGGTCATCCTGATAGCAACTCGCCTGAATATTCGCGTGTTGCCTGATTGGTATTTCCGCTCTATAGCCTCTCACTCAGACGCCCAACCCCGACTACCACAACCCGATGCAAAAAACCCAAGCCCACCCAAAGCAAAGGCTGAATAACCCGCTTTATTGAACTACATACTTACAGATGCAAAAAGGATTCCGATTACGTGCTTGGGGCATGGTAAGCATGGGCGCTTTCATGGATTTTGTGGCAACTGGATTATTCTTCTATTCTTACGGTGTATTTTTCCCTGTCATCATTGAAGAATTCGAGATCAACCGATCCAGCACCTCTCTCGGCATCAGCCTGTTTTTGACCGTTACTGCTCTATTTTCCCCCGCAGTTGGCGTCATGCTAAACCGCTTTCCGATGAAGAATGTATTCAGTATGGGCGCCCTGACTATGGCGACCGGCCTCTGGCTCATCTCTGTTGCTCCTTCTGCGCTGCTATTGTTGCCAGGCGTGATCATCTGCGGCATAGGCGCTGCTACCCTCGGGCAAATCGCCCCACCTCGATTGGTCGCAAACTGGTTTGTACACCGCAGAGGCTTTGCATTGGGCTTAACCGCTGTAGGTATTTCTCTGTCCGGCGTCATCATGCCTCTGGTGGCCAATCAATTGATCACGCATCTGGGCTGGGCTCAGGCGGTGCAAAGCTATGCGCTTTTTGCGGCTTGCATTGTCGCTCCAGTTGCGCTGTTTTTCATCATTGAAAAACCTCAAGATGTTGGATTGCTACCCGATGGAAACCCCAATCAGGCACCACTGCCTCCTCCCATCAAGCGTCTGAGTAAACGGTACCGCTCCAGCCTGATCTATAACCCCAGCATCTGGCTATTGGCTTTTCTATTCGGCGCCCAATTCTGTACCGTTTCTGCCGTTTTGATTCATATCGTTCCGTTAGGGATCGACAAGGGGTTGAGTTCAGGCGATGCCGCACTATTACTGTCTTTGACCGCTTCATTGGCGGTAGTTGGCAAAATTGTAATCGGCGGTGCATCGGACCGTATCCCCATCCATTTGCTCCTACTCTTTTCCATTGCCTTACAAACTGTGGCGGCTCTTTTGCTGTTCGGCCCCTCTGAATGGTGGGCAATGGTAGCCGGTGCTGCACTCTTTGGCATGGGATACGGGGGCTTAGTGCCTTTGCAAAACCAATTGTTTGCCCGAGCATTTGGCCGATCTATGGCTCTGGCGATGGGCATATCAAGGCCTATGATGTTGCCTCTGCAACTCTTGGGACCGCCGGTAGTTGGCTTAATATTCGATCTGACCGGCTCTTATGATTCCGCTGCTTACTTTCTCTTGTCTATGATGCTGATCGCCGCAGTACTATCGGTACTCCAGCAGCGCTATTTGCGTCATACCTGAAGCATATAACCCATCAAGCACTAAACCATAAATAACGAGCGGCCTGTCATCGCTTCAGGCTGTCTAATGCCCCAAAGAGCCAGAAGAGTTGGCGCCACATCGGCCAGCGTGCCTTCGACTCTCAGTTTACGATTCTGCTCCGGATCACAGCCGCAATACACAAGAGGGACCGGATTGAGAGTATGGGCAGTGTGCGGCTGGTTATTCGCATGGTCCATCATCTGTTCCAGATTGCCATGATCAGCAGTGATCAATAGGTGCACTTGATGGTGCAGCGCCGCACTCCTGATACGCCCCAGGCACTGATCAAGGCACTCAACCGCCTTAATCGCCGCCTGTATATCGCCAGTATGGCCTACCATATCACCGTTGGCAAAATTGCAGAGCGCAAACTGCCAATCTCCAGATTCAATCTGCGTCACCAGCTGGTCTGTAATCTCGACGGCGCTCATCTCTGGCTTGAGGTCGTAGGTGGCTACAGAAGGCGAAGGCATCAAAATACGTTGCTCGCCTTCAAATTCTTTTTCCCTTCCACAAGAAAAGAAATAAGTCACATGAGCAAACTTCTCAGTCTCTGCAATCCTCAGTTGCTTCAGGCTCTGTTGCTGCAACACCTCTCCCAGACTGTCGCAAACCTGCTCCGGTGGAAAAACAACCTCCACTGGCAAATCCGACTGATACTCCGTCATCGTCCAACATTGCGCCTTGATCCGGGGGGTGCGATCAAAACCCACTTGCACTTCGGAGCAAAATGCGCCGACTAGCTGCCGCATACGATCGGCGCGAAAATTAGCGAACAGCAAGATGTCACCCGCCTGTACCGGCGCCGCCCGAATCTTTACCGGCTCGATAAATTCATCACTGGTGTCTGCTGCATATGCTTGGGCCAGCGCTTTCTCTGCGCTCTCGGCCTCAGCAGCGGCCTCCCCTTTTACATAAAGCGCCCAGGCGCGCGCAGTGCGCTCCCAATTATTGTCTCGGTCCATAGCCCAATAACGGCCTACCACGTCGCATATAGGCTGATACCCGAACTGCGCCAACCAGCGATTCATTTGCTGAATATGCTTAAGCGCACTGCGAGGGGCTACATCCCGACCGTCCAGAATAGCATGGACAGCTAGATTGGGGACTTCTCTGGCACGGGCCAGACGCACCAGTGCTTGAAGGTGGCGCACATGGCTGTGCACGCCGCCATCGGATAAAAGCCCAAAAAGATGCAGGCAACGTCCTTGGGTTTTGGCGGTGTCCATGGCAGACAAAATACTGGCCGTCTCAGCAAAGCCGTGACCCACCAATGCTTGATCGACCTTGGCCAGACTCTGCCACAAAACTCGGCCCGCCCCCAACGTACTGTGCCCGACTTCGGAATTACCCATTTGGCCTTCCGGCAAGCCCACAGCATGACCGGATGCTGCTAAAAGGCTATGCGGGCAGTACTGCCATAAATGATCCCAATGCGGCGTTTGGGCCTGTGCAATTGCATTGTTTGCAGTGTGTCTACTGATGCCCCAGCCATCCAAAACAATCAAGACAGCTTTATTCATCTGACGACCACTCAAAACCCGATGCGGACCAACTTTTTTTATTCTAACCCTGATGCAACTAGAACTGAAACAGATGCGCTGATTAACTTGCTATAAAATCCTGTTGCCCCTGCAAGCCTCGCCGGAGATTCAGCCATGAAAGCAGTCGTCATGCGCAACCAGCAGCTCACATGCGAAGAAAGGCCGATTCCTCAGCCTTTAGCAGGGCAGGTGTTAGTGCGCACGCGCGCATGCGGTATCTGCGGTTCAGATCTGCATTTGATGAAACACGGCCACCGCCTCAATAAGCTGGCCGAAAAATCCGGTCTGCATACAGGGATGCGATTCAATACCGATATGAACCAAGATCTCATCATGGGGCATGAATTCTCTGCAGAAATTCTGGAATATGGCTCTGGTAGCTCCAAGCCTCTGCCCATAGGGAATCTGGTCACCTCTATGCCTCTATTGCTGCAAGGAGAGCGCATTATGCCTCTGGGCCTGAGCAACGAATTAATCGGAGGCTATGCCGAATACATGCTTCTACAGGAAGCTCTGATGATCTCCGTACCCGAGGGTATACCTGCATCAGTAGCCGCATTTACCGAACCTTTAGCCGTGGGGCTACATGCAGTTGAAGCGGCAGACTATACCGGTGCTCCGTTGGCGCTGGTCGCAGGCTGCGGTCCCGTTGGCCTAGCCGTTATCTGTTGCCTGAAAGCCAAGGGCATTGATGTCATAGCCACGGATCTATCCGAAGACAGACGTCAACTAGCGAAGCTAGCTGGTGCAGACCAAGTCTGGGATGCTCGCGATGCCAGTATCTACAGCCATTTCAACCAGCAGCTACTACCTGAAGACTACGAACCGGGTTCACTAGGAGCTATCATGGGGCTACAAGGAGTACCACGACCGGGGATTATTTTCGAATGCGTGGGCAAAAGCGGTATCCTGAGCGACTTGATTGCATATGCCCCTCAAGATGCGCAAATTATTTCCGTGGGCGCCTGTATGGAAGCTGAAACCTTCGAACCTCTGTTTGCAACTTACAAACAACTCAGGCTGCGCTTTGTACTGGGGTACACCCCAGAAGAATTCAGTCAATGCTTGGATTGGATCAGCAGTGGGGCGGTTTCAGTAGAGCCTTTGATCACTCGCAAGGTGGGTATTGAGCAATTGGCGCCCGCTTTTGAATCGCTACTCACAAACCCCAAAGACGGCAAAGTGATGATGATCTCTGAAAACTGAACCCTTTAGCACTGCTGCCCTATTTGAGGTGGCGCCTAGAACCAGGATGATTGGAAATGAACAATAGCAATATGAAACCTTACAGCCCCATCCAATGACTACCAACACACAAATAGCAATAATCGGAGCCGGATTAGGTGGCTTGGGGGCGGCCATTCAACTACAGCAGCATGGCTTTAAGGATTTTTTAATATATGACCGCAACGCAGGTGTCGGCGGCGTATGGTTTGAAAACCGGTACCCCGGCTGCTGTTGCGATGTGCCCATTGATCTGTACCAGTACTCCTTTGCACCCAGCGGCAAATGGGATTATCTGTTCCCACGATCTGCCGAAGTACGAACCTACGCTGAAGATCTGGTAGCAAATTTCAAACTGGGTGACCGGTTGAGATTAAACAGCGGCATTGTCAAAGCGGAATGGAACGATTCAGTAAAAAAATGGCATCTGGAAACCGATAACGGCGAACACATTGTCGCTCAGATCCTGATCAGTGCCTTGGGCCAATTGAACCGTCCCTATTGGGCACCCATTGACAATATAGGAGAATTTGCTGGCAGTTCCATGCATTCAGCCCGATGGGATGACAGTATTGCTCTTGAAAACCAAAGAGTAGGAGTGATTGGGTCAGCTGCTAGCGCGGTGCAGCTGATTCCAGAAGTTGCAACAAAAGCCAGCCATCTCACTGTTTTTCAAAGGAGTCCCAACTGGCTTCTTCCCCGAAACGATATGCAATTTCTGGATGAACAAAAGCTCCTCTTTGCATCAGACCTAGAACGCGCCGCTGGCATCCAACAACTCAATCGGCAAATGCTGTACGAAAACGCAGACTATTTCTTTTGGCAGGCATTTTCATATACCGAAGCTGGTCAGGCAGCCTATACAAAAATGGCTTTGCAACACCTCGAAAACCAGATTACAGATCAAACGCTCCGCCACAAACTGACACCCAACTACCCGGTTGGCTGCAAACGCATCCTATTCTGCGATGACTATTACCCTACACTCATGCAAAGCCATGTAGAGTTAGTCGATCAGCCTATTCAAACCGGTAGCGCCACTGGCCTCACCACCGCAGATGGCCAAACCTATCCGCTGGATGTGATCATCCATGCCACAGGATTTGAAGCCAGCCAATGGCTATGGTCCATGCAAGTCGCTGGCCAACAAGGCATTACGCTACAGGAGCGCTGGAAAAACAAGCCAGAAGCTTATCTGGGAATGACAGTCTCTGGCTTCCCCAATCTGTTTATGCTCTACGGTCCCAACACTAACCTGGGGCACAACTCCATTTTGATCATGCTTGAAGCCCAGATAAGTTACATCTGTAAGGCGCTTGAATCTCTGAAAAAACTGGATGCAGAGGCCCTCTCACTTAAGCCAGAGGTAGAATCCGAATTCAACCGGAACATGGCCCAAGATCTGAAACAGACCATATGGGCTTCCCCTGCCTGCAATTCTTGGTACAAGAATGCAGACGGACACATCACCCAGAACTGGTCATCACATACACGCAAATACCAAGAAGCCTGCGCGCAGCTTGAACTGGAACACTATGAATGGAGCTAGCAAATGCAGCGGCTTGATTTATTTCTGGATGGTAGCGAACCAATCCGCTATGGCTTTAGCAATAGCATCCGGCGAATCTTCTTGGATAAAGTGGCTACCTGACACAGTGACTTCCTGCTGGTTGGGCCAAGTACGGCAAAAATTCCGGGGCTCACCAGTAAGAATGGCGCCCGGATCGGCATTGATAAACAACTTGGGAATCTGATTCTGAGCCATCCATGCAGAGTATTCTGAAACAATTCGGGTAACATCTTCGGGTTGCCCAGAAATAGGGATTTCCCGCGGCCAAGTCAAGGTAGGCCTGCGGCTCTCACCGGATTCCTGAAAAGGGCGCCTGTACACGGTCATTTCTGCTTCTGATAATTCACGCAGTACGGAACCTGGCAACACACGTTCGACGAAAATATTCTTATCTAAAACCATGTCTTCGCCTGCTGGAGAGCGAAATCCTTGAAAGATTGGACGTGCATTTTCCGGCCACTGGCTCCAGTCAGCGATTGGCTGCACAATCGCTTCCATGTACACGATACCTCTGACGGATTGAGGGTGCCGTCGGGCCCAATCAAAACCCAGCGCAGACCCCCAATCATGAATCACTAGAATGACATTTTCCCGTACCCCCAGATGCTCTAAGAGGGCATCAAAATATTTCCGATGCTCCACAAAACGATAACGGTCTGCTCCAGAATCCGGTAATTTTTCTGAATCACCCATACCAATCAGATCGGGCGCGATACAACGACCCATCTGACTGAAATGAGGCATGATATTGCGCCAAAGATATGAAGATGTTGGATTGCCATGCTGAAAAACAAAGCATGGGCTCTCGGGTTGCGCTTGCCCCAGTTCAACCCAAGCCATATTGGAGCCCAGTATTCTGGCATGGCGTTTGGGGTGTTCGAAACTAGAAATAGACATATCGTATCCCTATTTATCTACTGATTCGGCCTATTCTACAATCATGAGAAATCACCGTCTACCGCTCTAGGTTACTGCAGGCCTTCAATCCAAGTAGCTATAGCCTGGCCAATTTCATCTGGAGAATCCTCCTGAATGTGATGACTTCCCAAAATAGGCACTTCAACTTGATTAGGCCAAGTACGACAATAATTCGCCATCTTTTCCGTCATGATGCCACCAGGATTTCCGGCCAAAAACAGTTTAGGAATCCCATTGACGCTCATCCATTCGGAAAAACGATTAAAGATCAAATGCGTGTCTTCGGGTTTCCCTGCAACAGGAAGCTGGCGCGGAAATGCCAACATAGGCCATCGGTCTGCAGGATTCCGAAAAGGGCGCTCATAGATTGCGTATTCCTGAGCTGACATACGTCTCAGCAGCAAACTAGGCAACATTGCCTGTACCATGAAATTGGCATTGAATATCATGTCTTCGCCCACAGAAGACCTGAGTGCCTGATAGGTCAGCCGTCCAAAATCCGGAAAATCTTCCCAAGAATCCAGTGCTTTAACGAGGGCTTCCATATGCACAAAACCCTTGACAGCATCTGGGTGCCTTCTACCCCAATCAAAAGCCAGTGCGGCCCCCCAGCAATGCCCTACAAAAATAATATTCTTAGTCGCGCCTATCTCTTCGAGAAACGCATCCACATAACATCTATGCTCAATAAAGCTGTAGCTAGAACTATCGGGGAACGGCAGCTTATCAGAGTCTCCCATGCCGATATAGTCTACAGCTATGCAACGCCCAAAACGCGCTACGTGGGGAATAATGTTGCGCCAGACGTAAGAAGAAGTCGGATTGCTGTGCAAAAAGACAATAGGGTCACCTTGCCCCATCTCGACATAAGCCATATTCAACCCCAGCACTGAAATCTTTTGCTTGGGGTGCTCTCGAACGGACAACTGCATCTAATAAGCCCTGATCAAACCATTATTCATAAACTTGCCGATGATCCTGTTCATAAGCTAAGCATACTTGATCTAACATTAACAACGCTGGCCAGCAAGACGCAAGCCACGCTACTCGATACGGCGCTAACTAGCTGTAGTCTCATCAAGTTATTCCGCTACCGGCCCCTTGGCATGGAAAAAAGCAACCTGCGACCAATAGATGCCTGCCAGAAAGAGAAGAAGTGGCCTTTGAAGCGCAATCCATTCCATAAAATTATCGTTGGCCAAAAGTCAGAATTCAAAATAGTTGAAAACAAATCATAGCACCTGCGAGCGTTATATTCATATAACAGCTGTTGCAGGCAGATCAAGAGACCAAGCGCAAACCTGCCTTGCGTTCAATAACCTCTGTGGAGTGCGGCACATACTTCTATCTTACCCCCGTGGTCGGCGGCACTTTCCTCTGACTTTCCCAAACTCTTCCAGCTCTCCCTTCAACTAGCATTTAATGAGTGACTCTGTTGGTCGCAAATGTTAAGTTCAATGATGTGAACAGAATGTGCATAAGCTCTCATCTGCTTCTCATGGATGCTTTACCAATATGAGTGAAATACTACACTGGTTTACCCTAGTTCCCCGCATTGCCGAGCCTCTGCGCTCTATAAAAAACGAAGTATTAATGCCATAAAGCTCTAATTTTGTTGAAACTATAATAATATTTCCTGCAAATATTTCTAGCTATGCAAGATAGCCAATGCACTGACATAACAACCCGAAACCAATACTGGGGGCGTCACAGAAAAAAATCATGACCGGTCTGCAAACAACTTGTTTATAACTCTTTTCGATGGACTACTATCGCCAAAAAAGTGAGGCGATCACCGCTCGATTAACCTGAATACTCTCTCTTCAGACATTAAACCTCTGAGTATCTGTAGCGCGATAACTCAGCGCTTCCGCAATGTGATCCACATCAATAGGCTGGGCCCCAACAAAATCAGCGATGGTGCGGGCTAACTTCAGCGTACGTGCGCGAGCCCGCAAAGAAAGTCTGAGTTTTTCCGTCGCTCTCTCTAGCAATCCTTCTGCCGCGCTACTCATACCCAAGCCTGTTTTCAGCTCAGCCACTGTAGCTAATGCATTAATCCCCGCAGCAATTCGACACCTCCCGCGGGCTTCCACGACCCTACCCCTAACCTCAGAGCTGGTAGATGCCAGCTCGGTACTCCACTCCTCTTGGCTCGGGCGTGCCAACTCAACAAACAAATCGAAACGATCTAACAAAGGCCCCGAGATTTTGGATCTATAGCGCCGAATGATCCTGTCTGTACAACCGCATGGCTTCTGACTATCTCCCCAAAACCCACATGGACATGGATTCATAGCAGCAATCAGCTGAAATTGGGCTGGGAAATAGCTACGATAATCAGCGCGACTGACGAGCACAGAGCCGCTCTCCAAAGGCTGACGCAAAGATTCCAGCGCTTCTTTACGAAATTCGGCAAATTCATCGAGAAAGAGCACGCCCGAATGCGCCAGCGAAATTTCGCCAGGATGCGGCCGACGCCCTCCCCCTATCAAAGCTGCTGTAGAGATACTGTGGTGGGGAGCGCGCCATGGGGGCGACAGGTCCTGACACACGGGCACACCAGCTACTGAATAAATGCTGGCAACTGCCAGCATGGCAGACTCAGTCAAAGGCGGAAGAATACCTGGGAGCCGCTCAGCTAGAAGCGTTTTTCCCGTGCCGGGAGGACCGGAAAAAAGCAAGTTGTGACCCCCTGCGGCGCTCAGTTCCAACGCCCTGCAGCCGAGTTTTTGACCTTGCACATCGCTTAAATCAAAATCATAGCTTGACAGCTTCGGCTTCAACGCACAGTAATCCACTCCTTTGATACTGTCTGGCTCTAGTATGGCTTGACAAACTTCAAGCAAAGTCTGCGCGCAAAACGCCTTATTCTTGCGTATAACCTGAGCTTCGTGCCTATTAACATGAGACAATACAATCGCCCGCCCACTGCTCTGACTGGCCTGCACGGCCACAATAGCACCCGGGACGGCACGCAACTGTCCTGAAAGGGCCAATTCAGCTACAAACTCTATACCATCTGTTTTGGCATCAGCTAGTTGCCCAGAGGCGGCCAGAATGCCTACTGCTATGGCCAGATCGTGCCTGCCACCCCGTTTGGGCATATCTGCAGGGGCCAAATTGACGGTAATGCGGCGGACCGGGTATTCGAATCCGGAATTAATAATTGCACTGCGTACCCGCTCACGGCTCTCTCGAACGGCAGCTTCTGGCAAGCCCACTAGGCTGAAACCCGGCAACCCTGGCGAGATATGGGTCTCGACGATAACCTGAGGCGCATCCATACCCAGATCTGCTCTGCTGTAAATACGCGAAAACACAGCGGCACAATTCCCTTACCCGCAATCTATGTGGCCATAGCTTCTCACATTCTGCTTTCACTGATTGTGAGCCAATAGACAGAATCACAAGCCCAAGCCCTGATTCTCTATTCCTACACCACAACGGGCTCAGAACACAAAGCCTAAAGGGTGCTCGAACCAGTATGTTTTAGATTCATAGTCAAAACTATCAAGTTGCACATTCAAATCCCATACATTCAAAGTTTGATCTCGGCATGCTTTTCCAGTGTAAAATTTCTTTCCGCCTGCTATAACTACACTAACTAAAAGGTTACTCAACGTGCGCAAGCTCTCTCACAGCTTGACTGAATAAAAAAGCATCAAGATGGCTATCAGCTATAGAACAATGGGGCGTTTAGGCAATGAAATGTTCCAATACGCTAGTACCAGAGGCATAGCCGCTAGGCACGGCTATGATTGGCTAGTACCTTATAGTAGCAACAGCCGCAAGCCCAGCCCGCTCTTTGATTGCTTCAATATGTCGCACGCAACTGCAAAAAATATGGGCAACCTGAAAGTCTGGAAGCGACGGTCGCCAGACAACTTCCGTTTCGATCAAAAGCTATTCGAGACCTGCCCAGATAATACCTGCCTAAAAGGCTACTTTCAATCCACCCGTTACTTTCAAAATATCGAACCACAAATTCGTACCGACTTCCGCTTTAAAGCCGATATTCTGCAAACCATACAACCGGTAATTGCAAGGTACGAGAATCCTATTTTTATCCACGTGCGCAGAGGGGATTATCTTCAGAAGACAGACTATCATCCAATATGCCCATTGAGCTACTATCAAGAAGCACTGGAATCTTTCCCTTCTGAAACTCAAGCATTTGTACTGTCGGATGACCCAATATGGTGTCGCCAGAATTTCACCGACCGAAACAAATTTATTTTCCTAACTGATCTGATAGACGCAGACTCATCTTTCAGATGCGATCCATCTTATTACGATCTATGCCTGATGAGCCTCTGTAGCGGCGCTATTATTGCCAATAGTTCATTCAGCCTGTGGGGGGCTTGGCTACAAGATTCTAGAGGGCCTGTCATTGCGCCTTGGCCATGGTTTGGCACTAAATACAGTAATTACGATATGAGCGATCTACTGCCACTGAGTTGGAGAAAACTAAATTATCAGATGAGCTAGTTAAACAATGGGCAGCGCCACTGCCCGCCAAAATCACGGGAGCAAACGGAGGGACACCATGCAGCACCTACACTACCCACTGCCTACAGCAGCAGAGCTAATTCGCCGTGCCCACAAGGAAACGGGCATCGATTTAGTTGACCATGAAGCTAGAGAGCCGCTAGAAATACTCGTGGCTTCCATCAATAAAGAATCTCAGTTGCACCGAGATGGTGCTATTGCCATGGAGGCCTACCTGTTGCGGATTCTGAGCAACAGGCTACGCATGAAGCGTGATATTGAGGCGCACCCGGAAATTCTGGATGAGCATCTGCAACCTCCTGTGATTATTTGCGGCCCGCCACGAACGGGAACCACCAAATTACATAAAATGCTGGCACATTCAGGGGATTTCAACTGGCTAACTTTTTGGCAGTCCTTGTATCCGTCTCTGATGACTGGAGAACGCAGTGAATCACCCAATCCAAGAATTGAGGCCACAGATGCCTATGCAGACTGGTTCAGGGCTTACTCACCCTCAGCCAGATCCGGACACGAATTTGCCACTCATGAGCCGGAAGAGGAACTCTTTATTATTGAACAAAGTCTGATCTCACCGGTTCCTACTGCTTGGTCCGTAGTGGACGACTATCTCGGCTGGTTTCTAGAGCAGGACATGCAATTCAGAATGCAGCACCTCCAGAAAACCTTGCAATACCTCCAATGGCAAGGCTACGGATCTTCGGACAAACCTTGGATTCTGAAATATCCAATGTATTTCGGCTCTGAACTGGAATTGCTCAAGATTTTTCCAGGCGCTAAATTGCTTGCCACGCACAGACTACCACGCGAATCCGTTCCCTCCACCCAGCGGATGTTCGAAATTCTGCATGCGCCCTACACAAACCATTGGAACGATATCTATGATGCTGCTTTCCGCTACTCGATCCTGATCGGTAATCATATGGCGGTGCGCTCTCAGATACCTGAAAACACGATGCTGGATCTCTACTACGAGCAAATCGTACGCAGTTCGGACGCTTGGATTGCGCAAATCTACGAAATGGCCAATCTTGAGCTTTCCCCTATGAGCATGGCTCGCATCAAAGGTTGGCTGGCTCACAACCCACAACACAAAAAAGGGCGCCACCAGTATTCCGCAGAGCAGTACGGGACTAATGCACTCGAACTAGACAACATGTTCGCTGACTACATGCAATTACTCTACCAGCTGTTCCCCAATGAGATCGAACGCCTAAAAGCAAGCTGACTGCAACCACTCTTGGGGGTTGCTCTGTCAATACTTGTAAGTCAGGCGGAAAGCGCCTTGATACCTGCCGCCATATCGCTGTTCTGATTGCACAAAATCACTCCAAGCAGTCAAATTTGCACAGAAGTACCGCCTTCCTAAACTATCAGAGCATGGAGTATGGCTTTCTTTGCCTCCCAGCTTGGCCGATATCTCATAATTCATATAGAGTGCATAAGCCTGACTTCTCTTAAGCCAGTGCGTTTGGCCATACAAGAGAGACAGAGACGCAGCTTGAGCGTATTTATCGGCTAGATATCCTCCGTCGTAGTGAAGGCCTACTTTAGTATTTGGGCCTTTGAGCCAGATAGCTCCCATTTGCAAGGTTCTTTTTCGGCTCCGATAAAAATCACCAATGTATCTGGGCACGTTATCGTAGGCGGATGCAACGAGCGGCAAAGCCATCACTTTTCCTAAAGAAAAAGCCGTGAGCTGTATCTGCGGCACTGCGCGGTCCGAAGATTCCAGCGAAGCGACGGCGTGCGAGCTCATCAAAAAAATCGGACTGATGATCCAAGCCAGTGTCCAAGCAGACACCAAACATTTCAATTTCATACCAGAAATACTGCAAACAGAGCAACAAGGACCTTAGGTATGTCCTTAGTAACGTTGTTATAATTATAGATTCGTTCGTTTTACTGACTACCACCTAAAGGCCTAATGAGAACTACTAGCACAACTACTCCTACACTTAATACTTCTTGGGTCAGAATGCTGATCGCTGTGTTTTTATTCACCTTAGGCGGCGGGCTTCCTGTTGCGGCTTGGGGTTCTGAAACAAGCGCCGATCATTTTCAAGACACGCCCATTGTGTTCAAGCACTCTCTGGGCAAAAAAAATAACGTAGGCAAGTGGGGTTCAAGCCAATCATTCAACTACAAAACATTTAGCTTCTCGCAGCACCTGGTAGATGTGTTCACCGCATACTGGGATGCCAATTACAACAATGCCGCAAGACTTGATAACCTGGGCATCAGCGGCGCAGTAACAGGCACACCTGACACAGCCGATCTATCTCAATTGATTGCAGACTATGCCCCGGTACACTTCATCGGTGGAGGCGGGTACTACTCTTACGGCTCCGGCGGCATTGTCGCCAATCCCATGAATCGAAGCTACACCCCGTGGGTCACCCTTGATGTGATTAATGATGCATGGAAGCAAGGTTGGACAGGTGATGGGGTCAATATCGGCATTGTAGAATTGGACCCGCGTCAAGACTTGCACCCCAGCATTGTGGAAGGCATTATAAAAGGCTATTGCTCGGGAACAAGCCTAGTAGCAGAAGGAAGCCGGTACCACGGGAATAACGATTGCACAGGTGCACCCAGCGACTACGTCGTACATCCGGGGATTGCCCCTCACGCCAATATTGTCTATGCCCAAGATACCGATACTACTGCACTAGTACAAACCAGTGGGTTGTCAGGTATCAACCACAGCTACGGCCGATACTTATATGTAGTTTCTTCCCGAAGAGGGTATGGCCAAGACATCGAAGATGCGCGCGCCAGTGTGGCTGAAGTGCGTACACTGACGGACGCTTTTGCTGCGACAGGGGCTAACAACGTCTTCGGTGCTGGAAATTATGGCGAACATATTGAAAGGGGCAGTGTCTACCTGCATAGCGTGTATTCACTTGAAGCAACAGGCAATGTGGTGATCGAAGACCATGGCTCTGGAGAAATAGTGCCAGATAACAACTTCAAAGATAAGAATGGCGACGGCGTGGATGATGAAAACAGCAGCAATGTGAAATACACCCGCGATGCTGACAATACCGCCATTGTCGTGGGTGCGCTGGTAGGCCATGAATGGGACGCCTCTGAAAAGCTAGCAAATTATTCCCTCAAGGCCGGTGCTCTGAAGGCGGATTACATGGTCGCTTATGGCGCAATTGGCGACGCTTTAGAAGGGATGCTTGTAGGCACATCCTTTGCTGCGCCTAGGGTCACAGGTGCTCTGGCTCTTTTGGCTGACAAATTCAGCGACCTCAATGCCCAGCAGCGTAAATTCATCCTGCTAGAAACCGCAAATGGTCTTGGGCAATGCAAGCACACCTCCAAACAGACCTCGTGCACCGATGCTGTGTTCGGACACGGATCGCTGGATGTATCTTCAGCCCTATCGCCCATCGGCACACTCAAATAAAGGCTCTGATCGTTTTGCAAACGCCTCGCCCAGTTTTATTTGCCCTAAAATCTCGATAAAGGAGTTCATCCATTCAAGTAGCCTAAGGCGCCAGACTAAAGCTTTGCAGGAGACCCTACATGCGCGTTACATATGTTAAAAAAGACCCTTTTGGTTTTCGTCAGAACATTAATGAACACAATCTGAATGCTCAAGACATTGAAGACATTGCAGAAGTTTTCCACACACCTCTGACAGGCGCCTATAACTGGGATTACACGGAAGCCGATAACCGCATCAAACGGCTCTATGAATTAGGAAAATCTCTGAATTGGAACGGCAGCGAAGACTTGGATTGGTCTAGCACCTTCTCCAAAACAGAGTATGCAACTAGAGCTGATGCGGTCTCCTTTATCGGCTACCCGCCTTATGAAGCCTTTTCTGAAGAAGAAAAAATTGAGTTCAGCTGGCATCAGCTGGCTCAATCTTTATCGAACTTCCTGCATGGCGAGCAAGGCGCTCTGCTGGTTGCTTCGCAGCTGGTTTCATGCGCACCAACTTACAATGCAAAACTTTACGCAGCTTCGCAGGCTTTTGACGAAGCCCGCCACGTGGAAGTATTCAACCGCTATCTACACACCAAAGTGGGCATCATGTATCCGTGCACAAGTTCCCTGAAGCTGCTACTGGATAAGGTGTTGACCGATGAACGTTGGGATCTGAAATTCATCGGCATGCAGATCATCATCGAAGGCTTGGCGTTGGCTGCATTCAATGGCATGAAGCAAAGCGCTGCAGACCCGCTGTTACGTCAGCTTGTAGATCTGGTACTGCGTGACGAAGCCCGGCACGTGACCTTCGGCATCAATTACCTGGAAGATTTTGTCAAAACACTGACGGCTCAAGAGCGGGAAGACCGCGCACAATTTGCTCTGGAAGCCTGTATCGTCATGCGTAACCGCCTAATCCCCACAGGGGTTATGGAGCGATATGGATGGGATATTAAAGAAGCGCGCGCACACTTTGAAGAATCGCAAGGGCGCATGAGATTTCGCAACCTGCTTTTTACCCGTGTCATGCCTAACTTGAAGCGTATCGGCCTGCTGACTGACGCGGTGCGCCCTGAATATGAAAAGCTGGGCTTGCTGGAATACGAACAAAATCCAGATGACGGCATTATCGATTGGGAGCAACTCAACGAACCTTTGGACTATCAGGGTGAGATGGAGAAAAAGATAGATACATCTCCACAACAAACAGCCTAATACGGCTAGGGCAACCGCGCAGCTCTATCAATGAACGGAGCTTTTCCAGAGCTTTTCGGCTTCCACATTCTGTTCAGCTTGCTTATGGGAAGCTTTTTGAATGTAGTCATTCACCGCTTACCCTTGATGATGGAACGGCTCTGGTTGCAAGATGCACAGGAGATTCTTTCGGAATCCGGTTACCAGATACAGAAACCGGCATCTGATCGCACCTCTCCCAAGGCCGGAAAACGATACGATCTAGCATTCCCCAACTCGCACTGTCCTTCGTGCGCTACTCCTATCAAGTGGTACGATAATATTCCTATCCTTTCTTGGTTAGCACTCAAAGGACGTTGCCGCGCCTGCCAAGCATCTATTCCCATTCAGTACCCGCTGATTGAGGCAACCTGCGCTCTAATTGGCATCGCCGCCTATCTACTTCTGGCTCCCAACTATCTGCAGGTACTGCTGATTTGCATATTTTTCTGGGGATTGCTGGGCCTGGCCGTGATCGATCTGAAAACCGGATATCTGCCGGATGAGCTCACCTTGGGGTTACTCTGGGTCGGCTTGCTGTTCAATCAATACTTCAACCCAGATCAGCTAGGGAATGCCATACTGGGGGCTGTCTTAGGATATTCATTGCTCTGGCTAATCGGCTACAGCTTCAAACTCATCCGCGGCATAGAGGGCCTGGGAGGCGGTGATATGAAAATGCTGGCCATGATCGGCGCCTGGTTTGGATGGCAACTTCTGCCGGCAAGCTTGCTGGCGGCATGTCTGGCTACCTTAGCCTATGCAGGGGTAAAATATATATTAGGTTCACCCACTCACCAGTTGAAATTCGGCCCCGGGCTGGCCCTAGGTGGTTGCTTTGCATACTACCTTCAGCACTACCCGAATAGTAACCTGTTGTTTTGGGCACTTTAAAACCCCTGTTCGAACCCCCCGCTTTAACCCAAAGAGAGTGTCACTGACATGCGTTCTTTATCTACTAGCCTGTCTCTTATCGTTGCTTTTATAGCCTCTGCGGGATTCAGTAGCCCTTACGAAGATCTGGTGGATGAAAGAACTCAATCTCCGATGCGCGTCTGCGAACAAGATCAAAGCTGTGGTCGCAATGCTTCTACCGAGATTGGCACACCTGTAGCCAATGAAACAACTGCTCCACGTTCGGCCAAAAGCATCTACCAAGCCGGCTGTGCCGCATGCCACGACGCTGGTGTCGGGGGCGCGCCCAAACTAGTCGCCGACGCTTGGACAGAACGCCTGCAGAAAGGCCGCCCAACGCTCGTACAACACGCAATCAATGGATTTGGATCGATGCCTGCCAAAGGTGTTTGTATCAACTGCTCAGACGAAGAAATCGAACTGGCAGTCGAATATATGCTGGAAGCCTCAGGATTGTAAATCACCACCGGCGCCCGTAGCTCAGTGGATAGAGTAGCGGCCTCCGAAGCCGTTGGTCGCAGGTTCAAATCCTGCCGGGCGCGCCACGAGCCCGCAGTGACTCGCCGATGCAGGCAGGATTAAAGCACTGAGGTAGTACCTAGTGCTACCTAGTGCGCTACACCTTCAAGTGCTACCAGCGTTGCGAAAGCTCATTAATTCTCGGAAGAAACGCAGATCTACATTGCCAATGGGGCCGTTTCTGTGCTTAGCAACCCGAAGTTCCACCATACTCTGTAGCCAGGGGTCATCTTGGCCGGATTCGCCTTGCCCCTCGCTGTGCAAAAACATGATCAGGTCGGCGTCTTGCTCAATAGCGCCCGAATCCCGCAAATCGGATAGCCTAGGCTTGCGATTGCCGCCGCCTTTCCCCTGTTGCTCTACAGAACGACTCATCTGCGAAAGTGCTATTACTGGCACTTCGAGCGTACGCGCCAATGCTTTGAGATTTCTGGATACGTAAGAAACTTCCTGAACGCGATTTTCTTGATTCCCACCCCGCACCAACTGCAGATAATCGACGATCACCAAGCCTATATCCGGATTATTGAATTTAGCGCGCCGTGCCCGACTAGTGAGCAGATCTACGCTCAGGTTAGAGCTGTCATCCAACAAAAGCGGATATGCTGATAACATCTCTGCCGCACGGTCGAATTTAGTGAGATCCTGCTTGCTTAGCCTGCCCGACAACAGGCGCTGGCCATCGATACGCCCCTCCATCACAAGCAGCCGCTGGGCAATAGATAGGGCCGGCATCTCCAGCGAAAACATAATTGCGGGGGTTTGCTGTTTGGCAGCTGAGCGCACCATCTCCAGGGCAAAAGCCGTTTTTCCAGCAGAAGGGCGCGCCGCCAGAATAATCAGGTCGCCCTTGGCAAACCCTCGTATCACTTTATCTACATCGACAAAGCCGGTTTTGAGCCCTTGATTTTCGCCGGATTGTAGCCGAGCTTGCTGCTCTTTGGCAGCAATGACCGCCTCTTTAAGCCAGATGTTTTGACTCAGGCTGCCATGGCTGTCCTGGCCCAGTTGAAAAAATTCATTCTGCGCCCAAGATAAAAGATCATCCGCCGTCTCGCCGGCTGGCTGGCTGGATTTTTTCAGTACTTTGCCGGCACAACGGGAGACTTTGCGCAAGATCCCACGTTCTCTAATGATCCGGGCATAAGCCAGAGTGTGGAAGCTCTCAGCATAATCCAGAATAATCTTCTGTATCGTTTCTCGGCCACCGACCTTTTGCGCATGCCCCAACTGATCCAGCTTATTGGATACAGATACAGCATCGATCTCTTCGCCGAGCATCAACATGTCTTTTATAACACGATAGATCAGCTGGTAAGTGGGCGAACTAAAGTCTTCAGGAGCGACCTGCTCTACAACTTCAAGCCAATCTTCTGTGCCAAGGATTAAAGCGGCTAAAAGCGCCTGCTCTGCCTCTTGAGCAACCTGCAGACCCTCCGAAGAAGTGGCCGACGCTTCCATCTGTAGAAACTACGAAGCGCTGTCGGCCTCTTCTACCAAAAGACTGCTCTCTTCACTTCCTGCAACAAGTTCCACTTCTACTTCCACTTGTACCTGAGCATGGAGCTGGATTCTAAAGAGATATACCCCCAGTTCTCTAATGGCCCCTGAGAGCAGAATATCTCGCCTTTCAAAGTCCATATCGCGTTCTTTGAGTACTTGAGCCAATTCCCGAGGGCCTACGGACCCAAATAACTTACCGCTGGGCGCTGCCGATACCTGCATCTTCAACTTAAGGCCTTCCATACCTTTTGCCACAGCTTTCGCCGCCTCTAACTTATCAGTTTGTGATTTTTCTAATTCCTGGCGGCGGCTTTCAAACTCTTTTCGATGCTGTTCAGTGGCAGGCACGGCCAAATCATATCTGAGCAATCGGTTACGTGCATACCCTGCAGCCACCGAGACTTCATCACCTAGAGCGCCCAATCGCGGAATCCGCTCCAGCAGTATCACTTTTATCTTCGCTCCCATAATATTCCTCTACAATCCAGATCTATTTACGTACAGATTTTTGAATAACGATGCGCTTTCATAGCCATTACTTTAATGGAGGCATTCATGCGCGGCTGCCTGATAACGAACGCAGGCTCTTCATCAATGCAATAGCTCTCCAATCGATGACTCGGTCAAGGACAAGCGGAAAAACGACTAGCCCTATACCTAAAGAATAAGGGATCACAGACGTTACTCCGACCAGCCAGGTCAGGCCGCATGCGCCCAAATAGATCAGTGCTAACAAGGAAGCTAGCTCCTTTCTAAAGGGCAAACCAGCAATGGCTACGCCCGCTGCCCAAATCAATGGTAACGATACCAACAACAGGCCATTTTCGCTGGCTACCACAGACGACATGGCAAGCAGTAGGGCCCAAAGCACCCAATACCCACCGTTGAGGCGAAAAAATCGACACTCTTGGGTAAAGGCACCTGGTTGGGTCACTTTCGCTTGTAAAGCACGCGCAAGCATGACTGCCAGCAGAGTATTAATAACAGCATAAGTACACAACAACAGATGCAATTTACGCAGTTCCAGACCGCCTACCAATTCTGACAAGCCGTCGATCATCGGCAATGCCAGAGTACTCTTTTCGGTATGTAATAAATTCAACAAGCCTAAGCAAACAAGCGCCCCGAAACCCGTTAACCAAAGAAACTGATTCCAGTTATAACGCTGCGCAAATATCCACAACAATACCGCACTGAAGCAGGCGACTGCAAGCGGGACATATATAGTTCCGTCCAACGCAACCCAAGCAATAAACCCGACCCACAGTAACAACAGGAATACATCGGCCAGCCAAAATTTCTGTAATTTAGCAAATCCAATAAGCCCCATGCCCAACCATTGCAGCCCAGGCAATAGAACGCATACTGCTCCTGCTGATAACACCAGCAAAAAGCGCAAGCTCGATTTTTGGTAGCGGCTACTCACAATCCATTCTGTGAAGTGGCTAGACCTCAGGAATGCCGATCACAATAAGGCAAAAGTGCCAAATATCTAGCTCGTTTAAGCGCTACTGCCAGTCTGCGCTGATAAAACGGGCGCGTACCTGTGTTGCGACAAGGCATGATCTTACCAGAAACTGTGATCATGGACTTCAACATCTGGACATCTTTGTAGTCGACTTCTTTGGCTCCTGCGGCAGTAAAGCGGCATGTTTTACGCACCCAGTTTCCTGACTTGCGTCTACGCCCCTTAGTGCGATCTGTTTCCGTCCTCATCTGTGTTAATTACTCTCTTGAACGCGGTAGTTGTAAGGGCCAAGCGTCACGACGCGGCCTGATCCATTTTTTTTCTAGGGCTGCTTTCTGGCTCTGTACTGCTTTGATCGCTACTCGCTGCCATCTGAGCACTGGACATAGAACGCTCCCGCTCATTCTGGGTCTGCACCAACAGGCTAGAAGACTCCATCTCGGAAAGCTTCGTACGTACTATCAGGCGTCTAAGCACATCACCACTGAATTTCAAATAGTCTTCTATCTTGTCATGAGCAACTACACTGCACTCAATATTCATCAATACGTAGTGCGCTTTCTGCAAGCCATCAATAGAATAAGCCAGCGTGCGTCGGCCGATATCTTCACGACGATGCACTTTACCTTTCTCTAGGCTCACCAACTCGCTGATTTTGTCGCAAATCGCACTTGCCTGATCGGCGCGATCAGGATGAACCAACAGGATTATTTCATAGTGTTTCAAATTTCCAGATCCTCTATTCTTTAGCGCTTTTAGATACTCTTTTACTTTCTTCGATGCCCATATACCTGCTTACCTACGTGTCTGTCTGCACTTTAATCTTATATAACTAAACACAGTGCTAGCAAAACAAACCGATACCTAATTAGCTATGCCGATAGCTATCGGCATAGCAATCGGCCGATCTTCGCCTCAGCCTCATTTCTCGGTCTGTTAGAAATGCACCCGACTTCTGCATACAGCTATCGAGCAAGCTTTTTGATCAGACACCCAAAACTGACAGCCAGCTAACTATTGCAGAAGCAAAGCCAGACAACTGCCCTACCAGCATCCATACGACCAGACGACCATCTAGGCGACCGACTGGATTCAGATACTAGCCCGCTAACTAAAGCTATCGAGCATCTGCCCAATACGAAGAAGTAGCGCATCTGAAACACGTCCTGATATTTTAGCGGCATAAATGAGATATTAACTCAAGATAGCACTCTCCACACTGATATTGCTATCTATACACAAGCCGATCGCAAACCAACTACCATAAAATAAAGCCAACTCCATCATCCACAGTCTGGATCTGGCAGGCATCAATCGCCTCCTTGATCTTTGATGCGTGAGCTGCTCACATTTCCGGCAGAGAATTGAGCCTTATGAGCCCACCTCCATCAGTACTCATAGCTAACCGCGGCGAAATTGCAATACGCATCTGCCGTGCTGCACGAAAAATAGGCCTCCGATCGTTTGCCGTCTACTCAGAGGACGACCACAACTCTCCCCATCTCAAACTGGCTGATGCGACCTGTTGCTTAGCTGGCTCAGGGCCTCAGGCTTATCTGAATATTGCGGATATTATTCAAAAAGCTCAAGAATATCAATGCGATATGATCCATCCTGGATATGGATTTCTGAGCGAAAATGCCGATATGGCTGAAGCCTGTGCCCAAGCCCAACTGACTTTTGTCGGCTGCGCACCCGGCACACTCAAGCTTTTTGGAGACAAAGGGAAGGCGCGCTTACTAGCCCAACAATTGGGTATTCCAGTACTCCCTGGCACCAATAACCTATCGCTTGAGCAAGCGCACGATTTCTGTCAGGAAATGACAGATTCAACAGGGCACATGCACCCTTTGATGATCAAAGCAAGTGCGGGTGGTGGCGGGCGCGGCATCCATAAACTGGAACAGATTGAGCAACTCCCTGAACTCTGGAAACAGTGCCAAAGAGAAGCGCAGCAGGCTTTCGGTTCAACCGAACTCTATTTGGAGCAAATGGCGCTCAATGCCCGGCATCTTGAAGTACAGCTGGTTGGCGATGGCCAGCATGTCATACATGTATGGGACCGAGAATGTAGCCTGCAGCGACGCCAGCAGAAACTGATTGAAATTGCGCCTGCATTGCCATTCGATACCCACTTACGCGAGGAAATGTTTAAATACGCCTTGCTTCTGGGTGAAAAAACCCATCTTAAGGGCTTGGCTACCATTGAATTTCTTCTTTACCCTGAAGCAAATGGCTACCAACTCGTATTTATGGAGGCTAACCCCCGCATTCAAGTAGAGCACCCTGTAACCGAAGCAATTTGCCAATTGGATCTGGTAGCCATGCAGCTACAGATTGCGCAGGGCCGCACTCTGGACGCATTGGCATTAACTCAGGCGCCTGCTGACCTGAAAGGCTGTGCCATTGAATTGCGCATCAATAGCGAACAACAACTGCAAGACGGATCGCTCCGCCCTTCCAACGAGCCTATTACCCACTTCCAGCCACCGATGGGCCCTTACGTTAGGTTGGATGGAGCCTTAGAAATTGGCTACCAAACCAATCCTAGGTTTGACTCGCTACTTTGCAAGGTGATTCTATACAACCCAGAAGGAGATCCTCTAGCGCTGATCAAACAGGCCCAAAACGTTTTGTCAGAATTGGAGATTTCAGGCCCTGCGACAAATATAGACTTCCTGAAAGCCCTGCTGGCATCGCCAAAAATTGCTTCCGGCCAATGGCACTGCCAACTGATCGAAGAGCTCATGCCCGAGCTGACCTTTGCAGAACCCGCACATACTCCTAGCACGCCTAGCAACGGCTTCCAGCTGGATCCAAACGACCAAATTGCCCCGATGTCGGGCACTGTTTTCAGTCTGGAAGTAACAGAAGGAACAGAGATTGAGGCGGGACAGAGCCTGCTCATACTAGAAGCCATGAAGATGGAACATGTGATCCACGCATCCGAAAGCGGTCGACTACAGAAATGGCATGTACACAAAGGCGACCAGATTCAAACAGGCGACCCGCTGTATCAACTAGCAACCAACCACACGGGGCCTGGACCGCAAACAAGTGGCAACACCTCTACTCAGGTAGCCGAACAGGATCTGGATCGCATCAGGCCAGATTTACAACAGCTGCAAGAGCGCCAGGCATGGCTTCTGGACGAAAACCGCCCAGATGCAGTGGCAAAACGCCGAAAAACACGCCAGCGCACTGCCCGAGAAAATATCAATGACCTCTGCGATGCTGGCACCTACATGGAGTACGGTGGCCTAGCTATCGCTGCCCAAAGACGCCGCCGGAGCGAACAAGAGCTGATCGAACGCACCCCTGCAGACGGTATGTTGGCAGGGATCGGAACGGTCAATGCCGACCTCTTTGCTGATCAAAGCGATCCGATCAATTGCCACTGCATCCTAATGTCTTACGACTATACGGTACTGGCCGGCACACAAGGCCAGCAGAATCATCGTAAGAAAGACCGTTTGTTTGAGCTGGCGCACCGCCTGCTGGCACCTGTGGTGCTCTTTGCTGAAGGCGGAGGAGGACGACCAGGCGATACCGATGGCGGATTGGGTACAACCGGACTCGACTGTCTTGCATTTCAATACTTTGCGGCACTCAGCGGCAAGGTGCCTTTAGTCGGCATCGTTTCCGGCCGCTGTTTCGCTGGGAATGCAGCACTTCTGGGCTGTTGTGATGTCATTATTGCTACTGAAAACGCCAATATCGGTATGGGCGGGCCGGCTATGATTGAAGGAGGCGGACTGGGGCGTTTTTCACCCGAAGAAATCGGCCCTATAGATGTGCAGACTGCCAATGGGGTAGTCGACATCTCCGTTAAGGATGAAGCACAAGCAACCGAGACTGCGCGCCACTACCTCTCTTACTTCCAAGGTCCTGTATCCCAATTTACCTGCGCAGATCAACGCCTACTTCGCAACTTGATCCCAGAAAACCGCCGCAGAGCCTACGATATCCGCCAGGTCATTGACACCTTTAGCGACACTGCTTCTGTGCTGGAATTACGTCCGCAATTTGGGTTGGGCATGATCACTGCCCTAGCCCGTCTGGAAGGCAAACCTATAGGCATTATGGCCAATAACCCGATGCATCAAGGGGGTGCCATCGACAGCGAATCAGCCGACAAAGCGTCTCGTTTCATGCGGCTCTGCAATGCCTTCCAGATACCCATTCTCATGCTCTGCGATACCCCAGGTATTTTGGTAGGGCCTGAAGCCGAAAAAACAGCTCTGGTTCGGCATGCGGCACGCCTGTTCGTGACTGGCGCCAGTCTGAAAATACCATTTGTGACCATCGTGTTACGCAAAGGCTACGGTCTGGGGGCACAAGCTATGGCGGGCGGTAGCTTCAAAGCGCCGCTGCTGACTGCCGCTTGGCCCACTGCTGAATTTGGCGGCATGGGGCTTGAAGGAGCGGTCCAACTCGGGTTCAGGCGTGAGCTGGAAGCAGAAAAAGACCCTGAAAAGCGCCAACAACTGTATCAGACCATGGTCGATCGCATGTACGAAAAAGGGCGTGCTTTAAACGTCGCTTCTTACTTTGAAATTGATCAGGTGATTGACCCTGCCGACTCCAGACTATGGGTAAATCGGGCATTTTTAGCAGCAAGACAGGTTCCTGCAGACCCTGATGCCTATTCTGGCCCCATAGACCCTTGGTAATTTCCTGAGTTCTTCTTCTTATGCACGATTCACAACAACAGCGCGTCACGACTAATCTAGGCCGCATCTCAGGGCACTGGATCAGACGTGGCATCCACTTAAGTATGCCGATCATACCTTGGGCATACTATTGGCACGGGCCAACCCTATCCGAGCTTCTGAATACAGCTGTGCCACTCGCTTGGAGCCTCAATCAATGGCTAGCTGCCTTCGTCATACTGCTTCTGGCTCTCGAAGCTTTACGCCTGCATCTGGGCTGGAAATTGCCCGGCTACCGTAGCTACGAACAGAAGCAAATATCTGCTATGGCTTGGGGCACTCTAGCGATTGGCCTCACTCTTCTTTTAGTGCCTGATGCCGGCTATATGAACGCTGCTTACGGGTTGCCGCTGGTTGCTTCTCTGAGCCTAGCTGATCCTTTAATGGGCGAATTAAGAGCACGGTCTCAGTTGCAAACGCGCTGGATTACAGCAATCGGATGGGCTACTGTAACGGCAATATGGCTAGTGTCTACCTGCTTGCTAGGCGGCTCTTGGTGGCTAGTGGCCATTCTGCCACCCATCTGCATTTGGGCTGAACAGATTGATTTAGGCTGGATGGATGATAATGCGAGCATGATATTGGCGCCTCTAATCATCATCCTGCTACTTTCCCCTTGGCTCACTCCATAATTCAGTTAATTCAGGTCGATCCGCCATGTACGACATTCTGATCGCAGGCTATCCTAAAAGTGGAAATACCTGGCTAACGCGCCTCACAGCCGAATTAGCAGATTGCCCTGCCCGTGGCTTCTGGGGACAAAAAAGCCATATCGATGGCTCAGAAGAGGGGGAAAACCGGCAATCCGACTTCAGGTGCTTCAAAGCGCATCACACATACGCCAAGATGTTGGACCACGTTACAGAACGACCCATTAAAGTGATTTACGTGGTGCGCGACCCGCGCGATGTCATTATTTCTAGTGCGCATTTTTTCAACTTTCGCGATTTTTTTGCCAACGAATTCAACTGGCGGGAGCAAACCCGCCCACCTCTCGCAAAGGTCTCACACATCAATGATGGCCTAGCCGCTCTCCATTTTCCACGAACAGGCATATTTGATGTCTTACACACACAAGAACTCTTGCCCCGAGATTTTTATCGTATTTTCATGGCGCCCACTCTCAACTCACTGACTTACAAAATCAGTCTCATCATGACAGGCGTTCTGTTTGGAAACCCTAGCCTGCATAGCTGGACTAACGTATCTTGGCAAGAGCATATACAGTCCTACCGAAATACCGATTGTCTGTTCATTCAATACGAAAACATGCTGCAAGACGCTCCAAAAGAATGCCGGAAAATATGCACCTATCTGGGCATTGAAAGAACCGACGCGCAGATACAGCAGGCCGTAGATAACCAATCCTTCGAAAAGAAAAAGGCATTTTTTGAATCGCAGGGCGAATGGAACAAAAGCGCCTTTCTGAGGCAAGGACGGCATGGGCAATGGCGCGGTATTCTGAAACCGTCCCAGACACGTCTAATCCGACGCGTTCTACGTAAAGAAATGGCAGCTTTGAACTACACCTAACAAAATCTAAGCCTGCAACTGATCGATCAAACGGATATCGATCTTTTTATGGAAACGACCTTGGCATCGAATGAATAACGTCCGTAGCCATAATTTAAACTGCAACTTAGCGCGAAGATAGCGAAGGCGCAGACCCAGTACAGACACACAGGCGATACTCCTGCGCCAGAAAGCCCATGCGCTGTCAGCCTCTTTTGCCGCCAGCAACAGACAGGCATAGCGCCAACTATGCTCCAGAAAGCGCCGTGAAGACCTCGTAGGCAAGACTGAAAGACGGGCAGCAACTTCCCAATAACCTGCCCCACGGTCGATCATACTGTACCCGTGAGCCCTTCGCCAGCTGGCATCGATATGTGCCTGAATACCAAAGAGACGGCAAACCGGATTGGAACTCATATTTCCTGGGTGAATCCGATAAGAATAGAGAACATCCGACAACTCCGCTAAACAGAAACTCTCTTCCATGCGTAGAGACAAATCGCTGTCCTCAGCTCCGTAGGCAAAGTATGACCGATAGCCATGCACTTCTTCCAGAGCCTGACGGCGGCTCATCATAGAGGGGGTAGCGACATGCAACCTGCGCTCAATGTACAACTTGGGGATCGGAGGGAAATAACGTGTCGGCACCGGTCGACCTCGGCTTGTCCCGATCGACCTATCCATGTACATAAAATTGGATTGCACGCAACAAGCGGCGATATGTGGGTTTTTGTCCAGAAAATCTTTCTGAATTTCAAGCCGGATGGAATGCGATAAATCATCATCATCCATCAAAGCAATGTACGATCCCTGTGCGTTTTTCAAGGCGAAATTGCGCATCAAGCCGACATGGTTCATCCTAGATGGCTGCTCAAGAATCAGGAGCTGGATACGGTTATCTGATGCCGCAAAATGACCAAGCACATCCAAATGTGCTTCATCCGAGTTACTGGCAACAATCAAGAGCTCCCAATCGGTCAAGCTTTGGCTCTGAATACTCCTGATCGCTTCAGCAGCATAGGCCGTCCTATTATGGGTCGGCATAATGACACTGACTTGAGGCCTATGTACAGTCATTCTAGATCTTCATATTGCAATCGGGCAGTGCGCAAAAGACGCTTGATACGCCAAACCCTGTGCCGCCATCGTATTCTTTCCAGCACACTAAAGCGGCTGGAAGCAATCGAAGAGACCAGTTTCTCAAGCTGTTCGAAAAAAGACTCGGCTTGATCAACCTGACTGCGCTTACAAAAATCGACAATACTGCGCATAGCCAGCTTCGTCAATCTGTTGATCCGATCGGGGAAATAGCGGGGGAAGTAAGATAAGACCTGCCATAAATCAGCTTCATTATCTTCAGCCGTATAGCGGCGTTCATACACTGTGTCACTGATGTCATCGATTGGATCAGGCAATCCGGCCTGAACACACAAATCACTTATCTCAGCTGCTAATACGTATAAATGCATCTTAGGCGAAGAGGTATTATGGCGGTGCGCGCGATAAAAATAACGCTTGCACGGTAAGCAAATTCCTGCTCCTTGCCGTTTCAAACGATAGATCCAGTCGATATCTTCAGCCAATCGAAAAAAGGGACGATACGGACCAATTTTTCGTATCAGGTCCGCATTAAACATCAGACTTGGAACAGCCAGCAGTTCAACACCAGCTGGCATGCCGGCCGGAACAGACGAATCGGAGTATATAGGCAAGCTTGCCTGATTAATCTGATTATGAAGTACTGAGCAGGCTACAACCTGGCTATTTCCCTCTAAAAAATGATGCTGATCTTCTAGTCGCCGGAGGTCGGATATATCATCAGAGTCCATCAAGGCAATGTACTGTCCGCGCACGTGCTGAAACGCCTTATTCCGACTCATGCCGCTACCTCTGCGCTCAGCGGAGGTCATGACTTGCACCCGTGCATCCGATGCTTGATAGGATTTCAGGATTTCGCTGCATCCCAAGGCAGGGGAGTTGTCATCTATGATGATCAACTCGAAATCAGAGAAGCTCTGATTCAAAATACTCGCTATGGAATCAGAAAGGTAGCTGAGCCCCATTGAATTTTGACAATAGACAGGCAAAACAACGCTGATTGCAGGCAAAGCGGACAAAGATTTAACAGTACTTCAGCTACCCAGATCCTTTAATTAGATAGGGTTTGAGCCATTTTCTAAAACTGCGCCACTTGCTTTTCTTCTGATAAGCAGCACGCTCTGCAGCTTCTGTCAAAGACTCATTGAACTGTTGCCAGTAGAAATCTGCTTTCTCATACTCATGCGCTTCCGCCAACATCTGACAGAAGTTCTGCGCCTTCTGGCGGAATTCTTGAACTGCATAGTGAGGCAATCTGTGTAACTGCTGCAGCACCTGCCAAATGTTTGAATGCCTGGTAATAGGATCGGGTAATTTTTTGCGCCGGCAAACCGCGCTGATGCGAGCGGTGATACCGTAGAACTGATACACACCTTTCAGATGCACCAGATTGCCACTGTAACGCCGATACAAGTAATCCGCCTCTTTGAGTAACGCAACAGGATAATGCTCTTCAAGCCGCAAGGATAGATCCATATCAGATCCCGCTTCAAACCAAAGACGGTACCCTTTCATCTTACGCATAATATGCGCACGAACCATCATAGATGGGGTAGCAGAGTTCGGTCCAAAATACAACGCACTACGCTGTACTTCGTATTGAGTCGTTGGGCGTGCTGACCCTTTCTGGCGCCCAAATCCATCGATGATATTGATAGGTGTGCCATCAGCGTCTATCTGCTGATGGTGTAGAGAACAGGCTGCAATGTACGAATTATTCTGCAAGTAGTTGTATTGGCGTTCCAAACGACCCGGCAAAGAAATATCATCAGAATCCATCAGGGCGATATATTCACCCCGGACTTTCATAATAGCTCGGTTGCGGCTAGCTGCCGGACCAATATTCTGCTGATTGCGAAACAGCCGGATCCGATCAGGGTATCGGGCTGCATAGGAGATTAACAGTTGACGGCAGACCGGATCCGTAGAGCCATCATCTATGATAATGAGTTCGAAATCCTGAAAGCTTTGAGCCAATACGCTCTCTATCGCTTTTTCGATATAAACAGGGCGGTTAAAAACAGGCATCAACACACTGACAGCTGGTCGCGAGTGCAACACCTTGTTTGTTATTGGTCTCGACATACTATTCAGTCAATGCGGATGAATGGGAAAAACCCTCTATCGGTAATGGGGCGTACAGCAAAGAAATCGCTGCAACAGAACCTTTACAGTCAGCCAGAAAATTACCATAGAGGTCATTCTAACTAGGTTGTACTCAGAAATCTAATCACATCCCAAACACCGCAAGATACACAGACCTTCATACCGAACCTAGCGCAGGGAACACAAGCGCATTAGGCGATACACCATCAAACGCCATCGATATTTCCACTTGACTTGAAAAGACCTCCGGTTTCGTTGCTCAGCCGGAATACTAGACCAGATTTCCTGGAGCATGCGAAAATAACGATCCGCTTTCTGATACTCACCTGCTTCTAACAAACGCTTGCACACACGCCGCGCGTCCAATCTAAATTCACGGATGTAGAAACGGGGCAGGATCGCTATTTTTCTAAGCACTTGCCAAAGAGTCGGATTGCCATCCAATATGTTTACCTTCTCTTTCCTTCTATAACTGGCGCAGATACGGGCAGCTATCCCATAGAACTGGTATTCAGGATCCCGATAAACCAGATTTTGGGAATAGATCCTGTACAGGTAATCACCGGACCTGAGCATAGCAACAGGATAACGCTCCTCCAATCGAAGCGAGAAATCCATATCAGATCCTGCCAGAAACCAAGGACGATACCCCTCCATTTCCTTGAGGACTGAAGCCCGGATCATACAGGAGGGGGCAGATATGTTAGGGCCGTAGAAATTGGGATCAACGGTGGGTTCCTGAATCCTATCGCAATCTGGAAGGGCATCCTGGTGGATTCCCATACCATCCATAAAACCCTGATACCTCCCTTGATCGTCTATCACACGGTGATGCAATCTGCAGGCTGCAATTTCGGGATGTGCTTCCATAAACTGATACTGTTGCTCAAACCTACCAGGAAGCGAGATGTCATCGGAATCCATCAAAGCAATGTATCGCCCTCTGGCTTGATGAAAGCCTGTATTTCGACTTACGGCCGGCCCTAAATTACAATCGTTCTGTAGAAGCCGAATAAAGGCCGGAAATCGGCTGGCATAGTCCTTTACGATACGTCTGCAATCAGGATCCTGAGAACCATCATCAATCAGCAACAATTCAAAATCTTTGAAAGTCTGACTTAAAACGCTTTCGATGGCAGGTACCAAATAGCGAGCACGATTGAACACGGGCATCAACACACTGATAGTCACCGAATTCGACATAGAGGAATCCTGATTCTGCAATGCTATTGACGCAAATGAATCAGCAGCTGAGAAATAGCCCCTGAAGTGATACCCTCCATACGCGCCGCCATACCTAGAGTGGCAGGCCCGACTCGGACCAGCTTTTCACGGACTTCAACAGAAAGGCCAGGTACCTTATCGTAATTGAAATCAGCCGGAATCAACCGGTGCTCTTGATGTAGGTATCTCTGCAACTCCTTCTGCTGGCGCCGGAAGTACCCCTCATACAGGATTTGCGCCTCCACCGTAGTAGCAACATCTTTGGGCACCGCTTTCAGCCCCAATTGGTTCATCAATTGAACATACTGCACATCGGGTCTTTTCAACAAATGTTTCAAAGACGCAGCTGCAGATATCGAAATACCTTGCTGTTTTAATGAATCTGCCTCTTGGCTCTGAGGTTTCACAGTTTTTTCAGACAACCGATGCGTCTCTCTCTCTATAGATTCGCGCCGTTCACAGAACACGGACCACCGATAATCGTCTACCAGCCCCAAATCCCTACCGCTCTCTGTCAGTCTCAAATCGGCATTGTCCTGGCGCATCAACAAACGGTATTCTGCTCGGGAAGTAAACATACGATAAGGTTCCGGTGCTCCTTTAGTAATCAAGTCATCGACCATGACACCTATGTAGGCCTCGGACCGATTCGGTACCCAAAACTCTTTGCCTTGAACTTTCAAACCGGCATTCAATCCAGCCAAAACTCCTTGGGCAGCGGCTTCTTCATAACCCGTTGTGCCATTGATCTGCCCAGCAAAAAACAGATTGGGGATGTACTTGGATTCCAGATGAGGATAAAGGTCCCGTGGGTCGAAATAATCATATTCCACCGCATAGCCCCATTGCAGGATGTGCGCGTTTTCTAGCCCAGTGATGGAGTGAACCATATCCCGTTGCACATCACGAGGTAGGCTAGTAGATATGCCATTGGGATAGACTTGATTGGTATGCAACCCTTCAGGTTCCAGAAAAATCTGATGCGATTCCTTATCAGCAAACCGAGTGATCTTGTCTTCTATAGAAGGACAATAGCGAGGACCCCTACCCGTTATCACTCCTGACGCTAAAGGAGAACGATTCAACGCATTCTGAACTATCGAAGCGGTATCCACATTGGTGCGGGTAATAAAGCAATTTTTTTGTACCAACCGTTGCTCTCTACGAGGCAGAAACGACAATCTGTCAGGCTCTGCATCCCCAGGCTGAGGCTCCATTCGGTCATAATTCAGACTTTCAGCTGCTAGCCTGGGAGGAGTGCCTGTTTTCAAACGCCCTATAGACAAGCCTTTTTCTTTGAGACGCTGCGCGAGACTGCTAGAGTTACGCCCCCCAAAACGGCCTCCAGACTGCATCTCTTCCCCTCGGTACATTTTGGCCGCTAAAAAAGTACCAGTCGCAAGAATGACAGATTTTGCTTTTATAGAAGATCCATCTGACAATACCACTCCACATGCATTGCCAGTAGTATCCAACTGCACATCAACCACTGCCGCTTCAATCAATTGAAAATGTGGATAAGCCAAACTAAATTGCTGGACTTCTCTGATCATAGTCTTTTGAAATATTTGACGATCGATCTGTAAGCGCAATGCTTGAACAGCAGGCCCTTTGCTAGCATTTAAGAGTCTTTGATGGATTGAAGACTGGTCAGATATCCTGGCCATGAAGCCCCCTAATGCATCAACTTCCCGTACCAAATGGCTTTTACCAATCCCACCTATTGCTGGATTACAGGAAGTTTGACCTAAATCAGTCTCGCGATATGTGATCAAAGCGGTAGAAGCACCTGTGCGAGCAGCTGCAACTGCAGCTTCAACACCTGCGTGTCCTCCCCCAATGACAATGATCTCAAATTTCATAGTTGACAAAGTATTAATTAAAAAACTTTTTATTTGTTATTTAAAGATGATGATGTATGAGGGCTGGGCAAGAGGGGGAATACTCTGAAAGATCAGATCACAAGCGCTCGGTACGACAGCAAGTGCACGAGTAAGGGGGGGATTTATCTGTCTAGAAGTTGAAGAGCGTTCTTTTGGGATTGGCTCTGTTGGTTGACTGTAGGAGCTGACTTACCCGCAGATTCTGCTCACCCCATTGCTGGGTATTCTAACTCTTTTCTCACAGGGCTCTGGTTGCTTTACGGCTGTAAACCGACAGTATATGAACCCAAGAAGCACAGGTTACTAG
>JBPCXB010000138.1:0-2928 GCA_051008935.1 Gammaproteobacteria bacterium | reverse complement strand
AGCCCCTGATCAACTCATTACAGACTCGAATCTGATCTTCAATATTCGGCTCACCACGACCTGATTTGCACGCGCTTTCGTTCGAAGCTCGTGCTATTTGATTCTGAAACACAGAGAAAGACATTGGGGCCATTCCCGCTCCGGCTTTGTGCTTTGTCATCCCGTTGAGTGCTGATGAGATCCCACTACCCAGCAAAAGGGATAAATGCTCACTTTGAAACAGTGCCGTTAACCACGGTTCAATCTTGGAACGCAGATCTTCTGTTTTCCAATCTTTGGCTTCGAATTCGATTGGCTGATTACGAACCTTGTATAGATTGCAGCTGTTCCAAGAAGTGTTATTCATTTCTTGAGTCATGTCCAGAACCTACTCCACGTATTTGATCACCCCCTCAACATCTGTTGCTATGATGTATTGTGCAGGGTTTTCAGAAACTATAGCGATTTCTTGGAAATGTTTTTCTTCGCACTTGATTTTTGCCCCTTCGAGGTGGCGCAAATCTTACCTTTGCAGTTGCTGGATCCAATCCCAAGTCGTTTGGGCATGGTTGCTGGCTCTGAGCTATAGCGGATGATTGGTTGCGGATTGTACCAAAAGTCTTACATCCTGGTGAATAGAGTTGCCTCGGTGTATCACGCAGCGCCGAGGCAGTAAGGTTTGATCCAGCAAGCGTTCGGCATCTTCGCGACTAAAGCAGGCTATCGGCGTTCATTCATTTCAGTCCGCGTGAATTTTCTGCTTGTGGTGGAGTATTTGCCGCGCAACTCCTTTATTGTTGCCATCGCCTTATCCGCTTGCAGTTGGCGCTGAACATAATCTTCCAGCCATTCGCGAAACTTGGCATTCAAGGTGGTGTTTTCGCTGACGGCTTGCTGGTGTGCCGCTTCAATCAAGTGTTCGTCGGCATTCAGGGTGATGTTTTTCATGCTATCCATTCACTACAAGATTATTGTGTGCGCTACTAAGTGTATCAGGCAACGGTTGAGTGCCTCTGTACTACGTCTTGTGAGTATTGAGCTCAAATTTACCTGACTTTCATAGTGTGAAAAACTTTTGATCGTAGTACGATCAATGCTTTGCTCAAGTTAGGCTATACCAAGTTGCCCGTGCTTTCCCGTGGCGTTGAATACGCCCTTCATTAACCAGCTCACGTACTCTGACCTTCAGTGTATTTTGATTCCCGCCTGTATATTTGACCATTTGCGCAATCGTTAAACGCTTATGCTCAGCCAAGAGCTTCAGCACCTGAGCAGAAAGCAACGGTAGCGAGGTATCACTTACGGCTTGCTCTTGTTTGATCTTAGTGGCAAGGTTAGTTTTTTGTTTTTTCAGACAACGCAGGAAAAATCCTAGCCAAGGTTCCCAATCAGGATCAGCATTATTCAGCGTTGCTTGGGTACGCCGAAGTGCTTTATAGTAGAGGTCTTTATTTGCTTCCACAATACTTTCCAGCGAGGCATAAGGCACATACTCGTAGCTTGCACGTAGTAGCAGCAATGCGGTTAAAACACGTGAGAGCCTGCCATTACCATCCTGAAACGGATGGATGGCCAAAAACACCACAGTGAAAACAGCGGTAATAAGCAACGGATGCATAGCCGATTCATCAAAGCCTTTGGATGCCCATTGCACCAATGCTTCCATTTCCCTGGGCGTATCAAATGGCGTTGCCGTCTCAAACACGACGCCTATTTCACGCCCATCAGCACCTTTTGCCACCACATGATTGGGGAGCGTTTTATAAAAGCCTCGATGCCGATTATCCTTGCTACTGTGGCGGAGTAAGGTTTGATGTAACTGCCGGATATGGTTTTCGGTAATGTGCAGGTCTTCATAGGCTTGAAATACCAAATCCATCGCTTCGGCGTATCCTGCCACTTCCTGCTCATCACGGGTGCTAAAAGAGTTGGAGCTGAGGTTCGATAGTAATGTTTCCACCTGCGCATCGGAAAGCTTTGCTCCTTCGATTCGCGTAGACGACCCGATACTTTCAATCGTCGCCACCTTGCGTAATTGCTGTAGGTGTTCCGGTGGGAGGGCTTTCAATGCCTGCCATTGCCCCTTGAACTCATCGATTTCAGCGACCAGCTGCAAAATATCTTGCCCAACAGTGATCACTGGCTCTTTCATTCATGCCTCATTTGCGACGGGAAATATCCGATAATACCCGATTATACCCAATAGCCTAGCTCTATTTTCTGCTCTTAATGTCGCCTACAAAGGGGCTGTCTTGGCCGTAATCCACAAGTCGAAGTGGTGGCGGCGTCCAATCCGCACTAGGTTGGTCATGATTAAATTGTGACCAGCTCGCGCCCATACGTTCGCAGGGTGTATTTCCGTTTTCGTGTCTAACTAAGAGTCTTGTTGAGCGTATTTCCGTTTTCGCACTCAACTAATAGTTTTGTTGGGCGCCTGTGTGCAACTAATGATTTAGTAGGGCGTATTTTCGTTTTCACGCCCGACTAATAGTTTTGTTGAGCGTCTGTGCGCAGCTAATGGATTAGTTGAGCGTATTTCCGTTTTCGCGCGCAGCTAATCGCCTGTGAGGTCTGTACGTTTGATCATACCGTTACAGTACTTGCTGCCCCTCTGCCAGGTTAATCAGTGCGGGGAAGCACATAGTTGCTGCTCTTTGCCCGCTACCCGGTTGTAATACTTGCAACACACGGGCTTCTTTTAATTGGCGGAGCAGGCCGTTGGTCGTTCGTGGGTGAACTTGGTGATCTTGCTCTAATTGTGCCGTACAGGTGGAGGTTTGAAAAATTGGGCGGCTGAACAACGCATCAAGCAAATATACCGTGTACTGTGAGTGCGTAATATTCTGAATGCTGCTACTCTCCGAGCACAAACTTTACGTTTTCCCGTCGCAGCATCTGATAAGGGCTTACCTGCTTTATGCCTAATCCTGCACATACGTTTGGAATTTT
>JBPCXB010000137.1:0-3082 GCA_051008935.1 Gammaproteobacteria bacterium | reverse complement strand
CACCACCCCCAAGTCATGGCTGATAAAAAGAACGGCCAGGCCATAACTGACCTGCAACTCTTGCAGCAATTCCAGTATCTGCATCTGCACCGTTACATCCAGAGCAGTAGTAGGCTCATCGGCGATCAACAACTCGGGCTCACCGGTCAGCGCCATGGCGATCAACACCCGCTGGCGCTGGCCTCCAGACATCTGATCTGGATAGGCATCCAGTTTGTAGCTAGCACTGGGTATGCCCACACGGTCCAACCATGCCACTGCCTCTTTGCGCAACTGCGCACGCAAGCTACGCCCAGGGAACACACGCTCTCTAGCAGGTAGATGGGCGTACTGCCTGAATCGAATCGCCTCCATCAACTGCGCACCTATAGAGTAAGTCGGATGCAGGGCGGTCATGGGTTCCTGAAAAATCATGCCCATGCGATGCGTGCGCAGCTCTCTGACTCGGCGCTCTGGCAGGCTCAATATCTGTTCGCCGGCAAAACGCACCTCCGACTCGGGGGCCAATCTGGCCTGAGGGGGCAAAAGATGCGGGATGCTCATCGCCGTTACCGACTTTCCGGAGCCGGATTCGCCTACCAGCCCCACCACTTCGCCCGCTGCGACCTCCAGATCGACTGATGCAACTGCGTGCTGGGCCGCTGCTTGTTGTGCTGCTGCTGTAAAGCGCACGCCCAGATTGCGGATCTGTAACAGCGGGGCCTCGGGTACAGTCCGGGAACTCATGCGGGTTATGTGCTACCTGATGCTGGCCTTATAAGATCAGGCTGCATTCAAAAAGACGCCAGCATCTGCCGAGTTTCCGACAGGCAATGTCTGATTGCCCGAGCAGCAGCCGGCATCGCCATCATATTGGCAAATTCGTGGATCAAAGAGGCATATTCATGCACCAGCACCCTGACGCCCAGCTTCTTGAGGGCGGCGCCGTAAGCAGCTCCTTCGTCAAAGAGCGGATCAAAGCCAGCCACCACGATCTGCGTCGGTGGCATCTTGGCAAGCAATTCTGGGTCAGCCAGTGCCGGAGCAGCCAGCGGGTTGGTGCGGTCATCGGGGCGGCTCAGATAGCAATTCCAGAACCATTGCATCATCTGCTGAGTCAGCAAGAAGCCCTCGCCGAAATGCCGGATCGAGGCAGTCTCCATGCGGGCATCCACAGCCGGGTAAATCAACAACTGCATCACAGGCAGACTGGTGCCATCCATGATGCGCTGCAAACACAGGGCAGTAGCCAGATTGCCGCCGGCGCTGTCTCCTGCCACCATGGTGCGCTCAGCCGGGCTGCGCTCTAGAACCCAATTCCATACCGCGTGGCTGTCCTGCAACGGGATCGGGAAAGGATGCTCTGGTGCTCGGCGGTAATCCACTGCAAAAAAGCGTACATTGAGCTTGGCCGCCATATAGGCGCAGAAAGAATCGTGGGTCTGTAGGTCGCCTATCACCCAGCCGCCACCGTGCATATACAGCCCAGAGAAACCCTCTGGCTGCCACTGGGCCGGCCGGTATTCCCGCACGGCAATAGTTGTGCCGTCGGCAACCTGCACCTCGTGCTCTTGGCGCACACAGGGTTGGGGCGGGCGGATACCCAGATTCGGGCCCGAAGCATACTCTTGCCTCAGAGCATTGGGGTCCAGCGAGTCAAGATCTTCGGCGGCAGCAGGAATCTGGCTCAGAGTAAATTGCGCAGCGGCATCGAGGGTGCGCCCCAGGCGCTTAACAGCAGGCTGGCCCGAAAAGCGTCGCAGCCAGCTTTCAGGCAATCGGTATAACAAATAAGCAACAGGGCTGGCCATGACACGCCTTCCAGATTAGATCCGTTCAATCAAGGCATATCCTATCATAGTGGATAAACGAGGGCAAAAGAGGACACGACAAGGGCAAAAACAAGCTGGCCCCGTCAATTTTGAGCCATCAGCTGGTCTGCCATACGCGCTACTACCTCTGCATAAGCCAGGGGTTGATCCAGCATCAAATGGTGCTGTGCCTGCTGCAGGCCGCAAATCGGGGCATGCTCGGGCATCATATCGCACATATCCTGCAAACTGCCGCTATTAAACTCCACGGTCTGTGCGCCATACAAAAACCCTATAGGAACCTGCATATTGCGAATCATCGCTTCGTGGTCGTTGCCTAAACGCATATGGGCGTAGATGCGTGGGTCAAATTTCCAAGTCCAGCCACCGGCAACGGGCCGCACCGATTTTTCTGCAATGTATTCCAGCAACCACTGATTGGCGCAGGGCTGATCGGGTAGCAAACGAAACCGATCCATGCAGGTCTTTTTATCTTCATAGACACGCGTCGAACGTATCTGCTTGGGGCGATCCTGAAACCACTCTTCTACCTTGGCTTTGGGGCGTGCCACAAAATCGACGATCATCAGTGCGCCCAGCTCCTGCCCCAGCCTGGCCGCTGCAGGCACAGAAATCATCCCCCCAAAGCTGTGGGCCATCAGTACCGGTTTTTGCAACTTAAGCTGCTGAATGACACCGATAACATCAGACTCCATGATTTCTCGGTCGTACATAGGGCGCCATTCGCTATCGCCCATACCGCTGAAAGTCATCGAGATGCAATGGAACCGATCGGACAATAAAGCCCCTGTGGGTAAAAACCAGTGCGCATGCGCATTGTTGCCATGCAGCAGCACCAAATCCTGCTGGCTGGGGTCGCCCCATTCGAGGTAGTGCACACCGGCACCGCCAACCTGTACCCAACCTTCGCGCATCGGCACCTGTAGCGCCTGTTCAAACCATGGCGGTCTCTGGGTGACCAATTGATCATCCTGCAACTGAATATCAGCTACTGAGAAATTACCGAGATCTGACTGTATCTGGGGCATAACACTTCCTGAAATTACAGCGGCACAACCAACAAGCGGTGCGCCGATATCAAACAACTTATAGGGACTGCGAGGGTCTGTAGCGGGCCAGCGCCCGCAATTGAGGCGAACTATTGGCGGCCGTACAACCGGTCTGTGTGGGCGGCGGCTATAAAGTCATTTTCATGCAAACCGCGGATTTTGTGCGTCCACCACCAGACCACCACTTTACCCCACTCAAGACCGATGGCTGGGTGATGCTGT
>JBPCXB010000136.1:0-4981 GCA_051008935.1 Gammaproteobacteria bacterium | reverse complement strand
TCCTACTCCTGGAACGGCTTCTCGTTCAAATTTTGGCGGTGGTGGAGGAGGCGATGTAATAAAACCAACACCACAGCAACAATGGGATAGGTTGGCTCCTGTATTTAGAGAACTTCGGGATGCTTTTGAAAAAAGGCGAGTAGAAATACAACAAAGTGCTTCAGGCATCGTTCCAGAGCAGGCTCTTGTTATAGAAACCGTTGGAAGTATAGAGGACTTTGTGGCTGCCGTAAAACGGATACAGGGGTTGGAGTGGATGGGTGCAGTTGAAATTGATGAAATCACCCCAAATGAAGAGTTTTACGACAAAGGCAAACCTGATAAATCTCTGAAAGGGCGGCTATATCTCGTTATGACCAATCAGCAAGCACTTGAGCAGATGCTGTCGTTGTGGAGAGAGTACGTAAAAGATCCGACCAAGAAATTTAAAAAAGGTTACACAGGGTTTCGCAACGTCTTCTCACATCTAAAAAATCTTCGTCGGTGGGGTGTTGAGGATAAGCTTCATGAAACAGGTGTGCTTGATGTATGGCGGGAGGAACTTGAATACGACAGCGATAGGGCCATTCTGTGTGAGGTTGAGCTTTGGTTTCGCCAAAATAGCTCTGTGCGTGAGGAAAGCGAGAATCAGGTTAGGGCTCTCATCACGCAAGTAAAAGGTCGAATAATAAGCCGAGCAGTGATTGAAAATATCGCTTACCATGGAATTTTGGTCGAGTTACCGGCGCAAAGCGTGCAAAGTATCGTGGAGAACTCAGAAACTGAACTGGTCAAATGTGAGCAGATCATGTTCTTCAGGCCTGTTGGGCAAATGGTGGTTGGAAATGAATCTCCAGAGGGTGATGTGGAAATCCCCCAGATTGAAGAAACCCCGCTGCCAACTGGCGATCCAATCATAGCGCTTATTGATGGATTGCCGCTAACTAACCACCGTTTACTGGCTGGCCGTGTAGTGGTTGATGATCCAGATAACTTTGAAGCCGATTATGAGGCTTCAGAGCGGGTCCACGGCAGTTCAATGGCCTCACTTATTATTCATGGTGACTTGAGTCAGCCTCAACTGCCTCTATCTAGGCCGGTGTATGTTCGGCCCATTATGAAGCCGAGTAACTGGCCTACAACGCCTCGGCCAGAAGTGGTTCCGGAAGATCGCCTTATAGTCGATCTTATCCACAGAGCAGTCAAGCGGTTGTTTGAGGGTGATCAGAGAGAAAGCCCGGTAGCTCCTCAAATTAAAGTGATCAACTTGTCAATCGGTGATCAATCCCGCCAGTTTACACATTTTATCAGTCCGCTTGCTCGGTTGTTAGACTGGCTGAGCGTCAAGTATGGCGTGCTGTTTGTCGTCAGTGCCGGGAATCATCCAGCAGAAATTTCCTTGGGTGTACCTAAGGCAAAATTCGACTCATTTCAGGCTGACGAATTTGAAGCGGCAACGATCAAAGTGCTGTATAGGGATGCCTGGCACAGGAAAATACTTTCGCCAGCGGAAACGATTAATGGTCTTACCGTTGGTGCTTTACATGGTGATGAATCAACGCCTGTCGATGTGTTGCATAGGCTCGATCCGTTTTCATCCATGTTACCTAGTCCTGTTTCTGCATTTGGAGCCGGCTACCGCAATGCGATTAAACCAGATATGCTATTCTTCGGTGGGCGTCAGTTGTACGAGGAGCAGTTCAACACTACAAACGTACAACTTCGAGTCAGCAATAGCCGTTCTGCGCCAGGCAACAAAGCCGCCTCACCTGGAATCTCTGCTGGTGAACTGAGTGCCACATCTTTCAGTTGTGGAACCAGCAATGCTACCGCCTTGATCAGTAGAGCCGCTGGCATATGTTATGACACTTTGAGGCAGATTTTTAGTTCGCAAGCGGATGAAATCGATCCATCGAAGTATGAAGCCTCCCTGTTGAAAGCGATGTTGATCCATGGATGCTCGTGGGCCGATATCGGCAATCACCTAAAATCTCAAATTGAAAATTCGAGCCTTGGAAAGGAAATTAAAGACCGTGCTGAGTCTTTGTATTCGAGGCCAGCAGACATCGCTAAAGAAATCAGTAGGCAGTATAAATCTCTTCAGACTCGCTGGATGGGTTATGGCATACCGGATGTGAGTCGTGTTTTGGATTGTACAGGGCAACGGGCAACGGTGTTGGGCTATGGGCAGCTTACCGATGGCGACGCTCACGTTTTTAGTCTGCCTCTACCCCCATCGTTGGAGTCGCGCCATGAGTGGCGGCGTCTGACCGTTACCTTGGCTTGGTTGTCTCCAATCTCGGTAAATACTCAAAGATATCGCACTGCAAGCCTTTGGTTCGGACGTATCAATAATAATCTGGCTTCAGGTCGTCAGAACGCCGATTGGCAAGCAGTGAGGCGTGGCACCGTCCAACATGAAGTGTTTGAAGGCAAAAAAGCGGAGCCGTTCATCGACGGGGAGGCTATCAAAATTAAAGTGAACTGCCGTGATGATGCTGGAAAAATTCAGAATCCGGTTGCCTATGGATTGATCGTGTCGTTGGAAGTGGCTGAGGGAATAGATATTGCGGTTTACGACGAAATCAGGACCCGTATTACACCAGCGATTCTGATCCACTGAAGAAGCGATATTGGCATTATCCTGAAAGGATCTTCAGCCGAGGCGTTTGGTTATGTACCCTGCATGCCAACCAGAAACAGCCGCCCCTTTTGTCTGGAAAGGTTGCGAGAACGTGATCGCCTATACAGAGGTTTATGTATGCTCTATGAAAAGAGTGGGCACATTATGCGTGTGCGATCTCACTGTACAGACTAGGGTATCGGGTTTGCGCCCGTTGCGCACTTGCGAGACTTGAACGCCTGCCTGTACCAATCTGTTGCGTGTCGCCCGGATGTCTTTCACATTCCAAGCTAAGCCCCAAAAGGAGTCTTTGGTATTCGCGCTTTGCTCTGGCCCAGAGATCACCTCGATGGTCGTTTTGTTGAGGCGAAAAAATAGCATGCGTCCCCCCCATTTTTCGATGTACTGATCCAAGCTTAATCGTATGTTCCACGTGTCTCTATAAGTAGCTATCAGGCGTTCGGGTTGACCCGTTTGCACCACCAGATGGTCCAGCCTGTGCACATGGTTTGGCAATTTATCGGTACTCCGGAGTTCCCCTGTCAGGTGCTCGATGAAAAATATTAAAGCCCCTCCGGTTGCAGCCATGGGCAAGAACAGGTTCTTCCACGTTCGCATCGCTCCGCTGGTTGCATCGATGCCCTGCCCTTGTGCAATTTCAGGGCAGTCAATTTGTTGCTGCTTGAGCGCATTTCTGGCTTGGTCCAGATCGTTGCATCCAAGGGCTATGCCATACAAGCCCTCCTGATGTTGTGCAATATGTTCTCGCAGTCTTAGGCTCGCTGGTGCATCAGCCTCTGGGGCCAATAGCTCTAAGTAAGTGTTCTCAAAGCAAAATAAGGCGTTCTTTGTGCCGTAGTTTTTATGCGTGCCTCGCCAACTTGGTGCAAATCCCAACACCTGAGTGTAGTCATCGGTAGCTTGATCTAAATCTTGCACCGCTATGATGATGTGATCGATGCCTGTCAGCGAAACTTGAGGGCTCATTTTGCAGTGTCCGTGAGTTGTGTGTTTAATGTGCGGTCAGAATTTCGGCAATCCAAGGCAGGTGCTCACGGCCCACAAACAGCTGTCCGTCGATCACATAGCCTGGAGTATCGACTACCCCTTCTGCTTCGGCTGCCTGTAAGGCTTCGGTTAGGCTATGGGGCGCATGAGCCAGTTGATGATTATGGGCGCCGCCAGATTGTTTGAGTAGGTTGGTTACAGTTGCCGCATCGTCTAAGTTGGCCTGCTGCGCCCAATAAGCTGCGAAACAGGCTTGTACGAAGGGCAGTCGGTCGCCCTGTATCTGTGCCAGAGCGCCCAGCGCCAGATCTGTGTCTATGTGGCGTTCGGGGAAACGCATTTCGATGCCCTGTACGCCGGCATAGTGCAGAAAGACCCGGCGCCGTGATTCTGCGCGCACACGTCTATGGGACTGGGCAACGGTTTCATCGTTGCTGTGCTGAGGCATGTCGCGCTCCCGTACCTGAAAGGGTAGCCAGCATGCTGCGGTCTTATGTTCTGCTAGCAGTGCCACAGTTGGCTTTAAGGCCAGATAGGCATCTGGTGATTTGAAATCAATGTAAATTTTCAGCATGGCACAGATCCGTTTGGCGAGTTGGCAATGTCGGGCGGGGCACCTGTGCGCCCGGTTAGATACCAGCGGATATAGGGAAGATGTTCGCGCCCGAACAGAATTTGGCCATCGAATACATAGGTGGGCACGCCATAGATGCCATTCGCATGGAATTGCTCTTGTAATTTGTCGTGCAGGGCACGTCCTTCATGCTGCTGGAAGTCTTTAAATCCTGCTGTATCCACGCCCGCTTTCTGGAGGCAGGTGGTAACGACGGCCAAGTTTTCAATATCGAGTTCGCGGCGCCAGAATGGCAGGTAGACAGCATTGAGATAGGCCGTCAATTGTGCGCGCGCCTGTTGTACGGTCCAAAGGATACCAATATTAGCAATGCTGGAATCCCAGATTTTTTCTGTACCTTTGAGTATGTGGCCTTGGCGTTCGGCGTAGCGTCTGGCATCGCGATACGCATAGCGCACGAGATTCCAGGTGTTGGCACTGCGGCCTTTGGAAGCGACAACCTTGCCTTTTTTCGTCTCTGCCGATCCTAGATAGCTGGGTATATTGAGGGTCAGAGGGCGCCAATCAAACTGCATGCCCAGTTCAGCTTCAAGTGCCAGAGTAGGGCGCAGGGCGATAAAGGCATAGGGGCTTTTTACATCTATATAAACAATCAGTGGGGCGTCGCTTTGCAAAGGGTGCATGGTGCCGTCTTTCCGAGTGCAGGCGCGAGCGGCAGGCGTGTGTATTTGTTTGGGTGCAACGCACCAGGCGATGGTTAGCTGTGCTGGCCTGTTCTTCGCATAATGAAAATGTCG
>JBPCXB010000135.1:0-1709 GCA_051008935.1 Gammaproteobacteria bacterium | reverse complement strand
ATGAATGAGCGAATGGATGAATTCGTCAGGCTGTTTCCTGTGCACCCTGATTACATCGACACATTTGAGCGCGTATCGGCTGTAGAGAAAAGGCAAATACTGAAAAGCCTGTCGATAAGCATGAATAAATTGCTAAACGCTGAAATACCGACTGACTATCTCGGCGTTATTGCATACGACAGTTACTGGACCGAACTTGGCGCCGATGCCGTTTACCGTACTCTGCCAGACATTCGCAACGTCATTGATGTCAGCAATGTCTTGCAAGATCGAATCAACCGCAGTTTCACCAGTCCCGGTTACAAAGATATGGCTTTAAGAATCATTGAGGCCTTGTCCCTGCACCGGCTGACGGTCAACGATATCCATTCACCCATGGGCGCTACTGCTCAAGAACTACGCGACACCCTATGCCTATATCAGCCCGGCATTGAGAACCTTGGCGGCGATCCAGCAGATGACCTGCTTTCTTTAGTAGAGACCGTGCTTCGTGAAATTCACAAGACTGTTAGTGGGCAGTTCATATCCAGCAACCCAGACAACCATCAGTATTATCTGGACCTGAAAAAAGCCGATGACTTTGACGCAATCATTGACCTGAAGGCTGAAACCTTAAGTCCGGACGCACTTAATCGCGCCTACCACAAGGCGTTGTACAACATGCTCGAATGCTCTGACCTGCCTCAAACCCAGTACAGAAACCTATGGGGCAATGAGATCGAATGGAAAGAGCGCATGAGCGGTCGCATGGGTTGGCTTTTTTTTGGCACGCCCAACGAGCGCAGCACTGCTTATCCACCAAAAGACTTTTATCTCTATTTCATCCAGCCCTTTGAAACACCTAAAATCAAAGATGAAAAGCTGCCAGATGAAGTCCAGTTTGTACTGTCAGGTATGGATGAGGGTTTCAAATCAGCATTAGAACGTTACGCTGCAGCAATTGACCTTGCAGGTACGGCCTCCGGGCATGCTAAATCAACCTACGAAGACAAGTCTCGCGGCTTTCAGCGGACAATGAATACATGGCTTCAGGAGCACATGGCCACTGCCTTTGAGATCACCTACCTAGGTCGACGCAAGCGAATGATGGAATGGGTAAAAGGCCGGTCACTTCGGGATCTTGCCGGATTGGACGCAACCGAGCGCATCAACTTCAGAGACATGATTAACACCATCTCTGGTGTATGTCTTGCCCCGTATTTCGAATCACTGGCACCCGATTACCCGACCTTTTCAGTCCTGGTCACCAGTAAAAACCGCGAGCAATACGCGCAAGATGCCATCCGTGTCATGAGCGGTGGTAACCCCACAAAACAAGCCACAGCAGTGCTTGATGCACTACAACTGTTGGAAGGCAGTCGGATTGCTCCAGCCCAATCCAAGTACGCTAAACATATACTGGAGAAACTCAAACAAAAGCCACATGGGCAGGTGGTGAATCGAGCTGAGATACTAGAAAGCGTACATGGTGCCGACTATCTCAAGCCGGACAGCCTCCGACTGGAAACGGAATGGGTCGCATTGCTACTAGCCGCACTGGTTTATTCCGGCGACATCGTGCTGGCTATTCCCGGCAACAAGTTTGATGCCAGCAAACTCTCGGATCTTGCCGCAACCTCAGTTGATGACATTGCGGCCTTCAAGTACATTGAACAGCCCAAAGACTGGAACCTGCCTGGCCTGGAGGCGCTTTACGAACTGCTTGAGCT
>JBPCXB010000134.1:0-4437 GCA_051008935.1 Gammaproteobacteria bacterium | reverse complement strand
AAAACAGTGAAGCTGGGCGTATTACGCGCCTGGCAATCACTATCATTACGTCAGGTGTAAGGTGCTGGATGTAGTGCTAACCCGTGCTGCATAAATAGCTACGAGAGGCAGAGGAGACAAAGGGATGTCAATACCAGATAGACGCAAGCATGCAGACCAGCCCACGAGCAATGCGCTGAGCGGCAACTGCACAAGCCGTTTGAACCCCTCTTTAAAGTGGAAAGGCAACGCCCGTGGATGTTGCCTCAATGTTGCGAATTCTCGCGTGTTATTACTAACACTATCTTTTCCGAGGGAAATTATAACATAGGCAGTTAGAAAGTTATTTTTTATTACTAAACGAGGGACATGATGCACTATAGATTAGGGTTAGACGTAGGGACTAATTCACTGGGTTGGGCGGTTATTGAAACCGATCAGGACCATCAACCGATTCAGTTGGAAAAAATTGGCAGCCGTATTTTTTCTTCAGGAAGAGATAGCAAAACCTTGGCGACACTGGCAGCGACTCGGCGCCAGAAACGATTGGCAAGGCGGCAGAGAGATCGCTACTTGCAAAGGCGTCGCTATCTAATGCGCGAGTTGATTGACCTGAGGCTTATGCCCCAAGAGCTTGCTGCTCGCAAACAGCTTCTTTTGCGTAAACCAGTGCTTAATCCGGTGGAACTTCGGCATCGAGCTTTGCATGCTAAATTGACCCTTTTTGAAATAGGCCGTGCCCTGTTTCACCTTAATCAGCGGCGCGGCTACAAAAGCAACCGCAAAGATCAAAGCAAAGAAAAAACCTCGGGGCTGGTCGCTTCTTCTGTACAGCGTTTATTGTGTGATATGGGGCTTTTAAATTCAGAACTGTTGAACACCTCAGGTGATAAAGAATTGTCTAAAGAACAGCTGGTGGCAAAGAGGCACCAGCGCATAAAAGCCCGCTCGACCGCTTTTGAACAGCTGGCAGCAAATACCCAGTTGAGCTATGGCAGTTACCTCTATACGCATCGGCAGCAGCAAGGGCTCAACAGCCGTGTGCGTCAAGTTGCAAGTGACAAAGGCAGCAAAAAAGCAGCATACTACGAAGTTTTTCCAGTACGCCAGCTGTTAGAAGATGAATTTGACAAGATTTGTAGATCCCAGCAGGTTTTTCACTCCAGTGTGCTGACGGATGCTGCTATCGCCCATCTCAAAAGCGTTATTTTTACCCAGCGCCCGCTTAAACCCCAACGCAGGGGGTACTGTATCTACATGGCCAGCGTGAAGAATGAGCGGGCCTTGAAGGCATTGCCATCTTTGCAGCGCTATCGCATCTATCAGGAGGTCAATAACCTATCCTGGCGCCATGATAACAGAGAAATTGCACTCAATGGCTTGCCCGAACACCGTGATTTGATCGCCCATAACCTGCTACAACGTAGCAGTAAAAAAGAAGCTACCTTTAAATCTCTGAAAAATAGTTTGAAAAAAGCAGGGGTGGCTATCGATGGCACTTTTAATTTGGATACGGAAAACCGCAAAGGGCTACAGGGTGATGAAACCAGTGCTGTTTTGGGCAAGCCAGAGTGCGTAGGCTCAGCTTGGTATCAGTGGCCTCTGGAGCGGCAGGATGATTTTGTATCTGTACTCATCGATGGCTATCAGCTGGCAGAAACCAGAGATCCAGACAAAGCCGTAGAAGATGATGTGGTGGTAGCAAGGCTGGTGGCATTATTTGATCTGAGCCAAGAACAGGCTCAGGCCTGCTTGGAACACATACCAGAGTTGCCGGATGGCACTGCCAGTATCTGCGTGCAGGCAGCCCGCCTGTTACTCTCCAAAATGGAACACAGTCGGATGCGTCAGTACGACGCCGTGGATGCAGTAGCTCAGGAGGTCGAAAGTTTTGTCAACCCCATTGCTGCCCATACTGGAGCCGTCAATGCCGAAGATCTGGCCCCTCGGCTGGAATACTACGGCAAAGTGTTTGCAGGCAGTGCGCACACAATGCCGGGTGACCATGATGAGGAGAAATACCAGAAAGATGGCAACGATCGGCGCTTTTATGGCGGTGTAACCAACCCGACTGTACACATTTCACTCAACCAGATTCGCAGAGTGGTCAACGAACTGATTGCCTGTTATGGGCGCCCAGCTTCCATTGCCATAGAACTGGGTAGAGAGCTGCCGATGGGAGCGGAGAATCGCAGAAAAACTGAAAGCAAACAGAAGAAGAATGCCGAGCGCAATGAACGAGCCAGAGAATTGTTAGAAGAACATAACATTACCCCGACTCAGCGTGATGTGCTGAAATACAAAATCTGGGAGCAAACCGATCGCAAATGCCCTTTTACCGGTACTCGGATTGGCATCAGTGATTTGGCTGGGAGCCGCTTTGAAATTGAGCATCTGTTGCCGTACAGTCGCACGTTGGATGATGGCATCTTCAATAAAGTGCTCAGTACGCCCCAGGCCAATCGCGACAAGGGCAATCGCACGCCATACGAGGCTTTTGCCAACAGGCCAGACTATGACTGGGAGGCTATTAAGGAGCGGGTGAAACATCTTCCCAAGCCTTGCCGATGGCGTTTTAATGAAGATGCCATGAAAAAATACGAGGAAGAATCCGGTTTTCTGGCACGCCAACTCAACGATACGCGCTACATTGGGCGGTTAGCTAAAGATTACCTGAAAAGTATCTGCCCCTATAACAAAATCGATGTGGTAACTGGCAGATTAACCAGCGACTTAAGGCATGTCTGGGGTTTGAACTCTGTCCTGTCCGATCACAACCAGAATGCGCAGCAAAACTCAGAAGAGCCTCAAAAAGCCTCTAAAAATCGCAACGATCACCGCCATCATGCCATTGATGCCGTGGTGTTGGCAGCAGTGAATAGGAGCCTGATTCAGAAGGTATCCCACTACACCGAGCAAACCGGAAATGACAGCGCGATCCGTCTGTTGGCCGGTTTTCCCCCGCCCATTCATGGATTGCGCGATCAGGTGCGGAAGCAAACGAATGTACTTCAGGTGGCGCATCGGCGCCGGCAGAAATGGCCAGGCGCCCAGATGACTACCGGCCAATTGCACAATGAGAACCCTTATGGCATCGTTGATCCGAAAGCGCAGAAGCAACCGATAGACGTGGTGATTAGATGGCCCATTACGAATTTTAAAACCCTGAAGCAGTTGAAAAAAATTAGAGATCCGTACCTGCGTAAGAAGTTCATCAAGCAGTTTAATCAGCAGGGGGTAGATGGCATTTTGCAACTGGCCAGAGGGCAGGGCATCCGCAGCCTAAGAATTACAGATAAAAAATCAGGATTTGCCATCAATAATGCAGAGGGCATTCCCTATCAATTTGTCGAAGGCGACAGCAATTGGGGGTTGGAAATCTATGAATACCCGCCCGGGCACCAGCAGGCAGATAAGTGGTATGGGCGCGTGATTAGGACTTTTGAGGCCAACCAGCCTAAGTTTAAGCTCGGCTGTACCTACAAACCGCATCCTGCCGCTCGGCTGGTGATGCGTCTGCAGATCAACGACTGTGTGCGCCTAGCTGGCGACAGCAACATATACCGTGTGCAAAGCTTGTCGAACTCTGTGGCTTTAGTACCTGTGCACTGGGCTAATGTAGCTAAGCGAATTCGCAACAAAGAATGTACACCTACCTACCTTGTGGTATCTTCTTTGCAAAAGTACGGAGCCTATAAAGTGCACATCAGTCCTTCAGGGCGTGTCAACGCGGAAAAAAGAGCATGGCGGCCACGCAAATCGTAGAGCTTACACAGCCCAACCTGTATGTGCATAAGTTTCGCGGTTTTCTGCAGATTAGCAGAAGCGGGGAATATGTAGGGCGAGTGTCACTAGACGATGTACTGGCACTGGTGGTAGCCAACCCTGCTAATACCATCAGTCTGCGATTGATGGATTATTTGGTCAATAATAATGTCCCTGTGGTATTGGCGGGCAAGAACTATATGCCCAGCTCTATGGTGCTGCCCTTGAGCGGTTATTCACACCAGTACCAGGTGATGCAAGCACAAATCCAGATGAGCGCTCCACGCAAAAAACGCGCATGGCAGGCCATCGTTAAGAGCAAGATCGCTAATCAGGCTCAAGTGCTGCACTTGTCGACCGGTCTAGATCGTAGGCTGCCGCATCTGGTGACACGGGTGCGTTCGGGGGACCCAAGTAACTGCGAAGGGCAGGCCGCGCGTATTTATTTTCGCGCTCTGTTTGGCGCGGCCTTTATCAGAGATCGAGATGCTTCAGGCATCAATGCGCGGCTCAACTATAGCTATGCTATTGTGCGTGCAGCCGTCGCTCGAGGTATGAGTGCAGCCGGCTTGCACCCCACTATAGGCGTGCACCACAAACATCCCTATAACCCTCTCAACCTGCTGGAAGATCTAGTAGAGCCTTTTCGCCCCTGGGCCGATCTATTAGTATGGCGCAGCCTGAAGCGCGATA
>JBPCXB010000133.1:0-1602 GCA_051008935.1 Gammaproteobacteria bacterium | reverse complement strand
GGCAGCTATGGCGCCTTGTTCTGGATTAATCAGGCCAGCGAAACGGGCGACCCGCGGCCCTTCCCTTCGCTGCCTGCCGATACCTACTATGCCGGCGGCTTTGACGGTCAGAGCGTGGTCATTATCCCCTCCCGCCAATTGGTGGTGGTGCGGCTGGGCCAAACACCCAACGGAGCAGACTGGGATCTGGAACAGCACTTAGCACCTTTGCTGCCCATTCTGGCTGAACGGCCCGAGACAGAGTTTGACCCCAATCAGCCGGTGCTACTCGACTTGAAGCTACCGCCTGGGCTATAGGTCAGGGCTTATTTATTCTTGCCGCTGGCGCTATTAGGGCGGTACACACCCCCCAAGGCATCCGCCGCCCCCTGTTTGAGCCCGCCTGAGTTGCTCAAATAATCTTCGACTCCAGCCTGTATCACCAGCACATCGCGCTCTAACTGGGCGTAATCGAACTGTTGTGCTGATTGCTGTTGGTCGGCAGCTAGGCTGGAACCTTTGCGTAGCGCCTGCAATCTTTGCTGCGCCGAATCCAAATCGCTGATAAAGCGCATCAATAAATGGCGCTCTCTAGCTTGGGCCAAAGTTGCCGTGCGGCCTGACACTGGGTAGCGGCGCAGGCCGGATGCCTCTGCTCTGGGTTGCTGAGCGCTGGAGGGGGGTTGGCCGTCTGCATGCGATTCTTGCGCAAAGAGTTCGGCTGGCCAGAGCAACACGCACGCTAGCAGCCACATCGCCCCTTGCAGGCGGTAACAGCTGACTATTTGTATTTGTTGCATTTGCCTCTCTGGCACCGGCCTATGAGACAGGCGGGTACCAGAGAAATTAGGGCAATGTCGGCAGCGCCCTGCTTGCAACTGGGGTGCCAACATGGCGGTCTCTTCTGTAGCATCTGCATGTGCTTATTCTGGTAACCCGCCGACCAGAAGCGGTGAAGCCCTTCACAGATTGCAGATACTGCGCTACATGCTGCTCTCAGTCCTGAACCCTGAACAGCCCAAGCATAAAATGGCAGCAACAGCGTATCAGGCCCGAAACCATGCACTCAGCCACCCTGTACCACAACCCCAATTGCAGCAAAAGCCGCCAGACGCTTGAGATACTGGAACAGCGGGGGGTGGAAGTGACGCTGATACACTATCTGCAAACCCCTGTGGATGCAGCTGGGCTCAAAGAGTTGCTGGCACAGATGCAGATACCTGTGCGCACACTGCTGCGCACCAACAACGACACCTACCTAGCGCTGAAGCTTGATGACCAGAGCCTGTCAGAACAGAGGCTGATCGAGCAGATTGTAGCCCACCCAGAGCTGATGCAACGCCCCATCGTTGTTACCCCCAAAGGCACCCGCATCTGCCGGCCGCCTGAGAAGGTGCTGGAGATTCTTTGAGTCTAAGCCCCTAACGGGCAAGGTTCGGGCTGACCTATTCGTGCGCACCTAGTCTGGGGCTTATGCGGGGACTTATTCTGAGACTTATTCAGGCTCACCCAGCTGCAACACCTTGCGCAAAGCCAGATAATCCGCTGGAGGCGGGCAGCTGAAGGCTTGCTGCTGGCCGCTGTCGGGATGGCTGAACTGCAATGAACAGGCATGCAGGCTCT
>JBPCXB010000132.1:0-39962 GCA_051008935.1 Gammaproteobacteria bacterium | reverse complement strand
TGTCCTCGGATGGCGCAACAGACTGGACTTCCTCAGCCTCCGTCTCTTCCGCCTGCTCCTCGGTTTCGACCTGATCACTCATAGGAAAAATTCCTTAATCCTGATATTTGAACCAATCGGGCTGGGGAGACTTCTCAAATTGTCCCGCCCAATCATTGCCTATCTGCTTGACGCCATGAACTTTTTCATGTTCACGCAGATGGGCTCGCGATGAGATTATAGACCCATCTATTGGAGATTTAAATTCCGAAATATCAGCCATGACCTGAGCATTTTTGCCGCCATGTCGGGGCCGATTTTCTTCCCATTGGGTGCTTTGCCCATGAACCCAGTAAAATTTTGCCATCACTGCAAGGTCCGTGCCTGGGCATCCAGATCCTGCTTGCGCTCGGCAAGCACAGCTTCAATCTGGATCTTGAGAGTTTCCAGTTGGGCTTCCGTAGCCATCTCAAGCTGGGCCTGTTGAGCATCCTGCGTCATTTCCGCCTGCTTCAACTGGCCATCCTGCTGAAGCTTGAACATGCCAAGCTGCAGGTCGCCCTTGACCTTCTCCATCTTCGGGTCGGGCGGGGGCGGTTGCTGCGGCTGGTTCTGCAGCGCGTTCATGGCCTCCTCGATAGTCTCTTCCATCTCCCGGCCGGCCTTGAACGCACGCACATTGAACATCACGATCTCGGCTGCCATCTTGGCCAACTCCGGATTGCCCTGGACCGCAGGAACAACCTCCTTCATAAGATCGATGAAAAGCCGCGTAAACTCAGCTCTGGACTGGCGCTCGGCAACGTCGTCCTGGAAGGCTGTCTGATCGGTCTCCACATCGATCTTGTAGCCACGCAGCTTGTCGTCACGCATGATCTGGATCATATCGTCCGTAACTTGAAGCCCCGTGATCCGCTGGAGGATATTCGGCGTGAAGTGCTCGGCAATGATCTCGGCCTTGACCCGGAAGGCATCACGAATCATCTTGGACCAGCGGCGCTGCCTAGCCTGCAAGCGCATCGATCCGAACTGCGCCTTGATGGTCTGCGCCCGCGCCGTCTCTCGAGGATCGCTGGAGCCCCGAATCACATCGGAAATGCCGGTTATCTCGAATATCTGTTGAATGACAGAAGCGCGCTCTTGATAGAGCGCTGTCAGCGCCTGAATGGCAGGTGCATAGTCCTCGGCCTGCATGACAGCTGCGAGGCCGCCCTTTTGCTGAAGCTCGGCCCACATCGGAACAGGTTGAAAGTCATTGTCCTTGCCATTGACCAGCTTAGACAGGAAATCCTTGAACTGCGCGTCATAGACGCCCCGACGCTTGATGCTCTCGACAATCTTTTCAATCCGAACGGATAGCCGGTTGGCTTCATCGGCCAGTGATTGATAGAGCGTGTATTCAGGAACCGGAATTTCCGTGCCCGGCGTACGCACACCATAGGCCGGCTCCGGGACCGGAAAGAAGTTCTTGAGCCCCAGCGGATCCTCACGATCAGCCAGAAACTTGGGAAAGCCCTTGGCGAAGAAATAGACTCTGCGCTTCTGCTTGTCCCAGATCTCCCAGACCTCGGCACGTCCCAGACTAGAATGTGGCGTCTTGTCGAAACCATCCTCTTCCAGGCCGTCCGGATTAAGCGTTAGCGGCACCTCATTCCCGATATCGGACCCGAAATTATCAACCAGATCGTCGCGGGTCATTTTGTGCCGGAAGGCCCGCCACCAAACCTGCTTCTGCGATTTACTGGGCGACTGGCGGTAATCGTCCCAGACCACATGCTCAAGCCTGACCTCCTGATCCGCCATGAATTCCTGGGGTTCGGTTGCGATGTTGCCATCGTCATCGATCTGCATGAAACCCAGCTCACTGACAGCGGGCACCTCACGCTCACCAAGCGTCGGGTCATAGACGATCCGAACAATCCCGCGTCCGGCCAGCAACATGTCGAGCTTGGTCGCATCCAGCTCGCCTTCAAGGTCGTAAACATCATCGGCACTGTAGGAAATCGCCCGTTCCAGCACCTCGGAAACCTGTCGGGCCGCAGGATCTTCCTGCTTGAAACGGCGCCTCACATCCGGCTGCGGATCTTCCCCGCCAATCGAGGCCGCCAGGGTTTCGGTGTTGGACCAGAGGATGTTGAACTTCTGGCTGGAGCCCTTCTTCTCAGAGCGGTACTGATCAATGACTTTCTGGGCCGTCTCCCGCCATTCCCGCTCCTCCTTGTCGGCCAGCGCAAGCTGCTGCTCCCAGAACCTCGTCGGAACCGGCTTTTCCTGCTCGCTGCGCGTTTCATTGGCCATGACGGACTATATCCCTAAACCTCGACACCGTTCAAGGTTGTATTGGTATACTCGTAAAGCGCCAGCACATCGGCATCGGCATTGCTGGTCGGGCCGGCCGCACCCGGTCTGGTCATGGCGAAACCATTGAAAACTCGCGCCACGCTCGGCGTTGAGGTTTCGTCATCATCGATTACCCAGTCACCCGCTGCCACGCGGTCGGTGCCATCAGCACTACCCCCGGTCACGGTTACACCACCAACTTGGCCGGCCAGAGTGCGCAAGCGCAGCTCTTCAAGCTCGGGATTAGTGATCGTGGCTGCCAGGACCAGGCGGCAGTTGAGCTGCCGACACTTCACATTGGTTGCGGTCAGGGTATTGACCCGGTAGGGCACCGTGGTTGTCCCATCAGCATCCACATCGATTGCGCCATCCTTGCCGCCCAAATCCACGTCAGTCAGCGTCACCGTGCTAGCCGGCAGGATATTCAAATTAGCCTCCCTGGCCGCATCCTGCCTGACCAGCCAGTTTGTCGCACTGCTGCTGAAGCCGTAGTTCATGACCATCGTCGCCGGATCGTCCCGACTGTCCTCAAGCTCCGATTCATGGCCGGCTGCCTTGTTGCCCCAGCCCAGGGAGAAAATGCTGTCAGCCTCTTCCTTCGCCCAACACAGCAATCCGTCCACGTTCACACCCGGCGATCTGATGTGCATGTCACCGTCAACGACCTTGTGGCGTCTGATCGTCACACCGTGGCCGCCATGTCCGCCAAATGATGTTGCTGGGTTCACACACTCAATATTCTCGCTGGTGTTGTCGGTCGCCGAGAACCAGTTTTGATTGCGCTCGTACACGTCGAAGGCAACGCCATTCCGTTCCGCAAAGCCTGCGCCACGCACGTAGAAGGCATAGCCGCCGCCATTCATCTCGAACCCGTCAACCTCGGTATCGACGCCAAGCTGCTCAATGTACTGCACGCCAACAGCAGGACGGCTACCGGTCATGGGAATGTTTCGATCAATGAACTCGATGTTCCTGTAAACCGAGCCTTTGAGCCGGTCGCGCCACACGGATTTTTGCTGATAGTCCGTGCCATTCGAGACGATACGCACATTCTCCATCGTCAAGAGGCCTGAGCGCCTGACAGTTACCGAAACATCGGATGTGACGTTGAGCTTGACCTTGGCGTTGTTGGCCGGCGCAGAGGTGAAATCGATGTAGATGCCCGTCGATTCCGGATTGGCCTCCAGGTCAGCACTGCCACTCACAGCCGCAAAATCGAAGTCCACGCCTTCGGTCTGCAACACATCATCAACCCGAACCTCGATCTGGCTCTTGGGCCGCCTGACCACACGGTAGTGAAACCGTGTGCGAGAACCATCCGCCACGTAGGTCAACGCCAAGTCCGGAGCAAAGGACCAGAGGTGCGGGCGGTCCAATGTGATGATGTTGTTCAGGCCGTCTATGCCAGTCACGGACCCGTGGAAGCCCTGATCTATCTGATCGCCCGTATAGTCCGGAGGCGTGCCATTCCTCTGCTGCGAGAGATTGGCGTCCACGTTGAGGTAATGACTCGTCTGGACACCCGAGACGCTAGCGAGCCGCACAAGAGCAGAGTTGGTCGAGACACGGGCGGCCAAAGTTGTGCTGAGCACAGCCTGTCCGGTGATTAATGGCCCCTGCACATTGGCAGTGAGCCTGATATCATTGAAAGGCCCGTCATCCGGACTTTTGATGAGCAACGTGCCAGAAGCGAATTCATAGTCAGATGGCGTTGAGGATATCTCCAGATCCTGGTCGAGAATTGCCACACCATCATCTGCCAGAGCCGCATTTAACCAGTCAGAGAGATTACCATGATCTGAGAGGTTAGCACTCACGTCAGCACGTTCCCGAGAATGTCAGCCGTGGTCCAGTACTTGATTCCGCCCATCTCACTATCGGACGCAATACCCCTGAGACCACCGATATGGCCTTGCGTCACTGTCGGCACGGCACCACTCGCCGTCGCCTTGATCTCACCTTCATTGAAAACGTACAGCTCCCACTCATTGGCCTTATAGCTGAAAGCGACCTTGGCAAACTGATTGGCCAGCAGATTGCCTTGCGTGAGTCTGACAACCTGGCTGCTGCTCGTCTCTGCTCTCAAAACACAGTCAGTGCCATGCCGAAGCAGCCCAATCCTGTTTGCCGGCGTCCCGTCCGAAAGTTCAATGATCCGCTGGAACACGCCCGAGGACTTCAGGGGCGTGAACCAGGCCAGAAAAGTCCCCTCGGTCGCGTTGAGCCACGTCAGATCATCCCAGCGCACATCGTCGTAGCAGCCGAAGTCGTCCGTCGAATCCTTGAACAGACCTCGGACACGCCGCCCGATGACAGCGCCCTGCGGGGTATATTCCAGCGGCCAAGTGCTGGCAGCCAGAGTGGTGCGGTTGCCCAGCACATCCCAGGACTCTCGGGCCAGCGGACGGGCGTTGCTTACGCCATAGGTTTGATTGGGCGTGTCGGCGGTGAAGTCCCAGTAGATGCTGCCGTCGCTTTCAACAGCCAGGGTTGTGACGCGAGGTGGAGTGGAGACCCCTATCTGCAGGCCCCTAGGCATCAAACAGTGATGCCCCATCTATCCGCAAGCCAGTTAATCAATTCTTCCATATCAGCGTCGGTCTGGGTCTGATTGTAGAACAGACCCTGCCCCCAATCTCCCGGACCAATGGCAAACGCACCCGTCGTAGCTTCACCAAAGAGCACGATTGGCACAGAGGCAGATTGCAGGGTTAGACCATGTGCCGAGGTCTGCTTGCTGAGATTGGTCCAGCTAACGATGTTCGTTCCATCCCACCTGCAAGACGAGATGAAAGGCGTTGCTGCCGAGTACAGCATCGGCGCTGAAGTTAGCTCGTGATTGTATGTGGTGGACCCATCGCCTGAGCGCAGCCGATGCCAGATCACACCCCCACCGCGAAATTGAATGCGAATGCCGGGTGAGGTGGCGGCACCATCGCCAAAGCCCATTGCCCCATCGGCACCACTGGACAGGCTGTCCATGTTCGTCACCACCAGAACCGCACCTGCCGTGGGCCAGGTGATGTTCGAGCTGACGTGTGTGGTGTTCGATCCGGAGCAGGCAGCAGCGGTGGTTGAGTTGATGCTGCCAAGATCCGTCACCCTGGCGCCCGAGCTATAGGACACGTCATTGCTAGCAGGAGACTGATCGGCAATCGTATCGATGTTGTCGCTCGTCTTGGTCAGAGTAGAAGTGACCGAAACGTCCCAATCGCCCACATACCCCGGCAGGGAAGCCGGACCAAAAAGAGTGAACGTGCCCATACTGTCCCAGTTGTTGAATCCCTGATCCACAGCATAGGCCTGCTTGGCCTCGTTCACATTGGTATAGCTGGCAGAGAGCTTAGCATTGATCCATGCCAGCAAGCGGCCCTCATACGGCCCTGCAGTGATACTGTCCGCATCGAAAAGCGCGTGCCAGTCGCCCTCATAGGTCAGGGCGGTGCTGGTCGAGCCCCTGACGACTGCTTGCCTCAAGCCCTGATTGCTCATGATTGCGGCCCCTGAACGTAGAGAATACCCGGCACAGCACGGCGCTTGCCGCCAATCTTCATCAGCAAATGCTTGGGAATTTGGGCATATGAGCCCCTGCCCCACCTGGCCTCATACTCTCGGCGCCCACAGGTATCCCTATCCATAGCATTCGGCCCTTGCTTGCGATGCCAGCCACGAGGCCGTGAATAGCAGGAAGCGCCATCTGGATTGAGCTTCAAGATGCGATCAATCACAAATCGCGAGCACCTGCCACGAAGCCTATGCTCAATTTCTACTGGGGACATCCATGAAGAATCAATAGCTTGAAGCGCTAGTTGGCGCCCCGAAGCAACTTCATTCTGGATGCCCTCAATATACCGCATCAATGTCCGCTCAAATCTTTCTCGTCCGTCCACTTATTCAATCCCTGGATGCTGTATAGCGGGGTTTTGAGCCATTTGGCGCAACTTTAAGTGGGCCTCTTGATCGGCACGTCTGACAAATCCCGCCACAAAAGCCTCTGCATTGAGCCAGCGAAGGTACAAATGCAGACAAATTGGGCAGCGAGTCGCGGCAGATTCCCCGATAGGGATCACCTCGCTCCAACCATGCTCGCACTGACAACAGCTATAGTGACGCTCTCTCATCCTTCAATCCACACCACTGCACCTCTGGCCGGTCATCGTCTTCCTTGGCGTTGTGGACAATCCACTTAGACAAAAAGTCCCTCTCGCCCCGTATAGTGGTCGTTTCACCACCAATCTTAGCAGTAATTCCAACCCAATCACGCCGCATCCTCTCTCTCCCGGTCATACTGCTCCAGAAGCTCGTTCAATGTGGCCTCCCTCGGGCCTTTGAGCGTTGCATCTCTCGGAGAAGGCTTTGGCCGAGAATACGGTCGCGCCATGCATGCGTAGCGAGTTTCATCTCCTGCATGGTCTTCCGACTCGGTGTCAATGTCCTCTGGATTCGTATCGGAGTGTTGAAGGGCAGGAACAGTACGTATGGTGTCCCGGCAGGTGTCAAAGAAGACGAGCATAGGACCTGTGTCCTCACCGTCGAGGCGCTGTCTGACCTGATCCCAGCCACCGATATGTCCTTCCCTCGGCACCCGCGCGTTGTCAGCCCGTGACCAGTTGATGCCTTCGTTATGGAAGCGCTCGCCCATGCTAGGGCCACCATCCTCAGCGAATATAGCAGGATCGGCCACGGATTTCACGAAAGTTTCCAGAGATTTGCCGTCTTTGCCCTTTGGCTGCCGCTCCAGGATGCCCTTGGCCACCTGCTCGACGGTCATCTTCAGCCCGGTGTTGGCGACCGTCTTGCCCCTGGCATCCTGCTCGGCACCGTACCACTCTCGGTATTTGACCAGGCACCCAGGCGGCAGATAGATCCCCTCAGCGGTGTTGTATCCGTCGCTGACAGCGTACCAGCCCACGGAAAATGGCCGGGCGGAACCCCAATCAAGAGCCCGCATCCGTGGCCACCAGTGGGGAACAGTGAAAGGCGCAATAACATGCTTGTCATGGTCGAAGTTGTCGAAGAAGACACCTGTAGCTCCCTCAAAGGCTTCCTGTGGCGTGCTGGGAAACTCGGACTTGATCTTGCCGCCCTGCGTCTTGGCCTTCTTGGCATACCAGGCTTTCTGGCCATTCAACAGGTCGATTCCGTAGCTTCTCAACTTGGCAAAGTACTCCAGCATCTTAGGGTCCTCCGGAGGTGCCTCATCAAGGCTATAGCCGGGATGCCGCCACCATGGAAAGAAGTGAAACCGGTAGTCCATCAGGCCCAGCTCAGCATGCGTCCTGTGCATCTCCTGGGCTTCGTCCGCCAGCTCATAGAACAGCCCTATCGCACCCTTGGCCGTGCTCTCGATGAAGATCATCTGACCAGGGTGCACCGTATTAAGAGCACCTGTTCGGATTTCCTCTGCCTTCTCGGGGTAGTGGGCACAGATGTAGCCCAGCTCGCTGATGTGCAGCCACTGGTACGTTCCAGACCGTAAACTCGTTCCCACTCTAAGGCTGGAGCCATTGCCGAAGACGAGGCTTTCTGCACTGTCCTGCTGGGCCGGAACCATCTCCTTAATCTCTGCCGGCAGGCGTTCATAGGGGAACCGAATCTTTTCACGGAAAATCTCCTTCGCACTGTCCACCGTGTGGGCAATCGTGCCGGCCCTGATGTTGGTGTTCCAGAGGCAAGCGTCCAACTGCAGCAGCTGGATCAGCGTCGTGAAACCCAGCTGCCGCGCTTTCAATATGAGGTTGGCATAGTGCAGCTCATCAAACAGCTTCTGCTGCGCCCAGTTGAGCCGGAACTTGACCTCCCGGCCCGTCTCATCCTTGATCCAGTAGAGATTGTTCAGGCGCCAGACGGGATCGCGCAGCCATTCAATGAGCTGCTGCTCAGTGGACGCTTTGGCCAGAGCCATTGGGCTTTACCAAGTCTCGGGTGCTGTCAGCCACCTCGCCATAAAGGCCCTGCAGCACGTTAACATCCACCGCACCGCTGTGCTCAACATTCTGCAGATCAGGCAGTGTCTTCTTGAGCAAGCCAAGGGCAGCAGTCACTTGCGGTCCGCTCATCTCAACCTCGCCCTTTACGAACTTCGTCAGCCGGTTAATCAACTGACTTGTCTGAATCTTAGCGCGCGTCCGCTCGTCATGCTTTGGGTTAAGTCTTGCTGGCATCACTCAACCTAGGAATTGTTTCACGTGGGACACTCTGGAATCATTCTAAATCTGGCCAACGGAGCAAAGCAGTTTTGCGGCCTCAAACCCATCCCCCTTTTTTCTGGCATCCTGCAACGCATTGTTATGTGCCCCCAGAACTTTAGAGCGCTCGGCAAATTCCTCCATCAAAATATTGTACAAATCCCTATGGCTTAGCTTGTCCTCGGCCAATGCCGGCAAGCCGGTGGGCAAAGTCGCCCCAGCCGCTACAGCAGAAGCACCAAGCGCTAGGAAGAATTGCCTACGAGATAGTCTGGTCATGCGGGACCTTCCCAAAACGGGTCATATGAGCAAGATTGTAATGCTTCCAAACTGCAATCCGGATCTCTCTAATCTCTTCCGCAGTCAGCTCCCTGTCGAAGAACAGATATTCTCCGGTGCCGTCCTCTAGATCATAGGGAATCCAGATGGCGCGCGTCATGACACACTCACCGCTATGGCCGTAAGAACAACTGCAGCAACCAGAAATCCTATGATCATGATGCCTCCGCTCTAATCAAACTGTCTTCTGCATTCAATAACTTTGCTTCTGCCAGAGTATTTAAAGCTGCGCCAGTGTTGTTATTTAACTCAAATACTGTAGGCAAAGCAACACCAACATTCCAAACCGTCAGATTGTCCGACACGTTATTGAAATAAATCACATCTTCTGTGATGCGCCATACACCTAAATTTTTGGCTTGCGCAAAGCCCAGCAGCGCCAAAAGAAATTCCCTGCGCTTTTCAGCAATGGTCACGGGACAACCTTCCTCTGCCCGTTGCCCTCGCCAACCATGCGGGAGCCAGTGGGGTTGTTGACCGGGCGGCCTTTCTGGGCACGGGAAACACCAGCCTCGGACATGGCTATCGCCACAGCCTGCTTGCGGTTCGTCACCTTCTGGCCGGAGCTTGACTTGAGACTACCTTCCCTGAACTCGCCCATGACCTTCCCAACCTTCCTTTGCTTGCCGGCCTTGGTTGTTGGCTTTCTGGGCATCAGGATATCTTTCCCAAGTGTGGGATTTTCTGCGCACAAAGTGTCAAATCCATCGGATTACGCTCACCTAGAATGCCATCCACCATTTCCAGATAACACTTTGCCAACACAAGACGAGCCGTACTTTGCCGCATCAACCAACTTAGAAGCTCATCATGCATCATCACGGTATCCCCGAAGGGCCAACGCCCACCGTATCCAACCCGGCTGCGGCCAAGCCTCTAGCGATAGAGCCGGCATTTACAGCACTGCTGAATTCCGGCGTGCCCACCGCTGGCGCAATCGGGCCAACCACACCAGGCAAGGGACCAAAGGCCCTGTTGGCCACCCCGAAAAGACCCGCCAGCATGCCGGGAAAGCTCGGAATGGCGCCCATCACGGCCAGATCTGCATTCGACAGGCCCACCGAGGGGCGGGAGCCGCCAGTGACACTGCCAACGGCACGCGATCCAAACCTGTCGGCAACAGCACCCCGCACATCACCGCCACGGTTGACCACATCATGCGCACCGATGCCGGCAGCCGATAACTGCCTGAGTAGAAGATTGGTTGCCGCCTTGCCCTGCGTCGGAACCCCCGTGCGAGCATCCGTGGCCAGCCTGGGGCCACCGCCAGTGTCGGATACCTCACGACGGGCAAGCGCCGCCAGCGTGGTGGGCGCAATGAATGTCGCGTCGTCATTGGCCATCGCAAGTCCTTAACGAACTCAAGCCTGTAGGATACCAAGATAGCTTAAGGCGAAGACTAGAGCAACCAGAACCATAATCAACGCCAGATCGGTCCCGGAAAACTTGGTAAATCTGATCCTGGGCATCATCCTTTCCCTTGACTAGTAGCGTAGCGGTACCTATATATAACTCATCACAAGGCGCTCTGCACCAGGCAACAGCCACCAGCACCGTAAAGGAAATCCAATGCCCTACAAACACCAAACCGAAAGTTACCGGGACGGCGGAAAGTGGACATGCTGGTGCGATGCCTACGACACCGAGCACGCCGCTCACGTCGTCTCCTGTATCAAGGCCCAGGGCTTCAAAGCGAAACGCTCTAAAGAAAGGGTGTTCGTTGAGACCACAGCACTCGACCAAATCAACGCGGACCAGGACGGCTTCCGCGAGCCAGAGAACGGCGCCAAGTAGGCGCCTTAAGGAGCCAAGCCAACATGATCTTCCTCAAATGGCGCCGCTCCCTCAACCTCTCAGAATAGGAGCAAGAAAGTGAAGAACGATCACAAAGGCCGCATGTCACACGATAACTATGGAACGGAAACCTTTTATGCGTCCGGGCAGGGAGGCCTTGAAGAACGAGCAGATGGGAAAGGCGGCTCAATGCAAAGAGGCTACTATTGCATTCATCATTCGGGACGATACGGTCCGCATACGACACGGAAAAAGGCTTTGACCGCAGCCCGCCGTGGAGACCATGAGAGCGCTCTGATTGCAACTTGCCCATTGATCAATGCCGCTTACCAAGCCGACCCACATTAACATGAACATTTTCAAACGCTGGAGATTTTCCCTCGGCCTCTCGCAGTCACAAGCCGCAGAGACCCTGGGAATCCATGTGCAGACCGTGAAGAAATACGAGGCCGGCGAGATAGAGCTACGCAAGATCGTTCGCCTGGCAATGGCTGCTGTCTCGCATGAATTGGAAGAGGTGTAGCAGCGGGCCGGGCCAAACCTCCGACTCGATACGCTATTCGCGAATAGCGCAAGTGTACGTTCCACAATCGCCGCTGCTACCACCAAGGCCCGACCTCAGTTTCCCAAGGTCGGGCTGGCGGGGGTGAAGGAGCGGCCAGGCAGCACCGGCTGAAAGTTAACTGCCCCTGGATCATTGTCCGGGCGATGTCAGCCTTACCCCGGAGATATCCGCCGCCCAAAGGCAATGAGAATTGCCGGCACTCAAAGCCTTCACCACCTCAACCCCGCGCCCGATCTTCGCAGAAAGGGCAACGGGGTCTGTTATAGGTTGGGGGGGAGATTTTCGAGGCAACTCCCCAAGGGCCGGCGATGAGGTGATATCAGGTATAAAGATTCATGACATTGCGCAAATTCATGCAATCCTCCTTGCTCGTTTCACATCACATTCAACCACAATCACCCTGTCTTGTCCAGATCTTCGCTTTCCTTCTGGTCGATGAGGTGGCGGTATTTGTCGAGAACATATTGCGAATTGCTCAAAGCCGCCTGTTCAACGGCGCCCATTTCGGTCACTGCTTCAATGAATTCTATTCGCAAAGACTCAAAAGCAATCCAGAGTTCACGCACTGCCGGCGCTACGGCATACTCATCCACCACTTTGGCAAGCTCATTTCCAACTTCACCGCGACCAAATCCTAGACGACGAATGGCATGAAGTGAGCCCTCAGTCGGCTTGCTCATGGGCCTTGTCCTTCTGTTGCTCGTGCTCCTGGGACTGGCTGTTGTCGTGTGGTGGGTCTAGGGGACTGGGGGCGCGCTCGACCATGCCCTGGTAAATGCCGCTAAGAAGCAATTCCATTCCTGGCATTGACGACCCGGCACGAACATCATCAATCATGTCCTGCGTCGCCTCTTTCGGCACCACCTGCCACCCGTCGGCCTCTAGCTCGGCGTGGTAGGCACGGACAACACGATCAACATCTGAATACCCTAGTTGATACAGCGGCCAGTCGGCGCTCTCATGCAACTTTTTTGTCAAGCTTTTATACCGCTCTTCATGTGTCCGGCTAGTCATCGCATAAGACCTCGACTTGGCTGCGCTTCAGGAACGCCGTCTTTCTGGCGGACTTCGGCCCTCATTTTTTGAATTTGCCCTAGCAACCTGTCGCGCTCTGCCTCTGCTGTCTCTGCGCGCTTGCGAAACCTAGAAACATCCTTCCTGAGCTTTGTTTTCTCTTGCTTGCTCATCGAGACCACATCATCCACCCGATGCTCGGCCTCTCGCAGACTTGTGCAAACCTCACTCCATTGACTCTCCCAATGCAAACAAGAACTTTTCCATTTCGCGTTTTCAGCATGAAGAGCCCTCAACTCGGCGGGACCCGGCACTTTCAGCCGCTCATTCTCTTCCAGCACTTCACGGTAGGCGGTGAGGAGGGCGGAAACATCATCGCAATACGATACCGCGCTTTGTATCGTGGCATTCCATCCGGTTTCTTTCGAAGCCTCGCACCGTGCCTCTATCTCCTTCAGGCGCTGCTCGTCCATCATTGAATCCATCCACGCCAAATATCCCACATAGTTCGCATGCCAGGCGGGTCTTCCGGCCAAGGTTTGGTATTGCAAACAGGGCAAGGCTCGCCAGCACCACAATCACATGAACCAGGAATGTCTTCGATGCCCGCCCACGGTCTATCGTTGTGGTTCTCGCAGACCCACAGTAAGTCGCCGCAATTTTTGCAGACTACCATCACTCACCTGCTTTCTGGGTTGTCGGTGGGGCGGGGAGACAAATGGTGCCATTCGGTAGGCAAGACACCAGGTAGAAGAGCAAACTCAACTGCACCAATCCAGAAACCTCTGTCAGGATCAAAAATACACGGATATTCAGTTACACCGTAATAAGCCTCGTTCCTCCCAACCACCCACATGCAAGGTGGCGCCGTCTCAATTGGCTGCCAGTCCTCCATCACCTCACTCCTGTTCGGTTGGGTGGTCTGCTGATTCTTCTGGAAAGTCTCGACGCGCCCCGCATTGCCTGCAAATATTTTCGTCCGCAAAGTACGGTTCCCGGTTTTCCAACCCGCACATTTCACATGGCTCCCACATCACGCTATTCCTCTCTTGCCTGGTCTGCAATTTGTCTCTGCATCTCACGGTAGCTTTCAAGAATTTCCGGCAATTCATAAAGCCATATCATTCTAAGATCATGATCCGAAATCTGGCGCTTTCGGCATAGTCCCTCTAAACGTCGCAAGCGCCCCTCATCCATCATCCAACTCCTATCTCGGCTTTCAGCTTCCGCAGCTTCTCAGCAACGCGAGCCCTTTCCTCTTCGGTCGGCTCCGGCCTTGATTGCTTCCAATGCGGAATTGCCCCGGCCGGCTTCGGAAGTCTCGCCAGATCGTCCTTGCGCTGTTGCTCGAAGTAGCCACGCAGTTCCCCGATCTTTGGCCAGCGCGTGGAGCGCCAAGTCTTGCGGAATTCCGTCATGCCGCGCTCGTACTGATCGGTCGTGAAGCCGGCAAGGTCCTTGGCGTAAAGCTCAAGCGTCGCCTGGTAGGTTGGGCTACCAATCGGCTGCGGCGGGTTGTAGAGCATTTCGAGCTGGGCCAGCACCAGCGTCCTCACGTCATGCTCCTGCATGCGGCGCTCAATCCCCATCTTCGATCATCCTTTCGAGCTGCGGCGAAAGCCCGCTGCGCGTGCCGTGATCAATTGGCCCATTGCCGGGCTTCGGCACCACCGAGTAATCCACCCGCCACCGGTCATCGTTCAGCCAGGCCTCGGCACCCTTGGCGTATCCCTGGGCCACCTCGGCGCTGGCGGCATACGATCTCACCGCTTGCACGATCTCGCCTTCAGACGCTCGGTCGGAGACAGCACGTCTCCACGCTTGCCAAGCCTTTTGCTTGTTCCCTCTCCGCTGTCTCGGATAGCTCTCCCAAAACTCCACAAAGGAAGGTGTAAAATCCGGAGACGGTCTTTCTTTGGAGACTCCGTTAGGAGTCTCTTTCTTTCTCTGTCTCTCTTCTCTCTTCTCTAACTCTCTACTAGGGGAAAAGAACAAATTGTTGTCGTCTGTTAACTCTATGAAACCCTTAGATTTTAACCCCCCCAAGAGTGAGCCAAGACTCCGGCAATAGGCATGCAAGGCTCGGCCAAGGTACGCGCAATCGTCAGGCAAGGGTCGGCCAAGACGTGCAGTGAGGCGCCTGAGATCGTCCAGCAAACCGCGCTCGGCGAAGGTCAGATTCGCCCGGTCTGGGTCTTCAAGATCGGCGGTGAGGCATTTATGGTGGGGAGCGTTTGGCCGACGGATAATTTGCGTCTGAAGCCAATCTTTGGGGACAATGTATTTCACGAAATTTCCCAAGTGTTAGAGAGCCTGAAGGGGCGGGGTGTCCCGACACTTGGGAAACAGGACGCGATCAGTGGCCAAACCGATCATGCCCCGCCTTTCAGGAATGGTTAAGGCTACCCCATTACGAAGGGGCTTTCAAGTGTCCAGTACAGGAAGCTGTTCCTGTTCTGCTGGTGGGGGATTGAAGGTGCCCGTCTCTCCGGGCTGTCACGCCATTCCAGCTTGCAGCGGCACTTTGCAATGTCGCCACCATCACTGGACTTACTACCCTGCCTTTGCGGCGGGCGTCCGCCTTCAGCATCTCTCCCAGGGCATCGAAGATCTGACCATCTTTTGGCTCACCCTTGCGGGTCTGTCGTCTGGCCAGCCGTCCGCATTCATCTAAGCCAAGCGAACAGGATTGAATGAGGTGCGGGCCTCTCACCCGCTCAGTGGGATTAGGCGCCCACTCGCCTCGATTATGGACTTGCGCCGCCGATAGGGGCGGGCAGCCCTCTCCACAATTTGACGGCCTTCCACCGCCTCGCCCAGGTACTGGGACAGCATCGCTATCGCTTCCCTGAATCTCAGATACGTGGCTTAGGTGCTGCACTGCGGGCCGGCTTCGACCAAACCGACCCCCAACCCCTGTTGCTGCTTCGTAGGCGACCCAGAGCAACCTAGGAATTATACCAACTTCTGCAACCCTTGCGCCTGAGGCTAGGCCGCTTTCTCGGCGGATCATGTCGCGGGGGCAACCTAATGCCCTACCACAGTGCAGCCCTAAACCACGCACATGACTTGGGAGAATGCTGTATCCCCGGATCACTCCTAAAGGCATCTGGCCTGGGCGGGACAAGACAGCCACTTGCCAGATTGCTTGCCTACAGCATTCACCAAAGCCACGCACAACGGCTTCCGCTCCGGATCTTCCGGGGCAGTTCTTATTAGGACACATATTTCCAGGCCTTTCCAGAAACAATATGTGAGACAGAACTTTGAGTTATTCCATAAAGTCTGGCAACGCCTTCTTGACTTTGACCTTGCCGAACTTTCTTTCTAATGTTTTTTACATCATCTTCCGTCAGCTTTGTCGAATAATGATTTTCTCCATATGGCATTCGTCGCTGAGCTGCGGCAAAACCCATGTTCTGCTCATGGGTGCCAGCAAGAAGATGATTGGGATTGCAGCAGGAACGATTATCACAAAGATGCATAATCTCCTGATCAACTGGGCAATCCCCAAAAGTCAGAAACCATGCAATTCTATGCGCTTGATGGCCAGCAAATCGACCATATCCAATGGGATGCTTGGGACCGGACCATTCCCAGCATTGATAGGGCTTTCGCACAACAACTGAACCCCAGAACTTTTTGGTTCTGTGGGGTGCAAGTTCGATCTTGCGATAAGGAGATTTTCCGCCTAGACTCATTTTGTTACCTCACAGTAGCAAGACTAACGCATCACCCATGCACTAGTCAACAGGGGCCGTTCTCTCCGGGAGCGGTCCCTTCTTCTTTCTTGATGATCTTAAGCCCAGCGTCGCGCAATGCATTTGCTAGCCATTTAGGAATCTTATGGTTCTTAAGCGCCTCCGAAGTCCGTTGACGATCCTCTAAAACCACTCGGTCAAATGCCGCGTAGAACTTTGATTGCACTTTTTCTGATTGAAGAGCCTTGGTGACACCACTTTTGACGCCATCTCCTACAGCTTTTTCAAAGAGACTTCCGAACATCTCTCAATCCTCCAAAGCACCGGACTGGCCAGCAAAGCCAGCAAGATCACGGTGATGATCAGAAAGATCACCAGAAAGTTGGCGGGGAACTGGTCTAGCGGTTTCATAGCCCTTCATCCCTAAGCCTTGGAAACCCGCAGGGATTCTTCTTCTGGGCGCAGCGCGGGTGAAAGCTGTGACACTCGCGAGGGCCGTTGCTCATCCGGCCACAGACCGAGCAGGCATAGCCGACACCCTTGGCGCAATCGCCGCATAGCTCCACGGTCAAGGGCTCTCGTCCATAGATCGCGATTCCGCATTTCCAACATGTTCCCTGCTTTTGCAGGGCCGAGAAGATCGAGTCGTCCCAGAGCTTCCAATCGTCGGGTAGGGGCTTCGATCCTTCCGGCATACCAGCGCACTCCAATGTCCGTGCGATCCAATCATTTCAACTACTTCCCAACCAGCCCACTGCCATGCCCAGCGTGTATGCGGGGGCACATAGCGGCTGATCATCACAGGTTTTCAGCGGTCTTGGTCATTGAATAGCTCTTTTCCCTGCCGGAGTGATTTCTATGAATCCGCGCGGTCCGTGTGTCGTATACTCCACTTGATACCATTGCGCCCAACTACATCGGATCAACCGCAGAGCTGTCTCTTTTGACAATTGTTTGGGAACATTTAGCGGACCGACATCGGCAAGACGTTCAAGCGGAATTTTGTCTCTCAATTGAATCATGAAAACCGTCCCTCCCGCTTCTCTCGCCGTGTCGGTCTACCAGCCCAGCTATGCCCGGCTTTGAATATGTAAGCCCTGCTGACATGCTCCCGACAGTAGGGCCACCAACCCTCGGGCTTTCGCATGCAGGGCTCGCCACAGAACCGGAAACCCTTGGCTCCCGGCTCGCCATAGGGCCACTGGCAGGTACGAGCCGGCTTCTGGATGGGCTGCTCCTGGGGCTGGGGAGGCTCAGGAGGGGCGGTATCCTCTGACGGGCTGCCGGTGAGGCTGGGATGGCTTACCGGCTTCTGGTGGCGTTTTATGGGGCTCTTACGAGCTGCGAGGCCCAGGCGCCCTTTCCGGCCCACCACGGCATTCTTTGAGCAGCCCAGCTCCTTGCCAATGGCAGTGGCGCTCGCGCCCTTGATCCACAGGTGGCGCAGAAGGCCGTCACGCTCAGCCGTCCAAAAGCCCTGACGTTCTGGCAGGCCGAGACGCTTAGCCCATGCGATTATGGAATGTGGGCTGCATTCGAGTTCAATAGAAAGCTGCGTCTTGGTCAGGCCTTGCGCCCATAAGCGCGGCAGTCTGGTTCGCATCTTGCCTGCAAAGAAGGAGCGTTCTTGCTTGTTCATCTGGGCACCAAGATGCGCCTCGGATCTTTCTTGGGGATGTCTTTCACGTAGACGGGGAGAACGCCGACAATCGTTGCGGGACCGTCTTTGTGATGGCCCTTAACGAATCGCTCCCCTACCCAAAACCGCAAATTACATCCGGGCTCTGCACAACGTGTGCGTTGCAGAGCGCCAGGCGTTCCCTGATCAGACGGTGCCTCAACCCGGAAATTCATCAGGCACTGCGCACATTGCCTCGTTGCCATCACGTCACCAGTTGATAAGTCTGTGAATCACTTGACCACCTCGATTGTGCTGGCAACGAACACATCCTTGCCAACAGGTGACTTTGTGAGAACATGGCCCCTGCCAGGAAATGCAATAACCTCGCATCGTTCGCTCGGGTCATAGACAGCGAAGAAAGCTGTGTGCCGCAAGGCATGATTGGCCTCAAACTCTGGCCACTCCTTAATCAGTTCTGGCAGTCGCTGTATGCGATCACCAATCTGAATTTCATTGCCTCGTCCATCTTTCATTTCCGTCGCTCCACAGTGCCGTCAAAGCGCTTGCGATAGCGCTTGTCGAATCCTCTGCTAGGAATGGGGCGCTTGGGTGAGTGCTGTGGGCCGGACGCCAATCCCCGGCTGCCCACGTCGCGCTTTGACGACTCCCAGCGCGTCATACAGGGCCCCTTATGTCGCTTCGGGACGTGATGCTTTTCCACGCCGCCACAGCACTCGCCTAAACGCTCCTTCTCCAATCTCTTGGCCTTCGCTATCGCATGCTTGTCACTGCCGTAGCTGGTTGCCTTGCCTCTGTTTGTTTTCCAGTTGTGGCACCCAATGCAAAGCGGCTGCAGATTGTCATCGGCGTTGCTGCCGCCGAGTCCAAGCGCATGAATGTGGTCAATGTGATGGTCCTTTGCACAGACACCGAGCTGCACACTGCATGAAGCGCACTTGTTGTCGTAGGCCGCCAAGATCCTCTTGCGGCGGGCGGGGGATATGCTTTTCCGTTTGAACATAAATCCAAACCTAGCCGATAGTTGCCTCAATTATTTTCAGGACCGCCAGCATCATCCAGCACAAACACGCAATAGCTGCGACAGTACCCACAACTCGATCATGCGTTGTTTGCATCACCAACTGTGATAGCATTCCTAATGCCAAGGCCTGAAAGAGTGTCATGCCGCCCTCACCGTCACTATCGCGCCCTTGAAATGTCCGCCATCAACCCACTCGGCAGAGACCTTGCGGACGAATGAATCATCCTCAATCACGCCTAGCGTCTTGCACAGGTCCAGGGTGGCCTTGAGCAAATTGTCAATGTCCCTGCGGCGCTTGTCAGGACGAGCAGCCAGCAATTCAACCTCAACCTCACCAAAAAAGGCTAGGAATGGTTCAACGCCAAGTGATTCATTAGCGGTGTAAAAAGCTTCCTGTACCCAACTTTTGTAGACACCCGTCTTCACCCGCCCCTTACCCGGCACATTGCGGTAGAGCGCGTTTGTGCTGGCGGGCAGGGGAATGGTGAAGGTGAGAGTAGCCGGCCCGGCATCACGGGTGGCACTTGGGGGCTTCCCCGTGACGGTAGGGTCCGGGCCGGCCTTCGGGGCCTGTGGGGCTCCCGATTTCATGACTTGCCGCCCTCGACAACCTTCAGCGGCTCCTTGCGTACTGTGTCAGCATAGTCAGGATGCTTGGCTGACATATGACGCTTGAGATTGGCAAACTGCCGATTGCAGCACGGGCAAATGCCTGCGCCTGCGCGCTTCTTCAGCTTGGTGACATTAGCTTTCTGCGCAGCAACTTGCCGTTCTGCAGACTGCAACTCGTCCTTAAGCTGAGCTTGACGCTGCTTTAGGCGGTCCCGTTCTCGCTGTAGCTTGTCAAATTCAGTGCCTCCTTTGTACCAGCCCTGAGTATGCCCGTTAGGACAATAGTGCTCGCCGCCTGTCCGTTGTTGCTCATCGCGCATTTTCGTTGGAATAAAATAGACAATGCCGCAAGTTAGGCAATCTTCCTGTGTGTACTCGACACCATTTAACGTCCACCTCTTGCTCATCCCGTCACCTCCCGATCCAATCCCCGACCCATTCTGAAGGACACGCGGCGTAGCCTGTAAAGCAGGGCTTGCACAGGCCTGGCTTCTCTCAATGACCAGCGCTTGCCGTTCTCTGACTTGGGACAGGTGGCGTCTTTGACATGCTGGGCGGTCTGGCCGCCGAGGGAGTGGATCTCCAGCATCTCGGTTGTGATGCAAACAGGGCCGGGCTCGGTGTTGCTGTACACCTGATCCCAGACCCATTCGGCAAAGGGCGCCTCAGGATCTTCTGTCTCAGCATGACAAATGCGGTCCAGCTTGATGAAGTCCTCTACGTCATACTGAAAGCCCTTCTCTTCATCCGCAGCCGCGTAGACCTTGTGCTTGGTCATGCCCATGATCTTCATGACCCGGCGATACCCCAGGATGGTGATGTAGCGCTCTGCCACATAGGCGATGTTGTTGGGGTCGCGCTGGCGGGAAGATGGGCGTTTCATAATTCGGCCTCACATCGTTTACATCGGCGCTTCTTAGCATGGGGTTCCATGACACCCGCTCCACCGATACCACACCTGAGATAGTAGAGATGGCCACATTCAAGGCGCTCAAATGGATTGCGGGGCACACCGCCATAAGACTCAACTTGCCGCCAAGGTGCAGAAGGCGTCGCATCCTCAATCTCACAGCGCAGATGTGTTAACACCGCGTCTAAGCCATTGATGCCATTTTGATCCGCACGCTCTAAAACTTTCAAAACGCGGCGGGCCTCCGGCAATGACATATACAGCTCAAGCGGCATAGCCTACTGTCCTATCACTAGGGATCTTGTCTCAAGATCATAGCGGAGCCGGCCAAAGCCGGGGACCCGCTTGAGACGGTGAAATGTGTCCAGATCGGGGAGCCTTAAGCCGCGCTCGATCCTGCTCAATGCGCCGGGGTCCAGCCCGCCTGCCCTTTCACAAAGCTGGCGTAGGGTCAGGCCCTGGTTTTCTCTGTGCTTCTTCAACATCATGTCAACATATATAGCCCGCCTGCTGTTCTGTGTCAATTGTTTCTTGACATCAAACCGGCGAAGGCCTAGATTGATATCTGACAATGGGAGCGATGCAATGTTTCAGTATGACGATGGCGGGCGAGCAGCAGCAGGCTTTAAGGGCGAAGCCGGAGACTGTGTCTGTCGTGCCGTAACCATCGCTAGCGGCCGCCCCTACTGCGAAGTGTATGAACGGCTAGCTCAGGGCCATGCTGATCAGCGTCGAACCAAACGCATGAAGAAAGCCGGGAAGCGCAGCGCTCGAAACGGGATCTATACAAAGGCCAAATGGTTCAAGGATTATATGGCCGAGCTTGGATTTATCTGGACTCCCACGATGACAATCGGCAGTGGGTGCCGGGTTCATGTTCTTCCCAACGAACTGCCCCATGGACGGCTAGTGCTCAATCTCTCCCGACACAGCGCCGCATTTATAGACGGTGTTTTGCACGACACATATGATTGCAGCCGCGATGGCACCCGCTGCGTCTATGGATACTGGAGTAAGCAATGACAGACGTTGACTGGCTCACAGATCTGAAGGAGCGCGACAGCCGGGTGCGTGCCGAGGCCATCCGCATGCGTGAGGAAGCTAGAACACGCCGCGCAGCTTTGGAGCGCGAGCGCCTGTCACCCCGGAACGAGAAGCAGCTTCTTTCTCAGCGGTTCAGGAACATCGCCGGCTTTCTCCGCGCTGCCCGCATAGACCGGGAAATGGGCCTCACTCACTCACGCAACATTGCGGACGGTGAATTGGCGCTGGAAGACTTCAAGGCGGCACTGAAGGAGTAACGGCGATGGCAGCAGACGCACCCCTACCCTGGAGTCAGTCAGGCCGAGCAATCTACGATGCAAACAAGAAATTGGTTGTAGATTGGTATGACTACGGCGACTCGGACCTCACTGATGAGCTTCCCAAAACCATCATCCGCGCTGTCAACAGCCACGACGCCCTGGTGGCTGCGCTAAAAGAGATCGCTGCATTAGATGCGGGCGGGCCTCACACAAGCGCAAAAGATGGCATGACTGCAGCACTTAACACATGCGATTACGCCCGCAACTTTGCCCGCAATGCCCTCCGCGCCGCCAAGGAGACGGGCCAGTGACCCTCGAAGAATGGGTTGACGAAGAAAGAAAGCGGATTGATCGGTTTACGACTATGTATCGCATGGGCCGAAAGAAGGCACCCGCTTTCTACCCGGAACAGCTTGAGCCTGGAGAGTGGGACGAACAATACCGGATGTTCGACCAATGATCCCCATCCATACTCCCGTCATCATAGACAAGAAGCGCGGCAAGGTCATTGCCCGGACCTATGAGGAATTCCCTCGGTATGACGTGCTGATGGACGACGAGGACAGGCTGATCTGTAACGTCGGGGAAGATAGATTGGAGAGAGACGATGCGGAAATTTAAAGTGTCAGTCGATCTTGGTCTCGTTGGGTGCACGCAGGAGGCTGAGGTCGAATTTGCAAATGAGGATGTGCCGGAAAACTGGCAAACAGACCGGCAGTTTCAAGACAACATGATGGATGTCCTTTTCAACATGATTGAATGGGACATTGAGGAAATTACAGAATGACCCCTCTTGAGAAAGCCCAGCAATCCGTTTCACTGGAATTGACCAAAGATCAGCTTGATAGGCGGTATCATTGGCAGCGCGGGAAGCTGCTCACAATTCACACCGATCTAAGCACAATGATGCGCAGGCGCAGGGAGCTTGGCGGTGAATTTCCCGCGCCCGATTCGGTCACTCAAGAGCTTACGGCTGACATGGATCGTTGGCTTGGCGAGCTTCTGGACGAGTGGGGCTATGAGCGGCGCGGCGACTGAACCGCCATTCTACCAGAAATTACGCGGAGAAAGAAGGAGTCAAGATACCATGGCAAGAAGTGGAACCTACAACGGTTACGAGCCCGATCAGTGGGGCGGCAAGATCATCATCCAGACCAGCCGAGGCCCCTGGAAGATCGACAACAAGACGGGCAGCCAACCACAGATCCCCGTGGGAACGCCCGTGACATTCGAGGCGGCCAAGCAAGGCAACTTCTGGCACTGCACCAGCATTGCGCCATCTGGCGGACCGCCACCCTCACAGGGCTATCAGCAAGCCCCACAGCAACAGGCTCAAGCGCCATTGCACCAGGACCCGCCAGGAGCCTCACAGGCCTGTGCCATCTTCGTGACCGGCGTCATCGGCCGCGCCGTCCACGGCACCGGCAATGTTCCTGACGCCAACAGTCTCGGACACATGGTTGCCCAGCTTCGCACGGCCTGGGAAGTCCACATGGAAGGTAAGAAGGGGGAAGTGTTCGACTTTCCGGCTCAGAGTGAAAGCCCAGACCCAGGCGACTGGCAGCAATGAGCGAGAGTGCTCCCCTCTTTATGAAGGTCCGCAGTGGCGGCCTGTTCCCCGTAGACTCAAAGGGTCTGGAAAAAATGGGGCGGTTTGCTGATGGCGTCATTGTCAGAATTCTGCCGCCGACACAACCCAGAAACATCGGTCATCACCGGAAATACTGGGCGCTATGCCAGCTCATCGCAGACAACTCACAGGTTGAGAACGCCGAGCTGGTCAGCGACGTGCTGAAGGTGAAGACCGGTCACAGCCATTTCGTCGAGACCAAGAGCGGCGAGGGCCTGACCTTCCCGAAGTCCATCAGCTTTGCCGCTATGGACCAGGGCGCCTTTGATGACTTCTGGGATAGCTGCGTCAAGTACGTGGTGACGGAGCTCCTGCCTGGTGTGCAGCGCGCTGATCTGGAACGTGAGATTGAGGACATGATTCGATGACCGACACAGACCAAACAGGAGCTGATTTGGCTGATTGGCTAGATCATCTCGCCAACGAATTCGAAGCAGAGGAAGATGCCATTCCTTGTTTCAAAGCCCTTCGCCGCACCGCCGGTGAGATCCGTACATTGCGCGCCAAGGTGGCTGAGCTTGAGGCGACCATCAAAGTCGATGGCGAGATGTTGGTCGCCGAGATTGAGACCAACAACAAAGCGCGCGCCCAGCTAGCCGCCCTTGCCGATGCGAACGGGAAGATGCGGGAGGCGTTGCGCGACTACGTTGTCAAAGTCGCTGACGGCCTGATGTGCGATCACTGCACGGCAGTTGGCCTCGACAGGACAAGCATTGACCACACTCCTGACTGCCCCCTCTCCCTCCCCACCAGCGAACGCGGTGAGGCGATCATGAAGGTGGTGGAGAAGGCTTGTCTCATTCGACACCACTCCACGTACTGCCCCGTAGACAAAGTTGAAAACGATGACGCAGTGCTAGAACCGATATGCAACTGCGGCTATTCGGATCTTCACGACGCCCTCGCCGCCCTGGATAAAAATGATGGCTGACAAAAAGACTATCGAAAAACTGGTAGCCAATTGCACTTTCGAGCCCAATTCGGGGTGCTGGTTGTGGCTTGGCGCTGTCAATGATTCCGGATACGGCAGCATGTGGAACGACAAAAAGGCAATTGGGGCACACCGATTAATGTGGATTGCATTACACGGCCCAATCCCGTTCACAATTTTTGTATGTCACAGGTGCGATGTCCGTTCATGCATCAATCCAGAACACCTATTCTTGGGAACCAACCAAGACAACATCCAAGACATGCTCATCAAAAACCGCTCCTCCTTTGGAGAGCGTAGCGGCAAAGCAATTTTGACCGAGAGCGAAGTTATCGAAATCTGGGATCTGTTTAAATCCGGCAAAGGCCAGGTGTCGATTGCAAAGCGCTACGGCGTCAGTCCAGGCGCTATCGCTAACATCACTGCCGGACGAAATTGGAAACACCTGAGGCTCCTGGAGCAGAAGCCATGACGCCAAAATGGGCTGACGCAATGGGTATCGGATCGAATGATATGAAGCCCGGATGGCTCAAGGAGGAACTCGACGCCATGACAGACATCAGCCCTGAACTGGAGCAATCCGCACGAACTTTATGCAAGGCATGGCTGGAGCACATGGAAACCCCAGCCGATCAGGTTCCGGGGCTCGTAGAGATTCTGTGGCTTCAGTGGGTCAAGTTTGCTCGACCATGCATCTCTGCCGCACTGTCGAACCCAAGCGAAGAAGCGCTTATGGCCGGGTGTGACGCAGGAAAGCACAAACCTGCGCCGTACAACCAGTTCAAATTTGGGCTAGCCGGATTTCTAGGCCACATCTGCGGCGGGGGTGAGTGATGGCTAAACGCACAGGAATGGACGCGCTCATTGATCGGATGGAAGAACGAGACAGCCGAGCCTACCAAGACGGCCTAGCAGAGGGCCGGCGGCAGGCGTTCCTAGAGGTTGTAGATCTGTTAACTCTTGCTGTTGCTGAAGCCAAGGGAAGAAGCGCCTATGTTCTGCTACAGCCAGCCATTCGACATTTCCGCCACCTCGCAGATCGCCAGCAGGAGGGGAAGAAGGATGAGGAATAAGTATCCAGGTATTTGCTATCGATGTGGCAAGCAAGTCGAGGCTGGTGAAGGACACTTTGAACGACACCATGGTAAATGGCGCGTTCAACATGCTCATTGCGCTATCCGGTACCGAGAGTCGTTCACACCAAGCCAAGCCCTCCAGGAGTCGGACGATGCCTGAGACAGCAGAAGAGCGTGGGCGTGAGGAAGAGCAGGAGGCTTTAGCTCAAAATGCTAATGTCGATGAAAAATTGGTGCCTGCCGCACAGGCGCTTTGTAGAGCTGATCTTTCCATGCGTTTCGGCATGAATGGCAAGCTGTTGTCAGAAGAAGTACGGCAATGTTTTTCAGCGCCAGAGACGGCCAGACAATGGTTGATCAGGGCGCAGAAATGCATCTCAGCAATCGCCCCAGAAATTAGGCGCGAAGAGCGGGAAAAATGTGCCCAAGTTCTCGATGCCATGCATGCCGAGCGCGAGCAGCGCAGCTATCCGCCGCCCAAGATTCTAAAAGAAGCTGCCCAAGCTATTCGAGCCAGAGGCCAACATGACCAGGGATGAGATAGAACAGTTTGTGGCTGAGAAGAAAGGAGGTGATTAATGTCATATTGGATCTATCTTGAGGATCATGACGGAAACACTCTGCCTGTTGAGCATCACAGCGAGGGCGGTACATATGTTCTTGGCGGAGTGCCCGAGGCCGAACTAAATGTAACATATAATTACAGCGAGCGATATTCTGAACATGGTTTTTCTCTGCGAGACCTTGAAGGCAAGACGGGCGCAGAAACGGCTGACCAGCTTCTCAACCTTGTAGCAAAAATGGGCACAGATCTAGACAATGACTATTGGAAACCAACATCGGGAAATGCCGGCCATGCCCTCTCTATCTTGGCAAAATGGGCCAGAGAACATCCAGCCGGCATCTGGCGAGTGAGTTGAACAAAATGAACCCCGCTGCTATAGCGGGGCTAGAAGCTATCCAAGAGACTGATCTGTCAGGGGATGCGGGGGAACGCATAGAAGCCCGTCAGATATGTAGCCATTGGATTGAGATGACTTTCCAATGGATGGGGTCGCTCTTCTGCTCCTCAGTTTAAGGCCGCTGTCACAGGGAGGAGGGGTCAATCGCGGCCTGGTTGATCCAAACGATTGCGCCCAGTATCAGGGCAATAAGCAAGATGCCGAACAGGATGAGGGTGAGCTTCGGCCCACCAAGGTTACTCTTGCGGGCCATCACGAATTCTCCGAGCTTCCTCGATCAGCAATGCCGGCCGTGCTTTTTCCATGATCGTTTCGTAGTGCGGCATCAGGCGGTCAAGCGCATCAAACTCCTCGTCATCGATTGCCTCGACGATCTTGCGGCGCAGCTCATCGGCAATGGCAAGGTAGCCGTCTAGCCTGGCATTGTTGTACTCGGTCTGCCGGGCAATCCTGATCTCAAGCACCTCTGTTGCCTTGCCCAGGGCGGCAACACCAGTGGCGGCACCACACCCGGGTAGAACCAGCAAGAGCAGAATGGCCGCAATGCCGCGCGTCATTTTGGCTTTCCGGGTGGCGTTGTGGTGATGGATCGAAGGAAGCCGTTGACAATAGCCAGCCCGGCAACGATCAGGGCCTCTGCTTGATCTACAAAGGCGCCAGCCTGCTCGCCGGTCGGGACTTCTGCCTCTGGCCATATTGCGTAGGCAATCGCGCCAAGAGCTACGACGCCGTTCACAATGTACGTTCGGTATCCCTTGAGTATCATGGTGCCTCCTCAGGCGTTACACTGCTGCGAGATCGAAAGCTGTGGCTGTCGAGATGCCAGCGAAATCTTGCATTCAATGAGTCGATATCTCTCTGTAGCTTGTTGATCCTGATGCGTTCCTCGTCGCGTAGCTTGCGCACCTCTGCCAGCACATCGGCGGGCACAACGTCAGGAGAACGACTGTCTAGGTATCTTTCGCCCCCGACAATGCCGCCGGCAATGAGCGTAGCGATGAAAGCTGGCGGGATGTAAACCCTGACCCCGCCACGCTCTTTCTTGCTACCATCCTCGTTGATCTCGACCACATCATTGACCTGTCTCAGTTCCGCACCAAGCAGTATACTGCAGATCCGCCACCTCTACCTGGGTGCATATGTGTCTCGATAGGCAGGCCGAGCTTGCGGAGCTGGCAAATCAAGCCCTGCAGAACCTTGCCCGGGTTTCCCGGCTCCCTGATTCCCGACCCGCTATAGATCGCAAACAATAGCCTATCGCTCTCAATGCCATCCGGGGCGCTGAGTAGCTTGTCCACAACGATGCTTTGGAAGGGGGTCAGAGAAAGGTCGGCATCACCGCAGTGAAAGCGGCCGATGCGGCGGTTGATCCAATACATTGCGGCGGCCATCATGACAACCGCCCCGGAATAAGACACACATTTTCCGCTTGCGCTGTGAACGCATGTGCGGTTAAGCACAGTGCAATCACAGGGAGGCTCGCTAGGGTCTTGAGTGCCATCATCCCCTCCATGTCGGGGGTTGACTGGAAGTGGTGGGGGCGGTTCTCAACCACCGCCCCTGCCGCGCCCTTACTGTCGCACGTATAGGGCGATAAGCCTAGACCCAAAATAGTTAATGAATGGTTAACCACGTCACCCCCTATATCGGGAGGTTGACACTCACCACAGTGCGTAGCGGCTCTGAAAATAGTTCATGATCTGGGTCAACTCCGAGCCTGTCTTTTCTGCTGAATAGACCGCCACCTCTGCAAGGCTGATGTTTCCAATCTGCGTGCCATCGAACTTGGCGCCATAGTAGAGTGCGTCTATCGCATCGGTCCCCGGATTGCCGCCACTCACCTGCGAACCGTTGTCCAGGACCTGGAAAGACGAGGCACCATTAAAGAAGCTCTGAATCACACCGAACGTGCCGACCGAGAGCCCCGTGATATCGTTCGTATTGGCATCAGAGCCAGCATTCTGTCTGAACCTGGGCGTCGAGCCGCCCTGGTAGATCATGCCCGTGTTGCCGCTGGTGAAATGAATATCGCGGTCATTCCCTGACCATGCAACGCGTTTTATGCACATAAAAAAATGGAAAGGCTGCGGAATCGACGTGATGCTGGTCTTGGAAAGATACTCGTTGGTGCCATCAAACTCTATGGACGGCTTGCCGTTGACCTGGCTGTCTTTCCAGAGAGGCTGCCTGGATGCGGTGCTACCATCATCAACATCGTGAGATGTGCCGAGCTGTCCCGCCCAATCCGACACATTGTCTGAGCCATCTTTGGTTACACCTAGATCAGCCCGGTGATAGATCTCCAGATCCGCCGTAACCGGAAGGATGCCGGGAGAACCGGGCGCGATGAAGGGCATTAGCATTACTGCAGCGCCGTCACATGAAGGTGGGAGAAACTTTCGACAATCGTGATATGAAAAAAGAAATCATCACCGTTCGTCGTCGTCAAGCTGTCGCCCGTCACGATATCAAAGGTTGACGTAGTGATGGCGCCCGCAGATCCATTGTTGGTCACCTGTACAACCATTGTGCCGGCATTCGCATCAAAAGTCGGCGCCGCAAAAATGTGAGCCCCGCCGTTCACATACTTTTGGATATTTCCATTCGCATGGGCCGGCTGGAAGGAGCCCGTGGTTTTGGTGCCGGCATCATGAACCGTTGTACTAAATCCCGCCGTAAGATCGTCAGACGTATCGGCCTTCAAGGTATCCGCGTCATAGCCCTGCACCGTAACGCCAATGTCGCCGCTCTCCAGGGGTCGGTTTGACACCGAGAAAATCTCAAAGTTTGTTCCGTCATACACGGCACCAACAATATCCCCGGAGCCAATGTCCCCCGATTCTAATGCCGCGCCATACTTCTGAAGCGTCTGGGCACCAACGGCCGAGACATTGAGTGTGGAAGCGCCCGTGTTGGCATTGCCGGCCACGAACCAGAACACCTGGCCCGCCGCATAGGCGGTGATCGCAATAGTCGGGGCAATGGCATAAGTGTTTGCCGAGCCGGTGTCCGCTGCATAGGTGAGGGCGCTGTCACGCGCCTGCCCTGCGGCGAGATAGTGATTGGACGCCGTGGCATTGCCAACACCCGTGTGAATATTGCCGCCCATGGGCAGATTGGCTGACGGCGAGTTCTGCCCGTCCTTGGTCAGACAGGTGTTGATGCCAGTCGCCAGGTCCTGGTCATGTGTATCGTGATCGACAGCAATGATCTTGACCGCAGCCGCCTTGGCCTGTGCCCAGACGGTCGCGCCCGTGCGCGTGCCATCCGTTCTGCTAAATGATCCACTGCTCCAAGGCATCGGAAACCCTCTCTCTTATTCCGTTTGCAACGGCATATCAGCCGCCCCAATCTCTAGACATGAAGCTGATCCTCATCATGGGCAATCTCGCTGTCATGCTGATTCTGGTAGGGCTGTTCTTTGTCCTCGACCAGTTGAGAACCGATGTGATCCTTGCCTTTCTGGCCGGTCAAGTTCTCTGGAACATCGCATATCGCTTGCAATCCGGCCATTGGTTCGAAGTCGAGCCCGTTCATGATGAGTACAGCTTTGCCAATCTTATTGATCGGGAGCCAAGCGAAGACCGGACTGCTGCCCAGCAAGGAAAGACCCCTCAAGCCCAATAGTACGCTGCAAAGCTCTAGCCACTGCTAGGCGTTGAGCCTCCTGTGAAAGATTACCCACGGCCTGTGGCCCACCGGCACTCAAGAGCAATCGTGCTATTTCATCACGCACAGGCTCGGGCAAACGTCCGGAATCCGCACCTGTCAGGCGCCTGCCAAGCTGGCCAATAACATTTGTGGCAAGACCCGAAAGACCGCCCACCGTAGCAGCTTGTGTGGCTTCAATTGCAGATCTTGCCGGCGCAGCCAAATCGGCAATATCCTCTTGCAATGTTGCCGTCCTCGACCCGGACAGCACGGCATTACGAGTCTGTCCAAACTGAGCTTCCCGCAACATAGTGCTTTGGAATTGCCTAAACTGTCTATTGTCCGGCAATGCAGCTCTGATCTTGTCTCTGATCTCAGGAGTGGCAAACAATCGCCGTGTAGCATCGGCGCCCGAACGAACGCGACCAGATATGTCTTCAAGCGCTTGACCTACACCAATGGTAAACATCTCTCGTTCACCATCAGTCATGTCTTGAATGAGTCTTCGTGTAACAGCGCTGTCTGCTCTCAAAAAACTGCGGCCGTCCTGCAATGCATCAAGCAAGGAACTTTCATCAGAAAACACCTCGACCGCTCTACGATATGCAGGAACCTCATCGGATATAGCCGCGAGTAATTCCGAGGCCTCGTTACGCATATTGGCAGCCAAAACTGGATTGCCTTCACGATTGATTGCCCGCGCTTGGCCCCCAAGGTTCTTATAGGCCTGATCCAACACACGGTAATCATTATCAGGCAATTGCCGGAACCGTCTAAAAGACTTTGCTTGTCGGATAGCTGCACGAACACGCGGGGAATCCTCGATCAATTCTGTAATTTCATTTCCGACCAAGCGTCCACGGCTCGGCAAGGATGTGGCCTGGTCAAGGGCTTCTGCGTATAGCTCATCAGCATTAGACCGGCGGATAGCAACCACATCATCAACGGATGATGCGAAGTTTCTTCCGCCACGAATGCGATTAACGGCCTGTGCAATTCTTGACGGCTGCGAGAGAGCACGGCCCTCCAATGTCCTGCCAGCTAACCGTTCCGCAGCACCTGGGGAAGCTGTCACACCACGCGCAAGTCGCTGCACATTGCGTCCGCCAACATCGGCCACGGTCGCCTGTGGCCCAAGCGTGCGCGCCCGAGCCGCAGCCCGTGTCGGACCTATTTGATCACGCTCGAAAGCTTGTTCTATTTTCTGAGCAGCCCGTCTCGTTGCCCGCCTAGCCGATGGCTCAGCAAGGGCGCGAACGCCACGACCCACAGCCGCAGTCACAGGAACAGCCGCAGCGCCTAGAGCCCCGCCCATCACACCACCACGAACAGCTCCCTCAAGTCTTTGGGAGGGAGGGCCTTCCGCAGACAAAGCACCAGCAACCGCTCCTGTGCCAGCACCAACCCGAGCACCACGCAACAGAGCTGGAAAAGTTCGTGACGCAGTTGTGCCAGCAGCGCCTGGGCCAAATATTGCTGCCGCAGCTAAGCCACCGGCAATTTGACCAGGAATAGCAACACCAGCCGGGATTTCTCGGTCCCGAGCATCTTGCTGAGCAAGTTCTTGGGTGAAGATTTGTTCTGTCTGTGTCGGATTGAGCAAGCCGCGCGCTGCACCAAGGATCGGGTTGCCCAGCGCGCCAAGACGAAGTGCAGTTTGACCGGCTGCTGCTACCTCACCGGCGCCACCAAGCGTAGCCCCCTCAGCAAGAGAGCGTCCCACATCCTCAACAGTCTGCAGTATACTGCGAGATTGTTGTTGCTCAGGTTGAGCCACTTGCTGGACAACATTCTGGATTGTCTCCTGCGGTGTTCCGTCAGGAAATTCCAGTATGCGACCATCAGGAAGCTCGACCTCAATCATGGGCCTTTGGGCTCCAATGTAATCGAGCCATCCTCGCCTATGTTGACCTTGAAGCGACTCTGCGATTCAGAAGCGCTAGACGGCTTAACAATCTCCTCTCCCGAAAAGAGATCAGCATTCGGGTTGTTGGCAAACTTCTCTTCCAAAGCAACTTCAAACTCCAAGCCAAGGCGGCCATTGCTGTTGCGGCGCCATTCCCGAGCAAAATTTTTCACCTCGATGTTGCGCTGATTTAGTTTGCGGCGAGCTGCCACAATGAGCTTGCGCCCCTCATGAGTCTGACTCGCACTCGGAACGATAGCCTGGAGAAATTCTCTGTCCTTGTCAGACATAGCGCCCGGCATTCCAGCCCCACCAGAGGGATTTCTAAACTCAAGCGCCATTTCATTGGCCAGCGCCTCTGCAGCTTCTGCCGCCCCGAGATCACCGGCAATTTCTGTTTCAAAGCCGAGCGCCGTCACAACGCGCGCAAGAGCCTTTCTGGTCCCAGCCCCCGGACCCACATTGACCTCATCAAGCAGTCGGTCCAGTTCTTCAAGCTTGGCATTCGAACGGCGGGCGGCTTCACCGGCAGCATCGATGTTTGAGATTTGTTCAAGCTGGGCCTTTGCCCGGCCCTTGCCAAATTCCTTCTCGAATTCTGTTTGTTCTTTCGTGCCGCCCACATTGACCTCGACGCCCGGCTTGGCAAGGCGCCGCAGTCCGGCGTCAAGCTCGGCCTGCCCAATAAGGCCAGATTTGAAATCCGCACGAAGCTTGCCTTCGGAAGAGAGGGGTTTGACCGCCTCTGCCTCAGGTGACAAACCCTCTATAAGCTGTTGTGATCCTCTGTTCCCAAATTGGGCGAGACGTGGGTTTCCACTAGGTCCCGTAACAGGGACGGGCTGTCCAAAGGTCTCATTCGTTCCCTTCGGGTCGGCAAGCAACAGGTTGAGCCCCGCCGTCTGTAATTCCGGGAACTGAGATTCAGCAAGCGCTCGGGCCATTGCTGAACGATCCGGCGCCTGTGCGTTGAAGTTGATCGGACCAACAGCGCGACCCTCCGGTGTGGTCGGAGTGGTGCCACCGCCAAAGGTCTGGCCAAGAGCACCGCCCGGAACCGTCTGAGCAGCACGCCCGCCGCCCGCCGCCAAGGCCTGTGAAATGGCTGCCTGTCTTGCCTGTGCTTGTGCTTCCTGATCCCGGCGCTGTCGCGATTCAACGCCACGAATGGCCAACGCGGTTGCAATGGGATTGAGACCAGCCGCAATGCCGCCCAGAGCTGTGGGCGGAACGGGTGCCGCTGAGCGCTGCAAGAGCGCTGCAATGTTGATTGGGTTAACCCGAGACTGGCCAAAGCGTCCAGCCATATCAGCCGCCCCCACCAAGACTGAGCAGACCGGCACCGCCAAGCTGCCCACCAGCCCCGATCAGGGCGTTGATGCCGGATTGCTGGAGCTGGGCTTGCTGCAACTGTTGCTGCTGCCCGAGCCCGAACAGGCCAAGCTGCTGGTTGCTGGCAAGCTGTGCCGGCCCAATCACATCAACCTGACCAGGCGGCAAGAAGGTGGGCTGCTGGACCTGCTGCTGACCCAGGAGGGCCGCAATCTCGGCCAACGGCCCCGCCCGCAAGGCCTGGCGCTCGGCAATACCCTGCTGTCTCGCGGCCTGTGACAGGCCAAAGAGCCGGTTTTGCTCGGCACCACCGGCTGCCACAGCATCCTGGGCCGCCCGTGACAGCGCCTCGTTGCGCGAGGTGTTGAAAACGTCGAATTCCTCGCCCCGAATCTCGCTGCCAAGCGGAATCCCCCGGTTTTGCAGGCTCTGCTCAAGACCGCGCTGCTGGCGCTCGAACTCCGGGTTCAAAAGTCCGAGTGTGCGGTCGAAAAACGCCTGCTCGACCCGCTGCCGTTCTTCTCCAAAGTCATCCAGACCGGGAAGTTGCGGCAATCCCTCGAAATTGATGGCCTGACCGGGAAACTGCCCGATCAGACTGAGTGCAATATCCCCGACATTCGTCTGGGCACGCTGCTGCTGACCCAGAATGGCCTGTTGCTCGGGGCTAAGCTCGATATCCAGCTCTCGGCGCTGCGGACCCGAGAAAAGAGCCGTGCCGAAGGGCGAGCGCACATCAACCCGGTTTGCCTTGGCCTGCTGGTTGATGAGCTGCTGCTGATTGATCGGCTGAGGGGCGGGAGCGTTGAAGGTGTCACCCCCAGACTTGTGACAACAAGCCCCGAATAGGGATAGTTTCTCACGCTGCCGAAGAAACATCTGTCCAATCCTCTGGCCGCAGCCATTTGCACTCATGTGGCAACATGGACCAAACTACCGCATCGCCACCCATATCCCAAGCCTCCCTGAGAATACCTTCCTCAATGAAGCCGAGATGCTGGTTAAATTTCCTAATCCTGGGATTTTTTGCCTCACAAATTGTCTGCAGTCGCAACACACCCAGAATGACAAACGGGTAATGAAAAAGCTGCCTTAGCACGGACCGATTGCACCATCTGGGAGAGATTGAGACTATCGAGGCATCGCACATGTAGACGGTGCCATTGGGCCTGGATTTGAAGTTGTTGTAGACCGTCACGGCCAAGGGCTCGTTTTCGTTTCGCACGCCGATAGCGTGAGCAGTCAGACCAAAATCGATATTCAGCCGCTCACGCGCCCACAAGACCAGCTCCTGATTCTCTGCCGGCGTCCGAGGGATGATTGGCCAGGCTGTCATCGGATGCCTCCGACACGCCCCAGAAGGTCCGTGGCATACCACTTGAGCGTGGCCGAGGTGGTGCCCTGGAAAACAACGCTGAAATTACGCCCACAGCCCCGAATGCTGAACCATTTCTGCTTAGGTTGTGGTGAATCGCCCCATTCGGCCACATCCCAATCATCCTCATCCCAGCCCGTGCCCGTGGACGTGCTGGTAAATTCGGCATTGTTGGCCGGGAAATTGCGCTCCGAGAAATCCACATCCAGGCCAATCGTGGCAATCAAGGAACCAGCAATATCCACCATGGGGCGCGTTGAAGTTACATCCTTGATCCGACCCCGGTCTCCCAAGTAGCTAAAGGCCTGCTTGCAGGTAAACGGGATCTCCCCACCATCGTCCGTGTTGCCTGTGTGCTTGTAGACAATCCCACCGCCGCCACCGAAATAGAGATCGCCGCTATAGTCGCCCCAGGCATAGGCATCCAGGCCCGTGTAACGGCACCAAGCCCCCGTTATGGTGTTCTGTACATGCTGAATGAACTGATCGCCTACAGCCGTGGGAACATTGAAAATCAGCTCCTTGCCAGACGGCGCCCGCACAGCTTCCCAGCCATCGCTGCCGGAATAGAGCATGGCGCTCTCATTCTGTGCCGAGCGGATCTTGCCCCATACCGGATGATTCTCGACCGCATCCGCCGTGCCATCCCTGACCAACACGGACAGCGGCAGATAGCCGGACTTGGTGATGATGATCAGCTCACCGCCGAGCTGCATGAAGCAGCGCCGTCCTATCGGCTCACCGCCGAAATAACTACCCAGCTTGGCAAAATCACTACCTGGGTCGGAGCCCTGGTAGACCAACACCTCACCTGAGGAAAAGACGGCCACGAACCTGTCGTCAATGCCCTCGCCGGCATCAACCGACCAGGAGGCCGTTGCCATCAGGAAGCCACCGGCCTGGGCGATCTGCCCCAGGTCGAATTCCGTCAAGGCCCCCGTCTTGGCCCCGACCGAGGCCGGGTACCAGAAAGACCCGGTGTTCTTCTCGACGAAGATCAAGCGCCCCTTAAACGAGCTGACATTGACCAGGCTGGTTGCCGTGACACCTGTCCAGGACGTTGTGCTGAAGGTAGTGCCGTCATAATCCCAGGGCGCATCGGTGCCATTCACACCAAAGATCGAGCTATTGAAGTTGGCTGTCTGCCAACGATCCACGGTGTAGCCTGCAGATGACGTGAGAACTGATGCAGCGCCCGATGAGGTGGCGTCATAGACCTCCCCACCTCCCGCAGCGAGCAACTTGGAGCTGGCCGGGCCACGCCACTGCGCCACGGTCTCGACCGACCCGGAACCGACACCTGTTGCATGTGAGGCATGGCCGGACCTGATGACCAGAGCCTTGGTATCCGGAAACCAATTGTCCAGGACAACCGCATCCGTTGGCGGCATGGCATCCAGCGCGTCGCGCGTGTTCCAACCACCCACAGGGGCCGGGATAGAAAGCGTCTGGCCGGCCAGATTGCGATTGACCGGAATGCGCCCCGGTGGCTGCGCTCGGGCAACGGCCAGTCTAGCCAAAGTTGCCCTCCGGTATATTCACGGCATCGTTGACACCGAGATTGGAACCATTCGCGTTCAAGACGCGGGTGCCGCCATTCCTGGCCATTGCGCTCTCCACAAGCGATTCATACTCATTGTAGTCCTCGGCATAAGGCAGCTCCTTGGCTGCCCGCCAGCGCCACTTGATCCCCGCCAGCATCAATTCTTCGTCTATGACCCCGGTATCGTCATCCGCCACCCATTTGGTCTGGCCGACACTACCCGAGGACTGACACCAGTTTTTGGACACGTATTCATAGACCAGATTGTCTGTCGTAGTCGGCACCGGATGCACATAGAGCGTGCCCAGCCGGAACCTGATCCACTTGCGTGTGCCTTCAGTGATGATGCCGGACTTAAGCTCCTGCCACTCCTGTGGAGAAGCTGGGCCGCGAAGCTCCCAGTAGTTGGTTCGGTCCCATAGCGTGCCATCTATGAGATAGCGGAAATCACTGGGGGGGCTGTAGGTTTCCGTGCTGGCAACCGTGGTAAATGTATGCTCGGTTTGCATTTCCTCCCAATCTGCCCGGCGCGACAACAGACGGCCTTCACGATTGGCCAGGGCAAGGATCTGCTTGGCCGTATCGTTGGTGTTGCCAATTATGGTATCGGGAACGTCGAAGTTCCCGACTTCCTCAAGAACGTCCTGGCAGATTGAAAGGAGCGTCATTCCTTGCTCGCATCCGGGTGCGGCACAACATCGGGATTGTCATTGGCCATAGCTGCCGTTTGATCTGCCGGCGTCTTCTTGCGCGACTTGCCTTTGTCCGATCTCGGCTTGCGGGCCTGCTTGGGTTGGACCTGCGAATTTGCCAAGGCGTGTGCCAGGTTCTCGACCACACCGGCCAGCTTATCGATCCGGTCGTGGACCTCGGTGATGGCATCGCCACCGGCAGGCATGGCCGGAATGACAGCCTCGACAGCCCCTTGCTTGGGCATGACCATTTCCTTGGCTCGCTCCCGGAGTGATACCGCCCCCATCCCGAGCGCGCCGAGGCCAGAGTCCGAGAGGTTGGCCAAGTGCTCGACCGTGCGAATACCCACAGCCCGCAACTTGTCCGCCATCTGAGGCGGCACAAGGTCTTCCAACGGAAGCCCGCTCATCTTGATCTGCGAAGGATCAAGCCCCTGGCGATGCGCCTCGTATTCCAACGGGAAGGCCTTCACCAGATCCGGGCGCTGGGAGACCCGGTGAATCACCGTGCCCAGCGTGCGCGGGTCGCCTATTGGTGCAAGCTCCACGCATTCATTACCCTTTTTGTCGAGAAAGAACTTCGCTCGCACTTCGGCTTCCATCACGAAGCCGTCATCAACTCCCGCGTCTGGCATAGAATCCTCTCAATCGGAAGGGGCCGGCTTCCTGCCAGCCCGTCCCCGGTTACTCTTCTGCGGACTCTTCTTGATCTGGGGCATTGCCGGGGAGCTGTCCGTGCTCATCCAGATAGGCCCTGTCCGCCTTGGTCGTGGGAGTCCCGTCAGGATACTCCCAGCGATCAACTTCCTTTCCCTTCTTCTCAGCCATCACAGCCTCCTAGAATGGGAAGTCGCAGATGATCTCGTCGTCAGAGATATCGCCTGCAATCGCACACTGGTGATCCGTCACGGCAGCCGACAGATCAAGCGTGCCATCCGTCGAGCCAGTCGGCGTCAAGGGATCGCCGTCAGTTCCGGCCGTGGGAGAGGTTGTCAGCGTTGCCGCACCCTTGATCTGAATCCAGCAATACTGTCCATCGGTAGGAGCCGACTGCAACACACCCGCGCCAATTTCAATCGAGTCACTGAGATCGGATGTAACCTGATTGTTCTTGTAGCCATCGAGCGTGTAGTAGTAGGCAACGTTCCCGGAGACAGCCGCAACCGCACCTGCGCCCGTGTCGTACTGCACGTACTTGTAGACTTTGCCGTCTGCATCGGTGAAATGCTCACCGAGCGCAAACTTGGCATCATCCGAAACTTCAGTCGTCAGAAGACCAACATCAGTCATTTTTCAGGCCCCCTACGGCTGCATGACGCCCTGGAGCGAGCGATTCGAGCAGGTCATGTTGCCTGCCCAGACCACCGGCATAACCATGGCGTCTTGGTTGATGGATGCCTTGTCGCCCAACGGAATGAACTCCCGGCCTCGCGCAGGGCGCAAAAACAGGTAGTCCGTGTTGAGGAAATACATCCGGTTGGTCGGACACTGGTCGTCATAGAAAACCGGCGCTGACATGAACATCAGGTTCATGAAGCCCGCCGCCGCACGGCGCTCACTCGTGAAGCGCTGATTGGACTGCAACGAAGACCAGTAGAACTTGAAGTAGTTCGTATCGGCCGTGATCGTCGTTGTCCGGTCAGCGCCGCGAATGGTCCGCAGCCAGAGGGTATTCATGGCCTCCTGAATGGTGGTGGCCGAGAGCGTCACGGATTCGTCAGAGGCATCATACTCCTTGTTCTGCCAGAAGGAGAACGTAGAAGCATCGATACCGCCAACGGTATTGGCCGGGTTGTCGGCGACATTGAGCTGGAGACCGCCCATCTCCTTGCCGCTGGTTCCCGTACCATCCGCATAGAGCGCCGTGGCCACGTTGTTGCGGAGGGTCTTTTCCAGATTCCGGATGCGGGAGCGGACCAGGTTGTGGACCGCCTCCTTGCCGGAGTTCTGGATTTCCTCCAGTCCGGAGATCACGACATTGCCGGCCAACTGCTTATAGGAGTACTCGGCAGCCGAGAAAACCTCACTCTGCGCCGTGGAAAGCGTCTCAAAGCCGCTATACCACTTGGCAGTGCTGTTCTCAGCGTACTCAAGCTCCTGAACAATCGTTCGGCCCGTCGCGGTCTGCTTGTTGCCTCGCTCGTTGATATCAGCGAGCAAGGCATTGTGATTCGTGACATTGTCGGCAAGCGTGCCCGAGTAGCCCTGGAGCGACGTTGTGACAATGTCCGTAAAGGCAGAATTCGGCGATGCCATACGGTGCCTCGTCTGTCAGGTCAGACTCAACCCATGTGCTGATTAACCGCATTGCTAATCAATGTATCGAGATCGCCAGACACCACCTGCTTGGAAGGCCCGCCGCCGGCTTTCACCGCCGTCTTGGCCTTCTTCGCCTTGGCAACAGCCTCACTTTCCGCCTTCTTCTCAGCCTGAGCCTTTTTCGCCACTGCGCCGTTCTTCTCTGCTTCCAGAAGCTGCGTGCGCAATTGCGGATTGGCCCAGACAGCCCGCTCGTACGCTTGAGCGAGAACATCGCGCGAAGCCATGCCCGGATTCTCATTCGTTACTATCGGAATGAGCCCCGGTATCATGTGCTGCACACTTTCGAAATGCGGATGCTTCGGATTGCCGCCTTCGTCCACCTCTTTCGCAAAGGCAGTGACCACGGCCTCTTGCTGCGAAAGCTGCGCCTGTTGTGTTGCCTGTTGGCCTTGAACGAATGACTGCTCCATGCGGTCCATACGCTGCATGAGCGGAGCCACCACAGGGTCAACTTCTTCGGTGCCCTGCGTGACCAAGGTTGCAAGATCGACTCCCGTCCTCTGCGCCACGTCCTTGGCAACCATTTGCAGATAACCAACGGGGTTTTCGGAATACGTCCGGTGCAGGGCAAAGAGTTGCCCAATCGCTCGCGGTGCATCCAACCCCATCAGGGCCATCTGCTGTTCATATGGCTGCACAATTTGGCGCACAGAGTCCGCAAATCGGCTCGAATCGGCCAACTCCTCGACACGCTTGGTGTAGTTAGACTGAAAGCCCTTGTCCCTCTCTATCAGCAGGGCTTGGGCCTCGGGAGCCAGAGAGACAAAGGACTCACGCTGTTCCGTCGTCCAATGTGCCGGGGCTTCTAAAGCTTCCGGCGTCTCTGTTTCCTCGGTTTCGTCCGTCTCACTCTCGGTGTCTTCGGTCTCAGCCGTCTCGGCTTCGGTCTTGCCACCTTCCTCGGTTTTCTCTTCAGCACCCTCAGCTTCCTGAGTGGCTTCGGCATCCTCGGAATGGGCCTCCTGGGCCGCATTGATCAAGTCAGACAGTTCTTGAACACTATCCTTGTCCTCGGATGGCGCAACAGACTGGACTTCCTCAGCCTCCGTCTCTTCCGCCTGCTCCTCGGTTTCGACCTGATCACTCATAGGAAAAATTCCTTAATCCTGATATTTGAACCAATCGGGCTGGGG
>JBPCXB010000131.1:0-10240 GCA_051008935.1 Gammaproteobacteria bacterium | reverse complement strand
GGGGGGTCGAGATAAATGAGATCGAAAGTGTTGCTTGGCAGGTTCATCATTACAGGCAGACAATCACTGTGGTAGAGATGGAGCATTTGAATAAATTTATGCGTAATAGTTATTTAGTCCATATACCCTGAGTATAGTAGAAGAACAGATACTGGAACTCAAGTAGTGCATTCATAGGGGGTGCCGCACGGGTATGCTTCAACCATACCACATGAATGGATTTTTTTGTTATCTTCAAGCTGTACTAAATCCTCGGCAGATTTATAAAATTAAGCGCCAATGGTTGAATAATTGAAGTGTAGGAGGCATGCCGCAGATTAAAGGTGTTCTAACGTCTTGGGATGATGATAAGGGTTTCGGCTTTATCACACCAGATGCCGGCGGTCGGGATGTATTTGTTCACATTACGGCCTTTAAGGGTTATCGCAGGAAGCGGCCGCAATCGGGTCAACCGGTAAGGTACCAGCTTTCTGAAGATGACCGAGGTCGGTTGCGTGCAGTCGGTGTGCGCCTGCCTAGACGTGTGCCTACATACGATCTGCAGAAAATATCCCGTGTTTTGGTAGCAGCCGCTTTTCCTCTGATCCCAGCTTTCTTTGCTGTGGTTTTGATTGCTTTAGTGCTATCGGGCGATCTACCGCCATTGCTGTTGATATATTACGCTTTCGTTAGTCTGGCAACTTTCACTTCTTATGCGCTCGATAAATCCGCTGCCCGTGAAGGGCGCTGGCGCACTGCTGAGAACACGCTGCAGGTTATGGCGCTGATGGGTGGGTGGCCAGGTGCTCTGGTCGCTCAGAATAATCTGCGACACAAGTCGAAAAAGTTCTCTTTCCGCATTGTCTTTTGGGCCGTTACTCTTTGTAACATCGCCTTCCTTCTCTGGCTCTTGTCGCCCTATGGTGCCGATGTAAATCAGGTATTATGGGCTTGGTGGAACGGTCGGTAACTTTAGTGAGAGGTCAGCATGCTCTGGAATGAAACTTATTTGACGGCGTTTGCCGGTCTCTGGTTGGTATTAGCAACCTGGGTGGTGCAATGGGCCATTGCAGCCTTTTATAGAGCGTCACAGCCCGATCACATACCCGGAAAGATCAATCCGGATCTAGGTCACTCATCTTTTGCATTCAGGGCGCATCGGGTCTTCATGAATTCGCTGGAAAATTTGCCCCTGATGCTGGGTATTTCCTTTTTGGCTATTCTGGTTGGAGTAGACCCTTTATGGACTGCGGCGCTGATCTGGGCTTATGCTCTGGCACGTATCGGCTACAGCATTCTGTACTATGCCCTTGCTACGGATCGCAACCCCAGCCCTAGAAGCTACCTGTTTCTGATGGGGTGGTTGTTGCAGATCACATTGCTGGTGCTTTGCTTGATGATGCTATGGCAATATAATATGCCAGCAGTTTGATGAGTCAGTAGCATAGGAGTGCATAGGTATGGTTAGAGCTTTGTTAAGCTATGGTTTATTGATCGTGGCAGCGGGTCTGATTGCGATGTCAGTGTACCGCGCAGAAGTGGCCCAGTTGTTTCAGGAGCTGATTACGCGCGACATGCTGCAGCAAGAAGCCCAGAATGATTTCGATATGGGGGTGGCAGTCGGGCAGTCATTTCCAACCATTCGCGTTGAGTACAATGACCGGGTGTATTCGAGTCTGGCAGCTTTTAAGGAGCGGCGAGGTACTGTGTTAGTAGCTTCTCGGTCAGTGGTGTGGTGCCCTTTTTGTCGGCGTTATATGGCTCAACTCAATGAATATGCAGATGCATTTGCAGAGCAAGGTATAGGGCTGGTTGCCCTGACTTACGACAGCCCGGAAGATCAAGCATTTTTTGCGAATGCAGGTAGTATTGACTACCCTATACTTTCTGATGTGAATGCTTACAGCGTCAAAGCACTGGGTATTCTGCACCAAGGCTATGAAGAAGGCGATGCTGCTTACGGCATTCCGCATCCGGGTGTATATATAGTGGACCGTCGCAATAAGATCGTGGATAAGCTTTTTATCGATGATTACACAAAACGCATTGACCCGCAGGTGATACTGGACACTGCCGTGGGTTTATTGTATTAGCCTGGCCTGTTTGGCGATTGGTAGCATAGCCGCACCAAGGTCATGATCGGTGGGTGATCACAAACAACAGCATCCGGATATGGTTGCTATGGCCAGACTGGTTCCTTATGCCAATCATCTGGGTATAGAGGTCCAACAGGCCGACAGTGACCGAGTGGTGTGTCAGATGGTGGTACGCCCGGAACTGACAACGGCAAATGCGACTGTGCATGGTGGGGCGGTGATGTCTTTGGCAGACTACACTGGGGCGATAGGTGGCTATTTGAATTTGCCGGAGGGGGCTACAGCCACGACAACCAGCGAGAGCAAAACCAACTTTATATCGGCAGCCGCATCTGGGCAGAAGCTCACGGCTACCGCTACCCCCGTACACATAGGACGGCGCACTTCCGTCTGGCAAACCCGCATTGAACGCGAAGATGGCCGGTTGGTTGCCTTAGTAACCCAGACGCAGATGGTCCTTTAAATGGCATTTGCTATCCCGAAACTGTGCGCATGGCTCGGCTTTCTTCTTGGGGTAGGCAGTGCTGCTGCGTGCGGCATGGACAAGGAGCGAAATCATGAGCGCTGATACAGATGCACCAGCATTCAACGGATTTGTACGTCAGATAGCAAAAGGGCGTTACCGCCAGAGCTTTGGGCGTTATTTTGAAGATTTTGTCGAAGGCGATGTCTACGAGCATCGGCCCGGGCGTACACTCACTGAAACAGACAACACCTGGTTTAGCTTGTTGACGATGAATACGCATCCCTTGCACTTCGACGCCGAATACGGCAAAGCCAGTGAATTCGGGCAGTGCTTGATCTGTAGCCCCTTGACGCTGTCTATTCTGGTGGGGATGAGTGTCAGCGATGTCAGCCAGAAGACCATTGCAAATCTGGGCTGGACGGATATCCGTCTACCGCATCCTGTATATGCTGGCGATACGCTTTATGCAGAATCACAGGTGTTAAATAAAAGGGAGTCAGAAAGCCGCCCCAATGCTGGTATTGTCAGCATAAAAACAACAGGAACCAACCAGAAAGGCACTGTAGTCTGTACTTTTGAGCGCACTATGTTGATCCCGCACAGAGGGCACGCGGTAGAAGATCGGATGTAAATATCGGCTTCTGTTGCGCTACTTGCCAATACAGAAGCGGGAAAAAATCTCGCCCAGCAATTCATCACTGGTCATGTCTCCCATAATGCCTCCCAGCGCATGGTTGGCTTCCCTGAGATACTCAGCAGCTAATTCCATGGATGCCGCTTTGAGTTCTACTAGAGCATGGTCGACAGCATCTGCGGCCTGTCGTAAATGTTCGATATGGCGCCTTCGGGCCAGAAAATCTGTGTCGCTTTCAGATTGGTTCGGGTCTTGTCCTAGGCAGGTCAAAATCTGTTCTTTGACTTGATGCAGGCCAGCTCCGGTCAGGGCGGAGACCGCAATCGCTTTTTCCGGTGGCCGCCAACTAGCGTCGGCGAGATCGGTTTTATTGACCAGCCGTATGACAGGAGTGCCAGACTGCTCTTGTTGCTGTACGGCCGGTAGGTCGTCGAATGTTGGATGTTCCATATCTGCGACCCAGAGCAGAATGTCGGCCTCTGCTGCACGCGCCAGCCCTCTTTGCATGCCTTCTAATTCGATACCATCCTGTGTGTGGCTGTTCAGGCCGGCGGTATCGGCGAGTTCTAGCGCAACCCCGTTAAAAAGCAACCGGCACTGGACAATATCCCGCGTGGTACCCGCCTGTTCATTGACAATGGCCAGGTCTTGCCCGGCCAATGCGTTGAAAAGGCTGGATTTTCCAGTATTGGGCCGCCCGACCAGTGCCAAGTGCGCTCCTTCAGCAAGTACGAGGCTCTGCTGACCTTGGGTCAGCATGCGCTTCAGTTGTACAGCCAATGCTGACAACGCAACATGCAATTCCGGCAGATGCTGCTGATCCAGTTCTTCAGTGGGGAAATCCAAGTGGCTTTCAAGTTGCACACGGATCAAGACTAGCTGGTTGCGTATCTCCGTGATCGCTTGCGAGAAGCTGCCCTTGAGCGTGCGTACAGCTGCTCTGATCGCTTGTTCAGATGCGGCATGGATCAGGTCGGCTACTGCTTCGGCCTGCGCCAGATCCATTTTTCCATTCAGAAAGGCACGCTCAGTAAACTCCCCAGGGCGAGCCATTCTAGCCCCCAGAGAGCAGGTATGCTGGATCAGACTGTCTAGCAGTACCGGGTTACCGTGTGTCTGGATCTCCAGCATGTCTTCCCCAGTATAGGAGCGTGGGGCAACAAAATAAAGAACCAAGCACTGGTCAATCAACCTACCGTTGGCCTCAATGGAACATAAAGTTGCATTTCGAGGTTTCGGTATGTTTTTTAAGAGCGCAGCTACTAACGGATTCAGATCAGAACCTGAAATCCGGATAATTCCGATGGCGCTGCGTCCAGATGCAGTCGCCAGCGCTACTATGGGTTCATTAGCAGCACTCAATGCATACTATTTTTTGCAGTAAACCCGATAGGTCCTAGGTGTATAGATGCCATAGGTAACAGTGCCCAGCAATATGTCGATAAAGGTGAGTTGCGTCTCGACCTGCAACACATTTTCAAGTCCACCACAGATTTCAGCCGCATCAGTGGTATGGGATTGCCCGATTCCAGACACAAAGAAGTTGTGTTTACCCACTACTGTAGCCCGAGTTTTATCGCGGATAGGGTAGTCCTCATTGAGCACGTGGATCTGGGTAGCACAACCTGCAGTCAGCAGAACTGCTATGCATAAAGCAAAAAGGTAGGAGTGTTTCTGTAATTTTTTCATGTCTAATCCCCAGTGATTTGTATGATATAAAGCGCTTCGTTCGATACTGCTGTAAATGCAAGGTGGAAATAAATTATACCATAGAACAATAAAAATTACTATGCTTGGAGCAGGCTGTTCAGAGTACCAGTCAGAGAGACGGCGGATGCGTGCGAGCTTCTAAAATGGCTACGATTAGATAGTTAGATAGACAGCCCTATCGCCCGACGGGCTAGACCGGTTATAAATCCAGTTTTAGGAGGAGCGAATGTCGCAGAAGGTTGCCGCAGATTCAGATGTAGCACAGCAGATGCTAGTTGCCATAGACAGATGGGTGGATCAAGAGTTAAAACCCATTGTCAAAGACTACGACCACAGAGATGCCTACCCGCATCAGATTGTTGAGCAGATGCGTGAAATGGGCCTCTTTGGGGCAACCATCGGCCAAGAGTATGGCGGCTTAGGCCTGTCTGCGCAAGTATACAGCCGCATCATCGCGCGTATCTGCGAGGTCTGGATGGCGCCCACGGGCATCTTTAACTCGCACCTTATCATGGCTTCTTGCGTAGAGCGTGCGGGTACTGAAGAACAAAAACAACGCTGGCTGCCCCGTTTTGCTACGGGCGAACTGAGAGGGGGTTTGGGGTTGACGGAGCCCAATGCAGGAACAGACGTGCAGGGCATACTGAGTCGGGGCCGCCGCGAAGGCAGCATGTATTACATCAATGGCAGCAAAACGTGGATCAGCAACGGCATACAGGGCAGTGTGTTTGCAGTGCTAGTGCGTACCGACCCCAGTGCGCAACCCCCTCACAAAGGCATGAGCCTGTTCATTTGTGAAAAAGGCCCAGGTTTCAGTGTCGGCAAAAAGTTTGAAAAGCTGGGGTACAAATGCCTCGATTCCGCTGAATTATTGTTTGATGATTACAAAATTAGCGCCGACAATCTGGTCGGTGGTGTTGAAGGGCTTGGTTTTAAGCACGTTATGGGCGGGTTGGAGCTGGGGCGTATCAATGTTGCCGCGCGTGGCGTTGGCATGGCACGCGGCGCTTTGCAACTGGCTGCCGATTATGCGCAGCAGCGGCAGACTTTCGGCAAGCCCATTAGTGAGCATCAGGCTATACAGACCAAGCTAGGCGAGATGGCAACCCGAGTCCGGGCCGCTGAACTTCTGACCGAAGATGCAGCCCAACGCTTTGATAGTGGGCAAAGGTGCGATATGGAGGCGGGTATGGCCAAATATTTTGCCTCTGAGGCTGCCATGAAAAACAGCGAAGAGGGCATGCGCATTTTCGGTGGTTATTCGTATTCCAAAGAATTTGATATCGAGCGCTTTTACCGAGATGCACCGTTACTGTGCATCGGTGAAGGCACCAACGAAATGCAGCGGATTATTATTTCGCGTCAGTACGTTACGCGCAACCCCGTTTAGTTGATGGTGCGATTGATGTACCACTGCTGAGCGATCGAGAGCAGATTGTTGACCAGCCAATAGAGGACTAGGCCTGAGGGAAACCACAGGAAAAAGACCGTAAAAATAACGGGCATCATCTGCAGAATGCGTCGCTGCATCGGCTCCATGGTAGCAGGCATAGGCGACATAAGCTGCGATAGGAACATGCTGCCCCCCATCAGTAGTGGTAGGATGAAATAGGCGTCTGGCGCTGCCAGATCCTGGATCCAGAATATCCAAGGGGCGTGGCGCAACTCGACTGATTCCAGCAATACCCAGTACAGTGCGATGAAGACTGGCATAGGCAGCAACAGGGGCAGGCAGCCACCCAGTGGATTGACACCCTCTTTGCGATAGAGCTCCATGGTTTTTTCGGCGATGACCCGCTGGTCTTTGCCATGTGTCTTGCGCAACTGCTCCAGCCGAGGTTGGAGCTTTTTCAATTGCGCCATTGAACGGAAGCCGGTGGCCGATAGCGGATAGATAGCCAGTTTTATCAGCAGCGTTAACAGCACGATAGCCCAACCCCAGTTGCCCACTAGTTGATGCAACCAAGTCAAAACAGTAAACAAAGGCTGGCCTAGCCACCAGAGCCAGCCATAATCAATGGTTAGATCCAGCCCGGGGGCAATGTCACGTGTGGTTTGTTGCTCTTTGGGCCCTAGGTACAATTTCAGGCTGTAAGTGGCTGAATCGCCGGGGGCGATGGTCAGGGCTGGGCTAGTGAGCCCAGCGATATATAGATCACTCTGAGGCAGATATTTCATCTGATAGAGATGTACCTGCTCAGGTTGCGGCACCCAGGCCGCTACAAAATAATGCTGCACCATAGCAATCCAACCGCCTGTGGTACTTTCTGACAGCCCGTCTTCACGCACTTCGTCAAAATCGACTTTGGTGTAGTAGTCGTTTGCGCTGCCCCAAGCAGGCCCAAGATAGGATGCCAGGCCAAAGCCTATTGTTTGGTCGATGGGTATATCATTGCGATAGAACGCAGCGTAGGGCACAACAGATAACGATTCGCTGCCAGTATTAGCGATGTGTTCTTCAATCTCTACCAGATAGCTGCCCTTAGTCGTGCGGTAGGTGCGCTGCCCTTCGATGTTTCCACCATCAGAATAGCTGAGCGTGGTAGCAGTTGCGCTATCAGAAGCTTCTTGTGTTACAGGTTGGAAAGCGAGTTTTAGCGCAGAGCCGTCCAGATACTGGATGCCTTGGCGTGCAAAATAGCGGGCAACACCCAGCCGGTCCATGAGCACTACCGGCTGATCCGGTTGGTGCAAATTTTGCGCATACAGGGGCAGCTCAACAGCGCTGATTTCCCCATTATCAAGGTCGATATTCAGCGACAGCGTATCTGAATGGATCGCATACAGATTGCTCTTGGCGGCCTCTGGCACCTGTGTAGCCTGAGCGGGTGCCGCCAGACCGGAAGCATCCTGTGTATGTGTAGGGGTATCCGAGGCACTGGGTGCCGCCAGCAATGGTTCAGGACTTACAGGCGATAGCCCACTGGCGTTTTCTTGAAGCTCTGCGCCAGCGGCCTGTGTTTCCGCGGCAGCATCCGCCGTTTCAGTGTCTCGTCGGTCCCATTCCAGCAGGAGCAGGTAGGAACAGAAGGCGATTCCGGCAATCAGTAGAAGGCGTGTCCAGTCCATCAGTAGCTACTCTTGCATTTCGGGTTGTGGTTCGTGGGCACCGGATCGTAGCCTGTAGGTCCCAGAGGGTGGCAGCGCAATAGCCTCTGGCCGGTCAGTAAACTGCCCTTAAAGATGCCGTGCATGCGCATGGCCTGCTCGGCGTACTCAGAGCAACTGGGGTAAAAACGGCAGGCCGGCGGCAGCATGGGGCTTAATGCATAGCGCCAGAGGCGAAGCAATCCAATCAGCACTGTCCGAACAGGCCGGATAGCAGCTGCCCGCGCTACCTTTGTGTCAGAGTCCAGCGCTAGCTTTGCATCAGGCATCGCTACACATCCTGAGCTGTATCGTGTGCATGGCTTTTTGCAGTTGTTTCTGCAGCAGCTTGGCAGTGATGGTGTGGAGGTATGGTGACAGGTTGCATGTTTTGGCGTTGTTGCGGCGGCTTTGGACGATGCAATCGAACCCCCAGAGCGGCTTAGCCCGAAAAGCCTCGCGGATGTGCCGGCGCACGCGACTTCGATCGACAGCACGCGCAATGTGTCTCTTGCTCAGGCGGATGCCGAGGCGGGCACGGGTATCGGGGTGGCGTGAAATGCGATACGAGATTTTGAAAAGCGACAGGAATAGCCTGAAGGGTTTTTGGGGTTCGTGCCCCAGTATTCTTTGGAATTCAGCATCGGATCGGAGCTGTTTTTTGCCCGGATACCGCAAATGCTGTGTCTGACCGGAGGCATTCACAGGTGCACATCAAGTTACAAAAGGGCGGGGTTAAGATCAGGCAACGAAGGGTTAGGCCGCAAATATAAAGGGCATCCCTCGGGTTAGGCTGATAATATACGCCTGCCTTTGCTACGCCTGCGGGCCAGGACTTTTCGCCCATTCGCAGTTGCCATGCGTGCTCTAAAACCGTGTGTGCGCTTGCGTTTGAGATTGCTGGGCTGGAAAGTGCGTTTCATTTAACTCAAAAACAGTTGGTGCGTGCTAAAAGATTATTTTACTGCTATCGAACAGAGTCTGCCGACCGCTTTGGTTTGGAGAAACAGAGCGTTTTAATGCAAAATGGGCATCAGGCGGCAGTAGCCAGTGCGCCTGCAGCTAGAGTCAGACCCGTAGCTCAGTTGGTTAGAGTGCCACGTTGACATCGTGGAGGTCAGCAGTTCGAATCTGCTCGGGTCTACCATCATCAGCTACCATCCGCCATCCGCGCTTTATAGCAGTTGTCACTGATTCATCACACAGAATCGTTTAAAGTGGCGTCAATTCGGACTAAAATAGTCTGAATTGATCATAGAGTATTCCAGACAGGTTCTACCCCTTGCTATGAAACTGACGACCAGAGGCAGATACGCCATCACCGCATTGCTCGACTTGGCTGTGCACAGCGCCTGCAATCCGTTGCAATCCCCTACCAGTCTGGCAGCGATCGGTGAGCGCAATCATATTTCGCGGCTCTATCTGGAGAAATTGTTCAGAATTCTGAGTGCAAAAGGGTTGGTAAAAGGCGAACGTGGCTCGATGGGCGGTTACCGTTTGGCGCGTTCTGCGGCCGACATATCGGTCGGTGAAGTGTTGCAAAGCGTAGACCACTTGGATGCCACCAGTTGCAAAGGGCACAAGAACTGCCGAAGTGGCGAGGCCTGTTTGTCACACGATCTGTGGGTGCAGCTCAATACCCATATGGTCCGTTTTCTGCAGCAGATTTCGTTGGAGCAACTAGCCCAAAACATTCATAAAGAAGTCATAGCTGGAACCCGTCCTCCGCTTCAGACCTCTGCAGCTACTGATACAGCGCAACTCTTGTGGAGAGAATCATGAAGAGAAATTCCGGAATCTATATGGATTACGCCTCAACGACCCCCGTTGATCCGCGTGTTGCAGTTATGATGGCCGAATGCTTGGGCCCTGAAGGCTATTTTGGCAACCCGGCTTCGCGTTCTCACAGCTTTGGCTGGGAAGCAGAAGAGCAGGTTGAGAAGGCGCGTCAGCACCTAGCAGATTTATTGAGCTGTGACCCTAGAGAGCTGGTCTGGACTTCGGGTGCTACCGAAGCCGACAATTTGGCCATTAAAGGCGTGGCGCATTTTTATGCAGAGACCAAAGGTCGGCATGTAGTGACTGCACGCACAGAGCATAAAGCGGTTCTGGACAGTTGCCGCCAGTTAGAGCGCGAAGGCTTCAGCGTGACTTTAATTGACCCAGACTCCAAGGGGCATATCAGCGCTGACGCAGTAGCGGCTGCCATTCAACCGGATACGTGTTTAGTGTCGATCATGCACGTCAATAATGAGATTGGCACCATCA
>JBPCXB010000130.1:0-1024 GCA_051008935.1 Gammaproteobacteria bacterium | reverse complement strand
CCACTGTGCCCGATAACTGCGCATGCAACAGTTGTGTCCCGCCAATGCTCACATGTCTCCAGTCGTGAATGCGTATATAGTCGCCCGTGAAGATCACCCCTATACCGTCGAACGACTCTAGGTTGATAAGGCCTGGTATCGGGCTGTTTCGAACTGTGACCTGTTGGGCACTGAGCTTTTGAGAATGGTTAATATCCCCCCTATTATTTTCGAACACTACCTGATCTACCTGCACGTCAGCAAAGATGGTGCCTGGCTTTAACAGCAGCTTCATCCGATCTAGCTTAGCTGCGACTACCTGCTCTGACGCCTGGCTGCTCCTATAGAATTGCTCTATGGCGCCGGCGTCGATGTTCTTGCCGCCAAAATAGTTGTCGACGAAGCGCGCTTGTTGAAACTTTGAGCCAACAAAAGCAGCGCGACGCAAATCGGAGCCTTCCACCACCAGCAACGCCGTCTTGAGACCTTCCAATCGGCGCACCTCAGTCCCTTTAATGTGCACCTGGTCTGCAACTAGGCCTGACGCATCCAAGGCCAATCTGGGGGTCTCGGGGTCGGGTGCCATCTGGCCTGTTGCGCCCAGCTCCAGTCCCACGCCCATAATAATTTCTAGCCTTCCCAGTTGGCCTTGGAGCGTCAAATGCGTGTTCTGCATGGCGTTGAGCACCAGTGAATCTAACTGTGCAGTCAGGTGGATGGGAGATAGGTCTATCAGATCAGACAGGTTCAATTGGCCATCGCTTTGCACATGCAACTGGGGCAAAGAGTGCATGCGTTCGAAGGTGGCCTGTCCCTCAATAGTGCCTGCCCAAGTAGCGCCGCTGGCAGTGCTAGTGAAAAACATCGCATGCTTGAGCACCATGTTGGCTGCGACGCTGTGGTCAAAATTCGATCCGGCTACTTGGCTGTCTTCGAAGACAGCCGATTGTAGCTGTGCCCCCACAAACTTCGACAGCGCTATGGTTGTGGCTTGCATGCGACTGCCTGACAAATCGGCCCTGGAAAAATCCATGTGCTGAAGATC
>JBPCXB010000129.1:0-1051 GCA_051008935.1 Gammaproteobacteria bacterium | reverse complement strand
CAACCGCAACGGTATGGAGCCCGCCTGCACATAACGGATACTCCAGCCAGAACCACTTTTCTGTTGGGCTTTCTGTTGTTTCTGCAGCTGCTCTACACGGCTGACCACCTGATCTGTCGAGCATTTGAGTTGGGCCGCTATATCTTCCAGATTCTGAAGGCGCTGACGGTACAGGCTAAAAGCAGCATCACCGGTCAGAGCTTCGATACGCCGAATACCAGCTGCTACAGAAGACTCAGAAAGTATTTTGAAAAAACCGATGGCACCTGTCTGAGCTACATGGGTACCGCCGCATAGCTCAACTGAAAAATCGCCACCCATTGTCAGCACGCGCACTTGATCGCCGTATTTTTCACCAAAAAGTGCCATCGCCCCTGAATCCAGAGCCTGCTGGCGATCCATCACAGCGATCTGAGCCTCAGAGTTTTGCTGGATTTGTTCGATGACTATCTGTTCGATCTGACCCTGCTCTTCTCTACTGACTTTGCTGGCATGCGAGAAGTCGAAGCGCAATCGGTCAGGGCCTACCCAAGAACCTCTCTGCGCTACACCATCGCCCAAGATCTGGCGCAAGGCGGCATGCATGAGGTGCGTTGCTGAATGGCTGCGCATAATAGCCTGTCGGCGGGGGGCATCTACCTCTGCTACCAGTTGATCGCCTGTCTGCACTGCGCCCGACTCTACCCGCACCTGATGCAGGTGTACTGCGCCTTCTTTCTGACAATCTAATACTTGCAGCTGCGCGCGACTGGCATCCTGCGATACCAGCAACCCTGTATCCCCAATCTGGCCTCCTGATTCGGCATAAAAAGGCGTTTTATCCAATGCCAGAAGGCCTGTTTGACCCGCTGAAAGCCCAGAGACTGCGCGCCCTTCTTGCCACATCTCCAGCACATTACCTTGGGTTTGCAATTGCTCATAGCCCGAAAAATCGGTCGAGGGCAGAGCGGCCACTCCCTCGGTAGCATGGGTTTTAAACGGGTCAGCAACTCGAGCACGCGCGCGCTGCTGCTCCATCAGCAGCTCATAGCCTACCTGATCCCATTTCAAG
>JBPCXB010000128.1:0-2751 GCA_051008935.1 Gammaproteobacteria bacterium | reverse complement strand
AACCCCATTCAAAGGATTCCACATATTCAGGACCAAAAGTCTGAGCAAAGGCTCCCGTAAAAGCGGGCGGGTTCAAACCACCGGATTTATAGCTGCTCGCACGGGTTAGATACATCAAAGAACCTTCGCCAAGCCGAACATCTAGGCCCAGCTTCCAAGTATCTTCGTCCCATTCGTTACTCAGGGTGGTAAAACCTGGGACAGCATTATTACCACAACCCGTACCACTGCCGTAACCCGCCGTACGCCAAGCTGAAGTGCCACATGAACGGTTGGATATGCTGGCAATAAAGGGCAGACTTGGGTCATTCAACAAGGTCTGGCGTGATACCGTTGTCTTATCTTCTTTGGTGTTGCGAAGACCCAGGGTGAACTTGGCGTTTTCATCACCAAAGTAGAACTCTGCAAAAGTCGCTTCACTGTTTAGTAGGTAGCTCTGAGTATCATTACGAAAGTGACCCAAATACTGACCATCCGCCGAATAAGGAGCGCCAGCTGCAGCTGCCGCCAACAGATTGGAATGCACATCGTAATAACCTTGGCTTTCATATTCCAGCTGGAAACTACCCAACAGAAAGTTAAACCAGCCATCGAAATCACTTTGAATCCGAAATTCTTCGGTGGTACCATCCGATGTGCCGTGACTCCAGTCCCAGCCAAACAGTCCCCGTTGGCCGTTGGTACTCTGGCCGTGGCCGGTCAGAACCGGATCTTCTGAATACAGGTAGTTGCCAGCAAGCGCTGCTGCCAGAGCCGTCTGACCAGCACCAGCCAGAATAGCCTGTGCTGTTGCGCCAGTGGCAGTGTCAGTGTCCCCAGCAATCGCTGCAAGAAGATCAGTAGCAGCTGTAACACCCGCACCAGATAAAGCAGCCAGAACACCTGCCGATACGCTGCCATTAAACACCGCTACCGCTGTTGCATCAAAAGGAACCGGCTGCCCATTTGGGCCCGACGATCCGTAGTCATTGTTCGATGAAAAGAAACGCTTTTGACGACCTGCTACTAGATTTATCTCTAACGCTCCCCAATCCCACTTCATATCTGCCGCAGCCAAGCTGTTGCGCACTTTGTAGTAGGGATCAATCACCTGATTGACTGAACGCGAATCTTCAGGATTAAACGCATCCTGATCAACAGTTGCCGCATTGTAGGCTGCTTGCGCCGACACACCAGCCGGCAAGAGTCCTGCTAGTTCAGCACCTTGGAACACCAAGGGAGATGGATAAAAAGTGATGCCCGCAGCGGGAGCCGGTAAGGCCACCCCTAAAAAGCCAGCCAAAGTCGTATAAACGGTTGGGGAGCCATTGCGGTCGTCACTGTAAAGCGATTGGCCCGGCAAACATCCCAAATTGTAAGGATAGAAATTCTCGGTATCTGTATGACAAACCTGTTTCGATTGACGAAGGCGGGAATCTTCCTCCAGCAAGTGATCGTAGTAAATATTCAGCTCAAACGGACCGTCTGCCGCACCGCCCAAACGAAATGCTAACCGACCTGCGACAATGTCCCGATCATCAATCTGATTGCCAGTAGCGTGGTTGCGCACAAAACCTTCGCGCGTCAAGCGAAACAAAGAAGTGCGCACCTGAAACCAGTTAGTAAGTGGCAGGTTGACTGCACTCTTGTATTTGATGCCGCGGTGGTTCCCAAACGACATTTCACCAGATGCCTGAAATTCCTGAGAAGGCTTGTTGGGGATGACATTGACCACGCCCGCTGTCGTGTTGCGACCGTACAAAGTACCCTGCGGACCCCGAAGAATCTCAATCCGAGCGACATCATAAAACTCGCTCTCAAACAAATTACTGGTCACCAGGTAAGCGCCGTTGAAATGAATTCCGGCACCTGAATCCGAACTGGCCGCAACAGCATTGTTACCGACACCACGAATGCTCAAATTGGCACCAGTAAAGTTCGTTTTTGAATACAGAAAGTTGGGAACCGAAAACTGAATATCCAAAACATCGTCGATATTCTCACGATCGATAGCCGATTCGTCGAAAGCGCTCACCGCCAATGCTGTATCTTGAGAGGTTTGTTCCCGCTTCTGCGAAGTTACGGTAATCTCTTCAATCGTCCCCAGCGCTTCGCCGTCCTCTTCCACCGCCCAAGCCGAAGCTGGTAACAGAAGCGCAACGCCTCCTGCTGACAACACTGCGCACAAAAGACCCGCAGTCGAGAAGTCTGACAAAAACTGTTTTAGATTCACTTTCATTCTGAACATCATTTATGCCTTTTAGCCTTTAGTCCTTGTTTGAGCCTCTATCTGCATCTGCAGATCCCATACATCGCCGATATCCCCTGAAAATCAAAGCAGGGTGTTACCGAGATCAATAGCGGAATTTGAAGCTAAAGCCTGTTGTCCGAGGCTCAAGCAAGAAAATGTTGGTGAAATTACCGGAAGATGCATCTGTGAAATAGCCACCTGTAATAAAGTCTTTATCCTCAGCATTTTTTATCCAGACTTCCATCGTCCAATCACCAGTAGAACTAGTCAGGCTCGCTTGATAGTTGAGCACATCCCAAGATTCAATCAGATCCTGCTGTGTATTGAACACGCGGTAGTAGAAGTCAGACTGCCAGTAATAGTCAGCGCGCAAAGCCAGAGTCGTTCCATCCAGGTTGATATTGTATTGCACACCTAAACGCGCACTCTGCTCGGGGGCGTTCGGCAGTTGGTTGCCGGTCAGATCTACTGCTATCCCAATCGGAACGGTAGTGTACGCTGCATCAGCCAGTGCACCCTCT
>JBPCXB010000127.1:0-21351 GCA_051008935.1 Gammaproteobacteria bacterium | reverse complement strand
ACCAGAGATATCGTCCCCTTGTAATGTTGTCGGGCATCAATAACCGGAATTTCCTGCAACCCGGCAAACTCCTCATGATGCTCTTGTATATATTGCTGGGCAAGATATACATAGCTGTTGTACGGCAGAGAAGGAATTTCTGGACTGATCATGGAGCCTGCCGTCCCAGCAGGCCAGACTAATAACCGTTCAATACGCTGTTTGCGATCGAGGTTCACCTGGTTTAACACATTCTTGGCGATGGCATCAGGCAGCTCATTGATCGTTGCAACGAGTTCAGCTATATCCATACGGTTGGCCAGTTGGTGCAGCTCGTCTGCTCCCATCTTGCTGAGTAATTGACGCCTGACTTCAGCACTCAAAAGAGGCGTGACTTCAGCCTCAAGTTCATCATCGAGCAAGCTCCACAGGATATTACGCTGATAAGGGGGGCTGGACTCCAGAAGGTGGACCGCATGACCCGGAGACAGTGAATTCAGACCTCGGGCAATCTTGGGCCAAGAACGGCTACTCAACTCCCGCGTCACACGCAGTAGCCGAGTTTCTATTTCTTGCCAGCTTCTCCGCGGCCTGTCAAGAGAGCGGGGACGGCCATCTGCGCGTGGCTTAGTCTGGCTCGGATCCGTTTGCTGCGGTTCTGTTTCTGGCATCACTTAGACTCTGTATATAGCAGTTGGTGCAGTGTTTCAAAGACGAAACTTGTTGCCCAAATATTCCTTCCGAACCAGAGGATGATTGATCAGAAAATCCGCATCACCTGAAGCAATAACCTGCCCTCGGAGCATGATATAGGTGCGATCGGAAATATCAAAAATATCACGCACACTATGGTCGGTAACGATGATCCCTAGACCGTCTTTTTTCAACTCCAGCATGGCTTCTTTGACCTTTTCAACAGATACCGGATCAATGCTTGCAAAGGGCTCATCCATCAATAGTAGCGACGGTTCTGTAGCCAGAATACGCGCAATCTCGGTGCGGCGGCGCTGACCACCAGACAACACAGAGCCCAAATGACCACGGATATCCCAAAGATTGTATTGATTCAGTAGTTCATCGAGGCGTTCTCGCTGCTGAATACGGCTGAGTTCTTTCTGCTCAAGGGCCACCTGAATATTTTCTGCTACGCTCAGGGAGCGAAAGACCGAAGGCTCTTGACTCAGATAGCCAAATCCCATGCGTACCCTCTTGTAGATAGGCATATAGGTGACGTCCGTCAAAAGGCCGGAACCTTTGTCAACATAGATGCTGCCGCCATCTGGCCGTATCAGCCCGGTAATCATATAAAAAGCGGTCGTTTTACCAGCGCCGTTCGGCCCCACCAAACCCACAATTTCTCCACGATTCACAGACATGCTGACGTCCCGTACTGCCTCAATAGCACCGTAGCGCTTGCGCAGGCATTCGGTATGCATGAAAGCAGATTCTGACTGGTGCGGTTCTGTAAGATCCATGGGCGCTACTGCTGTGGGACCACCTGCGTGACCCCTATTTCGTCGACCAGAAACTGGGCCTGCTCCATGCCGATTTCCGTCCCTTGGCCACGGTACTGCAGCCCCTGTGGAAAAGACAGCAATCTGGAAACACTGTCGTACTCAAGATAATCAGCCTCTAGTTCCATACCTTTGCTATGATAGACCTGCGCCGGTGAGCCGCGGGCCACCAGAGTCAGGGCCTGATCAGGGCGCGAGGTCAAATCCAATTGTTCTGCTCTCAGTTCAAAATCACGGCCCTTGAACCGCACTGCCCCTGACAGCTTGAACTGATCGCGGTCAGAAAACTGCAAGTGCTCTGCTGTTATTTGCAAGATGCTGCCATCAGGTTGCCTAAACATCTGCTTAATATTCGACGCCTCCAAAATCTGCCTCGGCTCTGGATCAAGGGTTTGGGCATTCGTTCTCTGAGCAGCAACAGACATCAGCACAGCCAACAGGGCTACGCCCCATACAGGTCGCCAACTCAGCAACAAGTCAGGAGCCGGCATCAGCACCTGTTCCATCCCGCGCCGCTAACAGCAAGTCGCAGATTTCTCGAACGGCTCCTCGGCCTCCTTGTGCCCTGGTACTTGCCAGAGCCACTGCTTGAACCTGAGCCGGGGCTGCCGGAACTGTCAACGGCAATCCCACTACTTGCATCGGGCCGATATCCGGTATATCATCCCCCACATAACAGACCTGCTCGGCGCGAATATCAACCCGTTCCAGCATGGACAGTAGCACGGTTCGCTTGTCTTTTAGCTCTACGTGCACCTCTGCGATACCTAGTTCAGCAGCGCGCCTTTGCACCATGCGCCCCCCTGACTTGTCACCCCCTCGACCAGAAAGAATAGCCAGCTGGTATCCTGCATGACGCAGAGCCACCAAGCCGTGCCCATCTAGCACGTCAAAGACCTTATAGGCTTCTCCTTCGCTGCCGTAATACAGGCGACCGTCCGTGAGCACCCCATCGACATCCATACACAGCATCCGCACCTGAGCGGCTAGCGCATCTGGTACTGTATCTAAACCAGCCATCACACCACACCCGCGCCAATCACATCATGCAAACTCAGTACCCCTTGAATCTGCCCTTGCTCCATCACCGGCAACACGTTAATCTGATGCTGATCCATCAGATTAAAAGCGACTATCGCCAATTCCTGCGGACTGATCTGGTGAAAATCTCGGGTCATCACTTCACAGATAGGCGTATGGTGGATGGCAACGTTGCGCTCCAAACAGCGGCGCAAATCACCATCCGTCAGCAAGCCTTCGACTTGATGGTGATTAACTGCACTATAGATGACAGCAACTCCCATCCGTTTCTGAGACACGATCAATAAGGCCTCAGAAATGGGTTGTTGCGCTTCAACCAGCGGCATATCATCGCCTGTGCGCATCAGGTCGCTGACGCGCATCAACAGCCTGCGACCCAGACGGCCTGCCGGATGAAAATTGGCAAAATCCGCCCGCGAAAAGCCTTTAGCTTCCAGAAGGGCAACAGCAACCGCATCTCCAGCTGCAAGCATCAAAGTGCTGCTGGTCGTTGGCGCCAAATTATTGGGGCAAGCTTCCTGCTCCACCTCCAATACCCAGACGCAGTCGCTGGCCTGCGCCAAGGGCGACTCCGATTCACAAGTCATACAGACAATCCGGTTGCCTCTGCGTTTAAAAGCAGGCACCAGCAATTCCAGCTCATGGCTACTGCCTGACTTCGACAGCATCAAGATCAGGTCGTGTTCGGATACCGCTCCCAGATCGCCATGGGCCGCTTCTGTAGGATGAATAAAGAAAGCGTTAGTACCCGTACTGGCAAGGGTTGCAGCAATCTTGGCACCTACATGGCCAGATTTGCCCACTCCCATCACCACCACACGGCCCTTGGTCTGAAGAAATTCACCACACAAAGCCACAAAATCAGCACCCAGAGCCAAGGCGGCTCGGTTCAGAGCCTCTTGTGCCATCGTCAAGACTCGGCGGCCGGAATCCAGCAGGGTTTCTGTTGCAGCTTTTTGGGGAGTAGGAGCCGAGGGCATGTCCGTATGTGCGCCTAACGATCTATGGCTATGTAGATATTCTATGTTCCATGCGCTGGTTCCAGCGATAGACCATGCGCCGAGGTTCAGGTCACAACAGACTGCTGCAACCAAACCATATAACCCAGATAACTGACTACCAGTACCAATCCTACCCAAATAGAGAGCGGTCTAGATGGTGCGCGCCAAGCAAGCAGGGCAACGACAATGGCTGCAAGAACAAAAACAGGCAAATCGCGCATAATGCCGGCCGGCTCAATGCTCAAAGGCAGGATCAATCCAGCTATGCCCATCACTCCAGCCTGATTAAATAGATTCGACCCCAAAAGGTTTGCCAAGATCAACTCATTCTCTTTCTGTCGGGCAGCAGCTATGGCCGCTGCCAGTTCAGGCAAGCTGGTGCCCAATGCCAGAATCGTCAGTCCAATTACTTGCTCGTCAATATCTAGCCCTCGTGCAATCTTGATAGAGGCAGATACCAAAAACTCGGCACTGATGAGCAGCACGAGCAGAAAACCCAGCACAAAGAGGACCTGACGCAACAACGCCAACCGACTCATTGACTGCATGGGGCTGGATTCGGCGGCCGGAACCTCAGGCGCTTCCTGATATTTACTCTCTCTCAGGATCAGCCAGACCCCTGGAATCAGCAACAGCAGCAGAATACTGGCTTCCCATCGGGCTAACTGACCGTCATACAGAAACCAAGTGCTGATCAAACTCAAAACCAAAGCGCTCCATCCCAAAAGAGCGTTGCGCGGTAACGCGGTAGCAGCAAACAAAAGACCTGCGCCTAGAACTAAAAGACTATTGGCAATATTAGAGCCGAGCACGTTGCCTACCACCAAACCACTGTGGTTGCCCATAGCCGCTTGAACGGACACCACCAATTCAGGCAAGGACGTGCCTACTGCAATAATACCGATCCCCACTATGATCGGGGATATTGCCAAGGCTCTAGCCAGCTGACTGGTTCTAGCAACGAGTTGGGATGCACTCCAAACTAAACTCGTCAGCGCCAAGCCAACAATCGCAAACTGAACCCACATAGAACAAACCTCTCTACAGCATGTTTAGGCTACCCACTCACATTAAGCAGGTTGCCGAATACGCCAACGCCTAAGCATCCAAAAACTGCACAGGATTAAGCTACCTATACCCGCTTACCGTACCCCCTTACTGTACCCCCATTTACCGTACCCCCTGCTAGTAGCCTATTGGGAACACGCAACGTGCGGCCTATAATGTGCATAGCTTTGTGATAGTTTACAATTCCCTATTGCATAACTTCTATCAACCAACAGTCTTGAAGCAGGGATATACCATGAAATACCTACTTAATGACCACAGCCTGACACACTCTCTGAGGATCAGCGTTGCAACCATCGCCGCGGTAATCTTGTTATCGCCGGCACTCGCAACAGCGCAAACAGAGCAAACAGCGCAAACTGAGCCTGAAGAGTTACTCAGTGCGGCGGACTTTGTGGATCAAGCTTCCACAGAACTGCTGGCAACCATCGAACAGCACAAAGCGTCATACGACACGAATCCTGAAATGTTCGTACAGGCGATTCAAGAAGAATTGAATCCTATGCTTGATATGCGTATCGCTGTTCGTAAGGTCATGGGCGACTACTATAAAACCGCCAGCAAAGAGCAACGCGCGCGCTTCGGCATCCGGTTCCGAGACAGCCTCACCAGCGTCTTTGCCAAAACCATTGCAGAATTCAAACTTGAAAAAATAGTCATTTCCAACAGTTCGCAAAAATCCGGAAGCCGGCTGGCTACAGTAGATATGCAGGCTACAACCAGTGCCAGTACCGTAACGCTAACCTACTACCTCTACGTCAACAAGCTGGGCGAATGGAAACTTTATAATATTCGAATAGACGGTGCCGACCTGACTAATGTCTATGTCGGGCAGTTTGCGAGCAGTATGGCAACCTATAAAGATATCGATCAAGTGATCAACCAATGGGACGGCTGACCCAAGTCTGGCATGGATGCCGATAAGGTTAAGCAAACCATCCTAGAGCATTTGCCTCAAGGTACGCAGGTATCTGTTGAAGGCGAAGGATGCAACTTCACTCTGACCGTTGCGTCGTCAGCCTTTCAGGACCTATCAAGAATGAAGAGCCAGCAGCTGATCTATCAACTGTTCCACTCCGAGATACAAAGTGGCCAAATCCATGCGCTCAGCATCAAAACCAGGCCTCTGCACCCCGATAATCGGGGCAATTAAATCTCTGGAGCGTACTAGCTGTTGAGCAAAAGACTCCTTATAGAAGGCGGCCGTCCACTTTCAGGAACCCTAGCCTGTGCTGGTTCTAAAAATTCGGTGCTACCTATTCTTGCGGCGTGCATTCTGACCTCAGACCGCTTGCACATCAAAAATATCCCCCACATCACAGATATCACCTCCATGCTGGAATTGCTAAACTGCATGGGAACTAGGATCAGCTTTCTGGAAGGCGCACGATCGCAATTAGAGCTATCGCTTGAAACCAGCAACCTGACAAGTACAGTGGCACCTTACGAACTCGTCAACACTATGCGCGCCTCGGTGCTGGTGCTGGGCCCATTGCTAGCGCGCCACGGCCAAGCTGAAGTGGCCATGCCAGGCGGATGCTCGATAGGAGCTCGGCCCATCGATCAGCATCTAAATGCGCTACGCGCAATGGGTGCACAGATCCAGATCAACCAAGGCGTGATCGAAGCCCGCAGCCAAGGCCGTCTGCAAGCCGCTCACATCCACCTCGATATGCCGACCGTGACTGGCACAGAGAACATCATGATGGCGGCCACTTTAGCCGATGGCACAACACGCCTCTCTAACGCAGCACAAGAACCCGAAGTGCAAGATTTAGCACAGTGCCTGACCCGCATGGGCGCTCGCATCCAAGGTGCTGGCAGCAACGAAATCCATATCGAAGGCGTCCATGAACTACACGGGTGCACCCACCAAGTCATTCCAGACCGCATCGAAGCTGCAACCTACCTCTCTGCTGCTGCAGCTACTATGGGATCGATCACGCTGACTCAATGCACCCCTAGCCATCTCACAGCCTTTACCGACAAATTGACAGAATACGGCGCCCAACTGGAATTCGAACCGGACAGCATCAAACTCAGTATGCCGGATCAAATCCAAGGCATCCAAGCAACTGATATCACGACTGCGGCTTACCCAGGCTTCCCTACCGATATGCAGGCGCAGTTTTTGGTACTGAACGCCATAGCTTCAGGACGCGCGCAGATCCACGAACAAATCTTTGAAAACCGTTTCCGCCATGCCCAAGAGATGAACCGCATGGGCGCTTCTATCACCCTATCCGGCAATACGGCAATCAGCACAGGCCCCGCTCATATGACCGGCGCACAGGTGACAGCCAGCGACTTAAGAGGCGCAGCCAGCCTGGTGATCGCCGGGCTACACGCCAAAGGGCAGACGACTATTGCTAATATCGAAGTCATCGACCGCGGATATGAGCGGATCGAAGAAAAGCTCCAGCAATTAGGGGCCTGCATTACTAGAATCAGATAACTGCACGACCCAAGTGCCTGCCTGCAGACCACCGCCTACCTAAAACCCATCAACACAACAATCGTATGAACTATTCCACAGACTCTGACCAGATCACTCTGGCTATCGGCAGAGGACGGGCATTGGATAACGCCAGCCCAATGCTCGAAAAGCTCGGCTTTAAGATCCCAAAAACCAGCAGCACTCGGGCACTGGGCTTTGATATAGGCCAGGGGGTCAGTCTGCAGGTGCAACGCAACTGGGATGTCCCCACCTACGTCCATGAAGGAGCAGCAGATCTGGGCATCGTCGGCAACGATATCATCGCTGAACAACCCGATATTCAGGTATACATGCCTCTGGATCTGCGCATCAGCGTCTGCAAGCTCTGCATCGCCGCACCTGCGGGCACACAATTGCCTGAATACCCTCGCATTGCGACGCGCCACACAGTAGCCACCAAAAGATGGTTTCAGGCACAAGGGCAGAGCATGCAAGTCATTCCCCTACAGGGCTCTCTGGAAAGCGCGCCCGCGCTCGGTCTGGCAGATGGTATCTGCGATCTAGTCGAAACCGGTCGCTCTCTGAAAGAAAATAACCTCGAACTCATCCATACCATCCTATCGGTCAGCGCCCGCCTGATCATCAATAAAGCTTCAGCGCGCTGGCGCATGCGGGCTATAGACCGTTTAATACAGCGCTTTGCTGACAGCTAATACCCTCTCACATACAACCACCTGATCCCTCATGCTCCCTGAATTTACGTTCCCTTCTGAAGAAGCCCATCAGAGACTGCAGCAGATGCTGAAACAATCTACTTGGAAAGTACCGCTTGATGTCTCTCGAAAGGTCCACCAGATCCTGTTCGATATCGAAGAGCGCGGCGACGATGCGGTAATAGAGTGGACCTGCAAGCTGGACCAGCGGCAGATTTCGAACCCTGATGCGCTCAAAGTGGATGCCGAGCTGATGGCTGAAAGCCTGCAAACCCTTGACTCTGAAGTCAAAGGCGCTTTAGAACTTGCTTATCAGCGCATCAAAGCCTACCACTTTGCCGAGCGGGCCGAGAGAAACTCTTGGCGTACTCAAGATTCGTTGGGGGTGATTCAGGGGCGCATTATCCGCTCGGTGCGTTCAGCGGGCTGCTATATCCCTGGCGGTACCGCTAGCTATCCATCTTCGGTACTGATGAATCTAGCTCCCGCAAGCGTAGCAGGCGTACCCAACACCATCATATGCTCCCCCTGGCCTCAAGGAAAATACAGCGCCAGCGTGCTCGCAGCCGCTCAGATAGCCGACTGCCATAACATCTACTCAATCGGCGGTGCCGTAGCTATAGGTGCTATGGCGTTCGGCACGGAGAGTATTCCGGCTGTAGATATCGTCACGGGACCCGGGAACATCTGGGTAGCTGAAGCCAAGCGTCAGGTATTCGGACGCGTTGGCATCGACCTTCTGGCCGGTCCTTCTGAGATACTGATCATAGCAGATGAAACAGCCCGCCCTGATTGGGTTGCTGCAGATTTATGCTCCCAAGCCGAACACGACCCCTCTGCACGCCCAATTCTGATCAGTACCTCGGCAGAATTAACCGCCGCCGTTCAGAATCGCCTGAAAGAATTCATCCCAGACTTGGAGCGCAAAGAAACGATCTGTGCCTCCCTGACCGATCAAGGTGCTGCTATCACGGTCAACAATTTAGAGGCAGCCGCCGAAATCGCCAATCAACTGGCACCCGAACATCTGCAACTAGCCATACAAAAACCGCAGGAGCTGCTGCCCTCTATCCAATACGCAGGCGCCGTATTTCTGGGCCATGCCAGCGCAGAGGTCTTTGGTGACTACACAGCCGGTTCCAACCACATATTACCTACTGGCGGCACCGCCCGATTCTCACAGTCTTTAAGTGTCAGTACCTTTCTGACTGAAATGGCCTTCATCGAATGCCCCCCGCCTGCCAGCCGCAAACTATCCAGACCAACTGAAATTCTGGCCAGAGAAGAGCAATTGACAGCTCATGCTCTGGCGGCCAGACTGCGGCTAGACGAGACCTAATTCTGGAAACTACCGCCTCGGAATAGCCGTGATGCAAGCCGCTTGAGGATGCTTTCAGAGTATAATTTCAGGTGAATTGGTGTGGACATTATGTCAGTCTATTAGTAGACTGTGCATGTGGCGTTGTGATGTTGTTATTATGTCATCATGTCCTTGAATGTCTCGGGCAATGCCTGCCAACCGAATAGCTCAACATAAACAGTGCAAGTATTACCAAGATACGGCACCCCGCATTTATTAGCCCTCAAACCTGAAATTACCACACCCACTTACTAAAACCACCAGACCGCTGTAAATATTCAACAACACTGCTATGGCCAAAGGACCCACAACTTACGTTCGACCCGAAGATATAGACTGTTCTTGGGCGCTCTTCGATGCACAAGACTGTATTCTCGGCCGTCTGGCCGCCCGCATTGCCTACCAATTGCGCGGCAAACACCGTGCTGACTTCACCCCCTCAACCTGTATGGGCGACCATATTGTGGTAGTCAACGTCGAGAAGCTGGCAGTCACCGGCAGAAAGCTAGACGATAAAATCTATTACCGCTACACAGGGTACCCTGGTGGAATAAAGCAAAAAAACCTGCGCAAAGCATTGGAAGATGCGCCCGAACAAGTTCTGCGCAAAGCCGTCAAAGGCATGTTGCCCAGAAACCGTCTGGGACGGGCTATGTTGCGCAAATTGCATATCTATAGCGGTAACGAGCATCCCCATGCAGCCCAAAAACCTCAGACCTGCACTCTTAACGCATAGCCCATCCTCCTGACTAAAGCCTCCTCAATTGACTGATCCAATTTCTTACAACGCTACCGGCCGGCGGAAAACATCCAGCGCGCGCATATTTATACGCCCCACCAGTGCAAAGCGCCCTGCGGCCATTCAGGTAAATGGGAAGCGCATGGAGCAGTATTTCAGTCACGCAATTGCCCACACCCTCATCCAGCAGCCCCTCAAACTGGCTGATCTGGAACACCGCTTCAATATCCTGATCACAGTATCTGGCGGCGGCATTTCGGCTCAAGCTCAAGCGATCCGCCATGGCATTACTCGGGCTCTCGTAAATTACGACTCGGAATTGCGCCCGAGAATGCGTAGCGCTGGATTTCTAACCCGAGATTCACGCAAAGTGGAACGTAAAAAAGTCGGCCTGCACAAAGCCCGTAAAGCACCTCAGTACTCTAAACGTTGATCAATCGGGGCTCGGATGATCGATAGCCCCCTGAACCGGTACCATAACCTGCAATACACAAACACAGGATTAGAACCCGCCAGTCCCCGGATACCAAACAAAGGTAGCAATGAGCAAAGACCCGAGTAGCCGCAATACCCCAGATGCCCACGGCGAATCTAGGAACAATCACGGTCTAAACCCTACTGCCCAAGCCTATAACCGCGATGGCCCTCAAGTCAACGTTGCCCGACGCGAATTTCTAATCGGCTCAACGAGTGCGCTGGGCGGTGCGGGGATTATAGGCGCTAGCCTCCCTTTCATCCTGTCTTGGAAGCCTAGTGCCCGAGCCAAGGCGCTTGGCGGTCCCGTCAAGGTCAATCTAGATAACATCAAGGCTGGCAACCTGAAAGTCGTAGAGTGGCGAAGAAAACCTGTTTACGTTTTTCGTCACACCCAAGAGACTTTGGCCGCTCTAAGCTTTGACCCCGAGCGACTGGCAGACCCGGATTCAAAAAATTCCGACCAACCCAGCTATGCTACTAATCAAGCCCGCTCATTGCGGCCTGACATCAGTGTGCTAGTCGGACTGTGCACGCATCTAGGCTGTGCGCCGAGCTTTGCGCCACAGAAGCGCCCCGAACCCTATGACCCTGAATGGCAAGGCGGCTATTTCTGCCCCTGCCACGGTTCTAAATTCGATCTGGCCGGGCGTGTGTACAGAGCAGTACCTGCTCCAACCAATCTGACTGTACCAGCCTATCATTTTGCTGATAAAAGTACCCTTGTAATCGGTCAAGATCCACCTACAAGCTGATTGAAATCATGAAACAAACGATGCGAGATACCTTGCGATGGCTAGATGATAGATTACCTATCATCAACACGTTTGAGCGCCACCTGTCCAAACATCCAGTACCTGCTTGGACCAACTTCTGGTATCTGTTCGGAGCGATGGCTACCGCGGTTTTTGCAATCCAAATCATCACCGGCGTCTGGCTGATGATGAACTACGAAAACGCCGAAGAAAAAGCCTTTGACTCCGTTCAATACATCATGCGCGATGTAGAGCTGGGCTGGTTGTTGCGATATTTTCACTCGACTGGAGCTTCGTTCCTGTTTATCGTTGTTTACCTGCACATGTTCCGCGGACTTTTATACGGTTCTTATCGGAAGCCCAGAGAGCTGGTCTGGATTCTGGGGGTATTGCTGTTTCTGGTCATGATGGGAGAGGGCTTCTTTGGCTACGTACTCCCCTTTGGTCAGATGTCTTACTGGGGCGCGCAGGTGATTGTTTCGCTGTTCGGAGCCGTGCCTCTAATCGGCGACTCTTTGGTGGAATGGTTCCGAGGGGATTATGTCATCTCAGGTGCGACTCTGGGGCGGTTTGTAGCCTTGCACGCAGTCGTTCTGCCGCTGGCAATGGTTGCACTAATCTTTCTCCATATCGTCGCACTGCATGAATCAGGAGCGGGCAACCCAGATGGCGTAGATCTAGAAGCCAAACTGGATAAAGACGGCGTACCCATAGGCAGCATCCCTTTCTTCCCGTACAAAGTGCTGCAAGCCATCTTCGCCATCAGTATCATGATGATCCTGTTCTGTGTCGTTGCGTTCTATATTCCCAAGTTCTTCGGCTTCTTTCTGGAAGCACCAAACTTTGAAAAAGCCAATTGGCTGAAAACACCTGAACATATCGTTCCAGTCTGGTACTTCATGCCTTTTTACGCGATGCTACGCGCCAGTACTGTTCCCTTTCTAGGGTTGGATGCCAAATTCTGGGGATTAGTCGTTATGGTAACCGCCATACTCGTTCTCTTCATTCTGCCTTGGCTTGATCGCAGTGCTGCGCACTCCATGCGTTATAAAGGAATGTTCAGCAAGCTGTCGCTGTCGGCACTGATTATCTCTTTTATCAGCTTGGGGTATCTGGGGGCTGTTCCAGTCTCCGAAGGGCGTGAGCTCATGACTCAGTTCTTTACGCTCATCTATTTCGCTCATTTCCTGCTGATGCCTCTGTATACAAAATACGAACAAAGCCGCCCAGTTATTGACCCGCGCGATCAAAAACAGCAGCAACCGCCGCGACAAACAGCAGCACCTACGACCTGACACCGAGAATCACAATGTCATTTTGGCGATTAGTTTTAGTAAGTCTTTGGGGTCTCGTGGTACTCTCCACTACTGTGGTGGCACTCTCTGCTTTTCTCAACATAGTGGGACAACTGACTGCTTGGTTACAACCAGATCCCGCTGAAGCAAGCGCCCACATAGCCTACACCGGCAAATGCGGCCCCTATGGAGACTGCGACACCTTTCAGGCAGATCGCAGCAATCTGGCTTCCCTACAGCGTGGCGCTGCTACCTTCCAACACTACTGCCTCGGTTGCCATTCGACTGAATATGCACGCCATGGGCGAGTAGCTGCTGATCTAAAGATACCCATCTCTATCTACGAAAGCAATCTGCTTCCTCCATCGCACCGGATCAATGACCAGATCCATTCCGCTATGGACCCTCAAGACGCCCAGAGCTGGTTCGGCGTTGCGCCCCCCGATCTGACCATGGTCACAGATGCACGTTCGGCAGATTGGGTCTATACCTATCTGCGCAGCTTCTATAGCGACCCTGACCAAACTTGGGGCTCCAATAACCGCGTATTCCCACAGGTTGGTATGCCCAACGTTCTTGAATCTCTGCAAGGCCGGCAGTACCTCGGCTGCGCAACCGTACCCGGCACAGCTGCAAATGGAGGTCAAAAACGCGACCCCATCTCGGGAGCCCCAGTCATGGTGCAAAAATGCGACGAACTCATGCATCAAAAAGGGTCGGGCAGCATGACAACTGCTGAATTCGATACATTGATCTATGATCTAGTGAACTATCTGGATTACAGTGCTACACCAGAACAGCCACTGCGCCATAAAATCGGCTTCTACGCCATTATGTTCCTCATCATATTCTCTGTGCTGTCCTACATGCTGTACCGCGAGTACCGCAAAGATTACGACGCCTTTAAATAACCACTGCTCCCCACTTTTTAGCTACCTCTGCCTATGGATATTGACAACAAAGTTACAACCCCTCTTGCAACCCTCTATTCCAGCCGAAACTGCCATCTGTGTCAGCGCGTCAATCTGGCCCTACAAGAGAAAACAATCCGCTTTCATAACCAGATCATTGACAACGAATTTCCGGAAGAGCTGAGCGAGCAGGCTCCTTATCAGGAAACACCTGTTCTTAAAGATCGCGACCTGGTTCTGTTCTTTCCAAACCTGATTATGGAATATCTAGAAGAGCGCTACCCGCATCCACCGCTGCTCCCGGAAATCCCGACCGAACGCGCCAAAGTGCGTATGTACATTCATCAAATTGACCGCGACTGGTCAGGACATGTCAGCAAGCTATCGGCACCCCGATTTTCACGCCCCAAGGTCCTCAGACAGCTCAGAGAAGAACTTCGCGAGCGCATTATTAGCGTAGCACCGATATTTTCTGAACAGGCCTATTACATGAGCGATGTCATGACACTGGCTGATTGCTGTGTGCTGCCTATCCTATGGCGATTGCCCGTGCTAGGGATTGAAATCCCCCGGACGCGCCAGACGCGCGCCATGCTAGATTACTTCAACCGCATGCAGGCAACGCAGGTATTTCAGAATAGCCTGACGGCTGTAGAACGCGAGCTCATGGCCCAAAACCCACTGATTACTGTGTAGCGCTAGCTAATCTACGATCTCTGCTAGCAGGATCAGCTTTCTAGCTCTATCCACAGACCCTATAGCCGTACCTAGAGTTTTTTTCTCATAGCTACGGATCAACCCCATGATATAGATATGCCCCTTATAGGAAATCAGCCGCACACGGCTCTGTAAGGCATGCGGAAGCTCTGCCAGATGCAGCCGCAGCTGAAACCCCGTCCAGCTGTCTGCGATAGAGCCTAAAAACCTCTTTTTACCGCCAGGTTCAGTGTAGTTGTGCACGACCTTGACCCCCCGCACACTTGCCACCGACCCCGCAAAGCTGGCGGCATCAACCTCGCCGGAAACTGGCCCGATCAAGAGTACCACCCCATTGTGGACATAAACCTTAATATCCTGAAGCCGCTCATCCTGCTGCAGCACATCTCGAATAGACCTACCAATATTTTTATCAATGCGGATCTCTGTAGCAGACAGCACCAGCAGGTCGTTGTAATTCTTCTGAAGCTCGTTACCCTGATAATCAACTGGAAGCGGAGCAGAACAAGCAGACAGCAGCAGGGCTGCCAGTATGATGCGCGCCACAGAATGCAAACTCGGTATTTTTAGTTTCATGGGTTTCATGCCCAATGACACGATTCGATGGCATACAGATGCATTACAGCATGTCACAGCTGAGAATATTCTGGTGCCAGCAAGCATTGTCAAGCTTGATAGCGCCATCAAAGGTAACCGCATCGAACCGACAAGCCGCATGACGCCAGACAGGATGTTCGAGCAAAAAAAATTGAGCTGCTGCCAGCAGCTTCTTTTGCTTGCTTCTAGAAATAGATTGCAGCGCATTCCCCCATTGGCTAGAACTCCTGTGACGCACTTCTACAAAAATCAACACATTCGCATCCGACATCACCAAATCCAGTTCGCCCTGCCGGCAGAAGAAATTAGCTGCCAGATAATGCAACCCCGCTGCTTCGAGCAGCTGCCGAGCCACCTTCTCGGCTTGCGCGCCTCTACGCTGGCTACCAGATCTAGAACCTAACAAAACTTTCGGCCACAAGATACCGATACCAGATCGACCCACTAGAGTGTTCTCAAAACACCTTCAGATAGGGTCACAGGTGCTGGGGTCCAGATCACTTTCTGCTGATCTCTGGTCAGAATGCCTGTTACCCCCCAGTAAGGCATCTTTATATCCAGCGGGGATACAGCAATGCGCAAGGCGACATTGAAAGCATCGATACCAAATGCAATCAAGCGCTTTCGATAAGCATGGTCATTATATATGGGTGGGTAGCCCAATCGCTCTGTCGGCATAACCATCCAAGGCATATCTACAAAAATCACGGATTCCAGATCAAATTCGATACCGCTATCCTGTGGCTGATAAATACTAGAAAGCGCAAACAACGGAATACCTTCAAGGTAATTGTAGGCCAGAGCTGCTGTTATCTGATGGCCTCTACCTCCAGGCGCAGCTATAAAAAGACCGTCTAAATCCTGTCTACGGCGCGGGATATGCTCAATTTTTGAACCGATGATCCTTTGCAATCGCACATGGCGCCTCTGGCTGCGGTTGGTCAAGAGCAGATCGCGCCCTACCTCACTCAATTCGCTACCGCTGGAAATCACCTCGGTTCCGATCCATTCCCCCCCCAGTGCATACCAGATGTCTTCAAGTGCCGCACCTGCTCTGAGCCCTATATTGCTTTCGGCAATCAAGGCACCAACCCGCCGGATACCACGTGCATATGCATAGCGAGCCAATGCATTAACTTCTTCTTCGATCGGCAAGCCAAATTGCCAGAATTTAGAATTAGGTAGAGGGTCATCCGTCCAATTCAGCAAAAGCACCTTGGGATGCAAACTGTGCTCTGACAATTGCTGCGCAAAAGGTATCAACTTCTTCTTGTCGATGGGGCCTATAATCAAATCGATCTGAGCTGCCAGCAAGCCATTAATCAACTGCCCGGGCTCTTGGGCACTATCAAAAAAGCGCAACTCCGGCACCTGATGCAACTCTTTTTTCAGCTTAAACCAAGCGATTCTAATGCCTTTACTAACCAGATGGCCCGCAGCACTGAGCTCACCAGTTAGCGGCAACAGCACGGCAATTTTCTTGAGCTGCTGGATCCGATGCAAACCCGCCAACCGAATCTGAAGGTCGTGCGCAATCAAGGATGCAGGATGTCTCGGGTGCTGGCTCTGCCACATCAACACACGACCGAGCTTGGCTTCAGAAGTCAAAAATCGGTTGCGCAAGATATTGCGCAATTGCAGCCAAGGAGACAGTACATCGCGACTCCGGACCCGTATATTGCTGTATAGCAAGCGATGCCAGATACTCCAGACAAGTACCTCCGAATAGTTTCGGCTTTGCATTGCAGGCGCCTTGCTCTGTGCTCTGACTCCTGAATACAAAGCCTGCACAGGCACATCCAGAGAACCGGAAAAATCCACAACAGTATCGCTACGGGTGCTGGCTACTTCGGCAGGGAGCCAAGGCACCTTGCGGCGCTCCAGAGATTCCAATGTTTGATTAAGCAGGGCCAGAGACTGCAATTCCTTGGATTCTGGAAAAGCCGTCGAACCAATTTGGCCGTACAACTCTCCAGAGAACAATTGCCCCAGCAAAATAAGTAAAAATAGCGGCATCCACCTTGTTCTCATGGCTTTATATCCTATGAATCTTTGAGGCAAGCCCAAAGTGCTGCTCGCACAGCATTTTACAATCCTCAAAACAACTACATTCGACATGCCTGAAAACCACGCCTCCAAAACCGGCACACTCTATATTGTCGCCACACCCATCGGCAACTTCGAAGATATCAGCCCCAGAGCGGTCCGCACTCTGAACGAAGTGTCACTCATCGCTGCCGAAAGCAAGCTTTCAGCCAAAAAACTGCTCTCTCGGATCGGTTGCCCTACCCCTTTCACACTATACAACGAACACAGCACTCAACAGCAACGCCAGCAACTCATTCAACATCTTCTATCCGGGCAGCATCTGGCACTGACCAGCGATGCAGGCACCCCTTTGCTTTCTGATCCGGGATACAGACTGGTAGAACAGGCCATTAACGCCGGCATTTTGCTGGTTCCAATCCCGGGTAGCAGCGCCATATCCGCCTGCCTGTCCATCGCCGGCTTGCCGACAGACCGCTTTATTTTTCATGGTTTTGCTCCGCGCCAGAAGAGTCAGCGCATTGAATGGGCCAACACGCTGGCCCAAGAATCAGCCACCCATGTTGTCTTTGAATCCAGCCAGCGTCTGCTGGCACTGACCACAACCCTGCTGGAACAACTGGAGCCTGAGCGTCGCATCGTACTCTGCCAAGAATTGACCAAAATGCACGAACGCATCACACGCTGCAAGCTGCAAGATATGGTTCTCAAGCTTCAGCAGGATCAAATTGATCTGAGAGGCGAATCTGTATTAGTCATCGAAGGCTGTCAAACAGCGATCACAACCAATGATCAAACCGCCAGAATCCTGAAATCATTGCTCGACCTCTGCCCACCAGCCGAAGCCGCCCGAAGGGCAGCAGAGCTGACAGGCCAACCCCGCAGAAAGCTCTATGCACTCGCTCTGTCACTGACGGATGCTACTAGTGCTAACGCGCTTAAAAAAGAACAGGGCAGCTAAAGCTGCCCTGTTCACCCCATTCAATGGCCCTGCATTGCGCCTCAATGATTGCGGCGATGGCGACGGTGGCCAAACAACCGCTTGCGGCCCGCAGCAGGCGATTCCTTGTAGCTGGCCAATAAAGCCCCGAAATCTTCATCCGTTGCCGCCAATTCAGCCAACAATTCGCTGGTCTCCATCCGCAAGCTTCTAACCTGCTGGCGTAGCTCAGTCAAAGCGACATAATCGATCTCATCTTCAGATCGCAGCGTTGCAATCTCGCTTTTCAGATCGCTGATACTATCGGCATTAGTACTCAATTGCGAGACCTGGTCTCCTGTTGCTACCTCTGCTGCTGCAGCAATCAGGTCGCTATGGGCATTACTTCTAGCCTCTTTGAGCAAGTCCGCCAATAGCTTCCTTTGACCGGACGCAAGCGCTTTCAACTCTGTGCGAGCGGCAGCTATTGCTTCGCTATCCTGCTCATCAGCATTGCGTAACTCTTTAAGTGCGCCCTTAAGCTCACCGATCTTCTCCTGATTACTGGTCAACAGATCTACAGCATCTGCGTTGTCGACATGCTCGGAAATAAAATCGGTGATTTCACTTTGGGTCTGGGCGATCTGCGCTTTAATCGATACCGAACTATCTTTCGAAGCAAGCCCAAGCGTGTCGGCTTGAACCGGCGCCGCCAGCATGATGAAAGGAACGAACAGTGCCAGTGGCGCAAAAACGAAACGGGCATTGAAAAGGGGTTTCAGACAGTTATAGTGCATGTGTATTACTCCAAGTTGCACAAATAATTGATATGCCTTTTAGAGTCACTCAGCAAGCAGAAGGTTCCGGATAAGTCAGCAGGTCCGTTGTCCAGGCTTCGCCGTCACGGTTACTAGGGCTGGGGGTGATCAAGAGGTAGTGCGCTTCAGGGCGCCAGTCTGACAGCACATAGCGAATAGCCGACGCATCACGCATAGGGATTGTATCTACTCCCGGATTGTGGGTATGACCGTGTATCAACACCTGCCCTCCCCAATCGACCAAGATCTGTTGCGCCGCTTCAGGGGCAACGTCCGTTGCCTGCAAATCCTTTTGACGTTGAGAATCCGTACGCAAAGCAGCTGCACGCCTTCTACGTTCTAACAACGGCAGTTTTAAAAACTGCTCTTGCCAAGAATGGGAGCGGCACAAACGGCGCCATTTCATGTAGTCAAGCTCCTGAGTGCACAGTCCGTCGCCATGTGTCAATACAATGCGCCGGCCGTCAACCTCTAGGCTACAGGGGTCAGCCAGCAGTTGCACCCCTGCTGAACGGCAAAATGCCTGCCCCAGCAGAAAATCTCTATTACCACGCATCACAGCCACACCAATGCCGCGCTGTTTGAGCGTCCTCAACTGTGTTCTGAGCCGATCAACCCAATCGGCATCATCATCATCTCCTATCCAGCTATCCATCAGATCGCCCAGGATAAACAATTGGTCATCTTTGCGAAGCTGGTGCGTACAGAATGACACAAAATTCTGCCAAATTGTATGACTCTCAGCACTCAAATGCAGATCCGAGATAAATAGCATTCGGTTATACACGCCTATTCCTGCTCGCCCTATCATTTCTATAATTTAGGGCTATTATCTGTTTGCTGTCATTCTAACGCCGCGAATTTTCTATAATTTTCTGTACAGCACTTAGCGAAACTGCGCCCACCCTTCCATGGCTACTCGATTCTGCCCCAGCCCGACTGGATATCTGCATTTAGGCAATATACGTACCGCGCTTTTCAACCGGCTACTCGGCTATAAACATCGCATGGAATTCCTATTGCGTATAGAAGACACCGACCAGACACGTTGCAAACCAGAATTTGCCACGGCATTGCTAGAAGATTTAAAGTGGATGGGCCTGCACTGGGACCAGCAACCCGTCAAACAATCGGACCGCCGCGAGCTGTACAGCCAATATCTGGACCAACTCAAACAACAAGGCGACATCTACCCGTGCTTCTGCTCAGATGAGAGCCTGAAACTGGAGCGGGACAGACAGCTAGCCACAGGGCGACCGCCAAAATACAGCCGCAAATGCCTCAATCTAGATCCTGCTAAGGTACAGCAGCTACTGGCACAAGGAGCGCCGCACGCCTGGCGATTCAAAATACCCAGTAATCAGAAAATTAACATGCAGGATCTCATCCGAGGCGCATGGTCTATTCAATCGAATACCATCAGCGATTTTGTGATACTGCGCCGAGACGGTGAGCCGACCTTTCTATTTGTGAATGCGCTGGATGATGCCCTCATGGGCATCTCACATGCTATGAGGGGCGAAGACCACTTGCCCAATACACCCAAACAACTGCTCCTGCTTCAAGCTCTGGGGTGCAAACCACCTTTATATGGGCATCTGTCCATGATCATAGACGGCAACAAGCAGCCTCTGTCTAAACGCAACCAAAGCTTCTCTATCCGCGTTCTACGCGAGCAAGGCTATCGCCCCATCGCCATTGCAAATTACTTATTCAGATTAGGCCATCCGGTCAAAACGAAAGATCTGTTGAGTCTGGATGAAATGGCACACAATCTATTAGAGGATGGGCTGTCTAAATCAGCCGTTCGCTACACAGAGGACCAGCTGAAAGCTTGGCAGAAAACAACCTTGAGCTCTATGCCCACCTCTGACTTGACCACCCTGCTCCAACCCTATATGAACCGCTTACCCAATCAGATACCGGCGGCAGAGCTAGCGACCTGCCTGAGCAAAAATATCCTATTCCCTGAAGAATCAGCACTGTGGATAGAACGATTCTTTACAGACCCTCTGGTACAAAACCCAGAAGGGCAAGCGATCATCAAAGAAGCAGGGAGCGCATTTTTCCGGATGGCTATAGAGTTGTGGCCACAAGCCGATGGCAACTGGCCCAAATTTACCGCAGAGCTTGAATCGCTCTCTTCACACAAAGGGCGCAGGCTCTATATGCCATTGAGAATCGCGCTGTGCGGTCAAAGTAAGGGGCCCGAATTAGAAGCTATGGCAAAGCTACTGGGTCGGGAACGGGTAGGGCAACGCCTGCAACAAGCCGCCAGCAATCTGGCATGAGCACTCTTTCTCTTTACGACAGCCTGACCGGAAAGGTTCTAGAAGTCCGCCCTCTGACGCCCGGGCATCTCCAGATCTATGTATGCGGCATGACTGTCTACGACGACTGCCACATCGGCCATGCCCGCTCCATGCTAGTATTCGATGTGCTAGTCAGGATCCTGCGCCAGCGCGACTGGAAAGTCACTTACGTACGCAATATCACCGACGTAGACGATCGCATTATTGAACGAGCCCAGCTGCGCTCTATCTCTGCCAGTGCGCTGGTGGCCGAAATGACCCTGAGCATGCATCAAGATTTTGAAGCTCTGGGCATACTCCCCCCAGATATCGAACCAAAAGCAACGGCATCCATAGCCGGTATTCTGGCTTTAATCGAACGGCTCATGGCCAATAATATGGCCTATCAATCGCAATCCGGCACGGTCTGGTTCAGAGTCAAAGCCTTGCCAGAATATGGCCAACTGTCCAGCCGTCAGCACAATCAGGACCACACCCACTCCAGACAAACAGGAAGCCAGATCGAAGAAAAAGAAGATCCCCGCGACTTTGCACTCTGGAAAGCAGCAGATGCGCGCGACCATAGCGTCGGTACCGTCTGGGACTCACCCTGGGGCAAAGGCCGGCCCGGATGGCACATCGAGTGCTCTGCCATGTCTATGGAACATCTAGGCTC
>JBPCXB010000126.1:0-1369 GCA_051008935.1 Gammaproteobacteria bacterium | reverse complement strand
GCCCACGCCGTGATGCAGCTCAATGCTGAGGATGGCGGCAATCGGCGCTTCATCATGGTGCAACTACCCGAGGCATGTGATAAAGGCTCAGAAGCCTTTAAGGCGGGTTATGCCAATATCGCCGATATCTCCAAAGAGCGCATTCGCCGCGCCGGACAGAAAATTCTGGAAGGCAAGTGCCATAATGACTGGAATAAAGACATCGGCTTTCGGGTGCTGAAAATCGATAGCAGCAACCTCCGTGCCGTGCAGCAAACGCCTGATGAGAGCAACCAAAAAAACTTGCTGGATGGGGTCGAAAATATCAATCCGGAGCGCAGCGAACAAGATTTATTGTTTGAGGTAATGCTGCGCTGGGGTGTAGATTTGGCTGCTCCGATTGAGCGGCGGCACATCGACGGCAAAACGGTCTTCTGTGTAAACGGCGATGATCTGGTCGCCTGTTTTGATGAACAGATCACTGAGGCATTTGTGCACAAACTGACCGAGCTGAGGCCCTTGCGCATCGTCTTTCGCGACGATGCCTTTGCCTCAGACGATGAAAAAATCAACGCCGTACAAATCTTCAAACACGCCAGCCCCGACACCACGGTACGCAGCATCTAACGCTGATGAAACTGCAATTCAAAACGCACAGCTATCAAAGCCAAGCAGTCGATGCGGTGGTCGATTGCTTTGCCGGCCAGCCCTATGTACACGGTGTGCAATATACAATCGACCCGGGTACAAAAGCCCAGCAAAGCGTATCGGAAGAGGGTTTTCGAAACGCTGAAATTGCCGCGAACGTCGATGTGCTGGCCAATATCAAGGCTGTGCAAAAACGCCAAGCTCTGCCGGTGTCTAAGAAACTGGTTGCTAGCCAGGCTGGTGCCATTAATCTGGATGTGGAAATGGAAACGGGAACCGGCAAGACCTACGTCTATACCAAGACCATATTGGAGCTGAACAAACGCTACGGCTGGTCCAAATTTATCATTATTGTTCCCAGCATTGCCATCCGTGAGGGGGTGTTTTACTCTCTAAAGGCAACGGCAGACCACTTTACCGAGCAATACGGTAAAAAATTGCGTTTTTTTATTTACCAGTCGCAAAAACTAAGCGAGGTACAGAACTTTTCTAATGACAGTGGCATTCAAGTCATGATCATTAATGCCCAAGCCTTTAATGCGGACTCCACCAGGAGCAGCAAGGATGCACTCCGGATTTACCGCGAATTAGACGAGTTTCAGTCCCGCCGCCCTATTGAGGTCATTGCCGCAAACCGCCCCATCGTTCTATTAGATGAACCGCAAAAGCTGGCCGGTACAAAGACCGTAAAGGGCATTGCCGCCTTTAATCCGTTGATGCTGTTGCGTTACTCAGCCACCCA